>JAOXSG010000127.1 GCA_025800105.1 Cohaesibacter sp. | reverse complement strand
CTGTTGTAACAGCTTTTGTGGCAGCTGTTTTTGCGGCTTTTTTAAGTGTTTGGCCAATAACTTTCGAACCAAAATTTTTGAATACATTCATTACTCCTTCGCCATAAATGTGTTGTCTTGTGAATCTTCCCAATTCAGGATCATATATTTTTTTAAATCAGATTGACGCATATTTTATCATAAGATGATATCTTGAATGAAGCAACAAAGTCATGAACCAATCAATACCATTGAAATCAACTGGTCTTCCGAGTGAATCAGTTACATAAAATCTCATTTCAGAAAAGATGCTTGATGAAACAGGACAATAAAGTGGTCTTCGTGGTTCAAAAGTGATAGGATAAGATCTGGTCAGATTATCAGTTGGAATCATCGCGATAGTATTTGTACTTACTCCATCAACTATACTATCACTTATTGCATTGGTGTTAATATTCAAGACATCAATCGAATTTGTGATATTAGGAAGTTTTGTTCCATATTCTGTTTTTATGACCAACTTTTTATCAAATCCAATCAGTTCACCGAAATTTGTTTGTCGAA
>JAOXSG010000085.1 GCA_025800105.1 Cohaesibacter sp. | reverse complement strand
GGTTGCAGAAATCCAAGGAAAATGTTCGGCAAGTTTTTTCCAAACGCCTTGCCCAAATGTGTGATGTTTAAAATCGCTTGGTTAGTGATCTTCCTTGTTTTCATGTTTTTTTTTTCCATTCTGTTGCTTTAAATTTCTGGTGTAAAGCTTTTTTAACTAGCAAAGGTTTCTTTACAAAAAAACTAAAAAATTATTGACACGCGGTGCATCTGTTTGTTGCCATACTGCAGCTGTCAAATTAAAAAATATCAGATTTCAATCGAGTGCACGCAGTCCTTTGGGGAGCAAGCGTTCTGGAATATTCGATGATCATGGGAAGAAAAGGGAGGACCTTGGGAACGACGTTGCGACGATGCATCCTATGTTACATCCTTAAATCGCGCTTCGACCTCGCAGAGCCGATGACAATAAGCGATGACTATGACGTCATCGCTTAAAAATTCAGCCAGGCTTGATTTTGACTGAGTAACCTGGCCTTAAAGAGCTAGTGGAAATGTTGGAATCGGTTAAGGATCATTGAAAACGGATTTCGGAAGGCATTTTATCGAGGAAACTCATAAAAGGGCTTTGTTTATCATTTCGTTACCATGGTAACCGATTAACAATGCCAGATCACGTTACGAAAATCTCGTTTTTTCAG
>JAOXSG010000083.1 GCA_025800105.1 Cohaesibacter sp. | reverse complement strand
CCCATACAGGGCCATGCTATGGTTTTTGGGGCCAAAAGCGCATGATTTTTTGGCGCGGTTTGCTGTTCAAAACCGCGCTCACTTTTCACAGAACAGGCTCTATTTGACGCCTATTCTTATCCGAAAACCGCATATATTTTTCGCTGAATAGGCGTTAATTCTGCGGGTTCCAATAGCGATTGGGGACCTTTCGGGTTAGCTTTTCACGGCGCGTCCATCCTGGACCATAGCATTCACGGGTGACTTTCATACGCCAGTCACGCGCCCCATTCACTCCATCATAAATGGTGACATAGACCTTATTGTTTTGAGAGAAGAGCTCGTAAGTGCGATATATATGCTGGGTCTGAACAGGGGAGCGTAGTGAAAGCCGCTCATAGAGCAACACATGGCGCCCGTCTTCCTGACTGAGGGTTTCATAGCTCCAGTGGCTTTGCAATTGCCCCTGATGCCCTGCCCCCAAGGGGAAATATACTTTTTGATTGGGAAATCTGCCGTCGACGCGCTCAATGACAGACGCTTTTGTCAAAAAACGGTAATCTGCGCCTCTATTTTCCGATCCACCTTTGCAAACCAAGGTTCGGTTAGCCAGATTTGAAGACAATTGAAAAGCTGCGACAGGTTGAGCCTGCATCAAAGCCATATTGCAGCACAGAAAAGC
>JAOXSG010000124.1 GCA_025800105.1 Cohaesibacter sp. | reverse complement strand
CAAGGAGACAAATGGTCAAAAGGCAAAGGAGATGCGAAAGGACAAGGAGGTAAAGGCAGTAAAGGAAAGAGCAAGGATTCCAAAGGCAAAGGAAAAGGAAAAGGAAAGCCCAAGGGTTTTGGTAAGAAGGGTAAGCTAAATGAGTTGGAAGCAGACCCCACTGATTTATGGTACGAAGACTGGTGGTATGATGCTAACTGGGATACTTGGGTGACAGCCTCAATGCATGACGAGTGGACTGAAGGAACTGAACACCAAGAAGAGACCTCGGCCCAGGCCGACGAGCATGGAAGTCAGTCAAATGGTTTGGTGATTTCAATGATGCTTCAAGAGTATGATGACGTGGAAACTGGTTTGTTTCTCGAAGGTCAAGGTTCTGGTTCCGATGGTTCTGAGGTTCTTGGCTCTTCTCGCCGCGCCCCGCAGCCGTTTTTGGAAGGTTCGTGTTCCGGACGAGGTTCCAAGAAAAGCTGTAAGAGCGTTTTGCGCGGCTGCTCTGA
>JAOXSG010000036.1 GCA_025800105.1 Cohaesibacter sp. | reverse complement strand
CGTCCAAGAATTGGATATGAGAGCAAGACAAATGGGCTAATGTGCTTGCTCGGGGATCTGGTGGGCCCATTATAATGCACAGGTAGCAGTCATGCAAATGTGCAGGGCCATGCCTAGAGCCATACCTGGGGAGGCCTTTTGATGTTGTTCTTGTTGTTGTTGTTGTTGTTGCTATTGTGGTTGCTTTGCTATTTTTATTTTGGTGTCATTATTTTGGTGTAAATTTTGGCTGGATTCAAGTGTGCTGTTTTTGGTATTCGCTGGATTCAACTGCCTGCCTGTGTGTCTTTTTGTGTGTTTGTTGTTGATTTGTGACATCCTTTGCACCTGTGCCCATTGCATCTGAGATTGACATGTTCGTGTGTCGATCTCCTTTGCACCTGTGCTCATTGCATCTGCGATTGACATGTTCGTGTGTCGATCTTGTGAAGCAATTTTATCCATGCGGTTAGTTTCTTCGGAAGCAGCGCTGTGTTGCTGCTCAAGACGCACCATTGCACCTTGATGTTTGCGATTTTCGCTGGATTCAACGCTGATTTTGTTTTGGATTTTCGCTAGATTCGAAGTGGTAAGTCTCTTTGCTTGTTGATTGTTGATGTATGCCGATGTTTGCATGCTCTGCTATGCTACGTGAGTAGTTCGACTTGCGATGAGGCCGATGCGAGAGACCTCAAGGCGCTCACCTGTTGCTTTTTGTGGCTTCGCCTTCCGAAGTTATGTAGTCTGCAGTCTGCAAAGAAGATGCACAGGTATGAAAACCAAGTCTTCACTTGTCCCGCATGTCATGGGTGCCCGCAGCCTGTGTTGGACTTCAAACAAAACTTAACACGGAACGTACGCCCACCGATATGTCTGCAGCTGACATGGATGTTGATGCTCGCTTGAACATGGTGGATCTGCCGGCAAAGCAAGACCTTGTGCTGTTTGTTTCCATGGTGGAATCGAAGTTGTTTCATCTCCGAAATGGAGAACAAGTGCAACCCGCCAGCAACACGGGTCGTTGGGGGCTCAAGCGAACAGCAGAGGAGGCGGGCTTCCGTGTCCAGGTTTGCTTCTTTTTCTTTTTTGTCTCATTTTGTTTCATGCAGGCTTTGCAACGTGGGGCCAACACCGAGATATGCGGCCAACAGTGGCAGCAGATTGCGCGCCCCAAAGAGCTGAAGGCGGTCCAGGTGCGCTTCACCGCTGTGGGCGTGCTGACATTGCAGGCGGGGTCATTCATGCTCTACGGCGTTGAACACGTGGCGTCGCGTGGCATGAGTTTTTTTTGAATTTCTCAGGCGGCCAACAATATCCTGCAGCAGTACGGGGAAGGCTTTCGTTTGCATGAGCCCTTGGTGCGACGTCGCGTGTCAACCTCTGGTGATCTCCTGTACGAAGTGTTGGTTGATGAGCCAGTCGTTGGGTATATCTGAGTTTCTGTGCATTCAATGCGTTCCGATGTCCGTGTCGGGGCGCATGAGTTCAAGTATGGATTCAGATGTACGGGTCTGGATGCATGAGCTCATGTCCACAGATGACATCACTTTATCTTCCCGCAGAAAGACTAAAAGAATGCGAGTTGTTTTGTTGTTTTGTTGGTGCATGTTGTGGTGTATCAGAGAATGTTACGTTCATGACAGTTTCTTGCATGTCAATATTCCAACAGATTCGTATCGACTGTCTTGCTGTTTTCAACAGTCGCTTGTACTTCAGCTGATGTCGTGAGTTGTGATATCAGTGCAGGTTCATTACATTGTTGGTGTTGACTCATGATGAAACAAAACTTTTGCTGGATTCGAAGGTGCTGATTTCAGGTTTTGCTGGATTCAAGAAATTTTTGCAAAATGCAGGCTTTTGACCTCTTCTGTCGCAGAATGTCGTCCTGGTGCTCATTCAGATGTACGTGCCTAGATGAGTTGGAGTCTAAGTGGGATGTTTAATTCTGCCTGACATGTTTGTTTGGAAATGTGTTTTTCGTGTTGTGTGAACTCTAAGGCTCATGGATGATATTTCTGGCCTGGAGGCTTCTTTGATGTTGTGAGTTGCATTGTGGCAAGCATTTGCATATTGTAGGTGTTGACTCATGATGAGCAAAATTTCGCTGGATTCGACGTTGCTGATTGCAGATCTCGCTGGATTCAAGAAATTCTTCCAATGAATTTGCTGCAGTCAACTTACGGTGTTCTACTTGCTTCACAACCGTGTGATGTATGTTTGCCGGCAGAGTTTGGCTGAAGAATAACTTGTACGTGGGTTGTTCACAGCTTGTTTTTGTTACAATGGAAGCTGCTTTTCATCGTTATCTTGGACTTGCGAAAGTTCATGGACTTGCGAAACTTAGCTGCAACATCGGCAAATTTAGCTGCTTGAGTGCGTTTCTTTGCATGAAGATGATGATGAAGAATAAACTCAAAGGATAGCCTTCGAACAACTTCATATGTAAGGTTAGCTCGTTATGGTCGCCGCAGTTGGGTGCCGCCTTTGGTTATTGGATTTCTCTTTTCCATCATCTCTGAGCTGTTGAGAATGTGGCTCCGGCGGAGACCAAGGTGACATGCCTTGATGTTTCACATCAGGGCCAGTGGGACTTTTATCTGGCTTGAAACTCTGTTGCCACTTTGACTGTGAAGACCCATAGAGCCAGGTTTCTATGTTCAACGAACGGATGCCACAGAAGATATGCCAATGCAACAAGATTATATTGTTCAATCGCATTTTCTGCAGGCCTGCAGCACCAGTTTCAATTGAGTCAAAGAAGATGAAGCAACCTGAAAGCAAGCCACAAGGCTCAGGCTGGGTGCTGCAGGCTTGTCACGGGAAATGTATCCAGCTTCTGGGCGGCGACGCCTTGAGGCGACCAGTATCGTGATGAACGCCTGGAGCAAGCAACTGGGACTGGGAGGTCATCCAAGCGCAAGGCAAGAAGAACGATGGAGATATGCAAGAAGCTTGCCATGTCCGTCATTTCTAAAACATGTCCAGCCTTGGTCAATGAATATGAAAGAGACTAGCTAAGGAATTTCCAGAGGGGCTTCTGCAAGTTTGGCGACAAGTGCAAGTATCCGCATGACGTGCGCGGTATGTGAAAAATGAAGACACAAGCTAAAGAAGCAGATGCAGTTTGAAAGAATATTTGGAAACGCGGTCCGTGTTGATGTCGTGAATGTTTTTGATAAAACGTTGGATGGAGTCTTGCTTTGTTTGATGATGTCTGACTTGCTTCACAACAGTGTGATGTATGTTTGCCGGCAGAGTTTGGCTGAAGGTTAACTTGTACGTGAGTTGATTCAGACGTGTTTTTTTTGGAGGGGTCACAATGGAAGCTGCTTCTTTGCTTTTGCTTTCTATGGAGTCCAAAGTACATCTCACGATGTATGTCGGCATGATGGGTTCCAAGTATGCGACGCTGCAAGGAGGTGAGCCTGTGCAACCGATGGCCAACTGCAAGCGGTGGGGACTGAAGTCAACTCCTGTGGAGGCAGGGATATATCGTTGTTGTGGGGATGTAGTGTTTTGAGTAATTTCATCTCTGTCAGGCATTGCAACGCGCTACGAAGACGGACATTTACGACAAGAGCTGGCAAAAAATTCCTGCTGCTGACGCGCAGAATCTCGTGGTTGCTGCGGTGCATTTCACCGCCGTCGGCATCTTAACCTTGCAGGCAGAGTATGGGTTCTTTGTAGGCATTGCGCTCAAATGTGTGCTTTCCCTGTTGCGCGCAGGCTGATGGCATCCTCGAGATGTGGGGCGATAGTATGATACGCCTCCACGAACCATTGACGCCGGTGCGACGCAGTAGCGATGGAGAAGTTCTTTACACAGTGGACATTCGTGAGCCCGTGATGAGGCCTATGGAAACAAGTGCCTGAGTGCGTGTTTCCTTGAATTCAGATGTCCGTGTCTGGGTTGAATTTCTCTTCTTCGGTTCAGATGTCCGTGTCTGGGCTGAATGTCTCTTCCATGCCGTTCTTTTCTTTGATCCGGCGGAGATGCCACGAGAGGACTTGCAATGCTCGGGTCAAAACGATCCCCTGACGCTGGATTCTGCTTTACAGCTTGCAATTTTCGCTGGATTCAACTGTGCCGATGTGAACATTTGCTGGATTCAACTTGTCGTCGATGTATGATTTCGTTTTGACTTGCCCGGAGGTTGCCTTCGTCCTCTCACTGATCATCGGTGGAAGTGCAGGGCTCAACCAAACCAGTGGAAAACGTGTGATTGATGGCTGGCTTCTGATTTCGGCGTTCGCTGGATTCAACTTATGTGTGATTTATGGCTGGCTTCTGTTTATCTGGACTTAGACTTATACCTTTCGCTGGATTCAATGGTTCTGATTTCGGCGTTCGCTGGATTCAACTTATGTTGGTTTGTCGTGCATTTTCGTTTTGGCTGTTGTACGACTACTTGGGGAAAGGGCAGGCTTTGTCAACAGGATTATGCTTTACTGTTTGCAATTTTTGCTGGATTCAACTGTGCTAATTTCAATATTTGCTGGATTCAACTTGTGGTGAATCAGTTTGCACTTTATGTCTGATTTATGGCTGGATTCTGTTTATCTAGACTTATACTTTCTGTTTATTTGTGATGTATTTTCCTGTTGGCGGTTGTGCGTCCACTCGTGGATTCGCAGGCGCCGTGGCTGCGCTGCCTCAGCTGAAGTTCTGTGGCAGAATGACGCGTGCCCTATTTGCGGAGAATGGAATAGAAAGACTTTTGTATAGCATTGAATAGATTCGCCTTCGTGTCGGAACCGTGACGGTTGAATCAAACTCGTTTTGGTCGGAAGTGTCTGTGCTCGAATTGAATATTGTTTTTCTTTCATTTCGTTTGCGATCCCATGATGCTAGCAGATGGACGGGCATTGGCAGCCTTGCAAAGACCGTCGTGGCCCCCGTTGCCAGGGCATCATCTGGCCATGCAAC
>JAOXSG010000033.1 GCA_025800105.1 Cohaesibacter sp. | reverse complement strand
CATCCGGAGAAAATCATACATGCCTAAGCTTCCCACAGTGAAGGCAGTATACTGCCGGGACTTTTCTGACATTCGTACTTGCCAAAACCCAGATTTAAGATCCATGCTGGAAAAGAATCGGGCTCCTACCATGGACTCCATGGTCTCTTGCATACGGGGAAGGGGAAATGAATCCTTCTTAGTCCTAGCGTTCAATTTCCGGAAATCGATGCAGAACCGTAGGGTTCCGTCTTTCTTTCTCACAAGGACCATGGCGTTACACCAAGGTGATTTCAAGGGCCGGATTGCCCCTCCATCCAACATGTCTTGTAGATTCTCCCGGACCTCTTCCAGCAGGGGTGGGGCAATCCGCCAGAATCTCTCCTTGAACGGCTCGTCATCCATTAGCTCAATGATGTGTTCCGCCGTGTCCGTGCAACCTATCTCGTTCTTATCTAGGGAGAAGATATGGTGATGCTCCATCAACATACGTTCGAATTTCAGTGCCAGTTCTGGTGGCCATTCCTTGAGCTGTTCCAGCCCGCCATCCTATCATAGCAGCTCCATAAGGAGTTTCTGTCGCTCTTCGATGG
>JAOXSG010001213.1 GCA_025800105.1 Cohaesibacter sp. | reverse complement strand
CATTATAGTATTGCCTGAGTGGAACCTCCTGGCACCAGAAAATAATGCATGCAATCACCCCCTAACATTTTCAGGGAAAAAATTCCTTCTCCAGGGAAGCCATCACTGACACAAATCTTTATACCAAAAAAGATTTATTATTCCAAATTCAAATCTATTATAGAAATATTATTGCTTTTATGTAAATGCACTATTAAGATTTAAACTATATATTCAAATTCATTATATAATGCTGTTTTAATTTGAATTCTTGCACTTTTTTGCCTGCAAATTATTGAGTCAGAGTCTCCAAGGCAACTACTAGAAACAATTGGCCTTGTTCAGGCTGGCCATTGCTGGCCCAAGAACTGGCTTGTGCAGCTCAAAGCTCATGTTCATTAATTACAGTGTAACTGGCCACAGTCGACCCACCAAACTCTGATGCTGTGTCAGGCTCTGCCTCTACAGCTTGCCAAGAGCCAAGGCTACCTTCAGCAGGAATTTCACTTGCAGGTCCAGGTGGTGCTGTGGTACTGCCTTCTTCAGGCAAGGCTGTCTCAGCCACAGAAACTCCAGGCAAGGCAGCCTCAGCCACAGAAACTCCAGGCAAGGCAGTCTCAGCCACAGGACCTCCAGGCAAGGCAGTCTC
>JAOXSG010001207.1 GCA_025800105.1 Cohaesibacter sp. | reverse complement strand
GTTGTTTTTGTTGTCTCTCCTTGTTTTCTCCTTGTGTTTAGTGTTTGTGCAGAAGTGTTGTTGACCACCAACCTTTGATCACAGGGAGGTGATATCATTTATGTCATATGATTTGATTGCTATCAGTTTCCTTTTTTCATCCATGTCAAGGTTTTATATATCATATTTTAAATTACCTTGGCTCTTTGGCCCCCCGTAAGATGATGCGCCCATGGCAATAAGCACTTGCAAGGGTTGGAGGATTTGTTTGTATTTGCTTTCATGGCTTTTTGTTGTCACATGCATGTTTTCGTTTTGTTTAGCTTTGCTGATTGTTCCTGCTTCTTCAGTGTGTCTTCATGCCTGGCCGTCCACGTCCTGATCCGAAGGGTGTCAAGGTAGTGTTTGGGCGAAAGTGCTCGGTTGCTTCTTGTAAACCGCGGATGATTGACGCATTACATTGCAACTATATGAAAGCAACTCTGCCCCATGAAGCATTGTGATAAATGCACATCTTCTGTGTACGGTATTTTGATTCTGTTCTTTCAGAAATTAGCATATTGCAGTTGCGGTTTCCTTTTTGTGGGGCGGGGAGCGGAGCCATGGCAAGTTCTTCGAGTTTGCCCCCCTCAGGCAATGCGATGGGTTGGCCTGAGGTTGATGGTCATCTTCATGTCTATATGCTTTCACGTGTCGGATGTGTTTGCTTTGTTGCCTTTGCATTGTGTGACTTTTCAGGTTGATGCCTCGTTGACTCTGTTGTTGTTGTTGTTGTTGTTGTTGTTGTTGTTGTTGTTGCGTTGTCGTTGTGTTTTCTGTATGAGTTTTTTTT
>JAOXSG010001205.1 GCA_025800105.1 Cohaesibacter sp. | reverse complement strand
CAAAACACCTGATGGTCTCCCTCTTGACCTCTCTCGAACTCTCAAAACACCTGATGGTCTCCCTCTTGACCTCTCTCGAACTCTCAAAACACCTGATGGTCTCCCTCATGACTACTCTCTATAGACCTTCATCACGCAGCGGCCATGTTGACAGGGCTCGAAATTAGCGGTCACAAATGTGCAAAATGCGACTGAGTTGAGGCTATTTGCTCCTAATATATTTGATCTAAGGGCAAGTTTGCTCCTAGAATATGCATGTCCTGTATGGTCACCGCACCGAGTCAAAGATATACTAGCTATTGAAAAAGTACAACGAAGAGCATCAAGAATTGCTCTTGGGCAAAAACCTCGTGAGATGCCATACGAAGAACGATGCAAATTATTAAATTGGAACTCACTTCAGCATCGACGAGAGTACCTGTCCTTAGTAGAATGTTATAAAACAGTGTTCGGATTAAATGGTTTAGGCTTTAACGATTATTTTGAGTGTTGTAGAAGCAAAAGC
>JAOXSG010001191.1 GCA_025800105.1 Cohaesibacter sp. | reverse complement strand
ATATGTCGTTTGAGCGCCGGAATAGGGGTCCGCCCAGAGATTGGGCTATGCTGATTGCGGCATTACTGGACCGGTTTGGATCAAACATCCGGTCTCAGGAAGCCCAATCGCAATTAATGTCCATCTCACAGGGGAGCAGGGCTGTGTGAGACTACGCCAGCCAATTTGAAACCTTGCTGGGCCGCCTGGATTCATATGATGAAGGGCATATGTTGAATTTATTCATTTGGGGATTGCAACCTGACCTTGCAAGGTCAGTAAGTCTGCATTACCCCCAAAGCATTGCAAAGGCCGTTTCGTTGGCTGAGACCACGGAACTGGCCATAAAGGCAAGTCGAAGGCCCGGCTGGAAATCAAGTACGGCTGGAGATCAGACCAGGGGCCAAAACCAGAAAAAACGTGGCCAGGGTCAATGGCGAGGACGCGGATGGGGTAGAGGTGGATACAGAGGAAGAGGTGGCAGTAGTTCGACGGGATCGGCTAGGGGTAACTCCCGAGGCAGAGGTGGAGCTGGTCGTGGTCAGAGTTATTCAGTTAACTATGACCCATTAGCATGCTTTCAATGTGGGGTGCGTGGCCATTTGGCACGTGACTGTCCCCAAAGGCGTGCACAATCGCAGGGAAGTGGCCATGCTGGCCCTTCCCGAGGAACTTTTGGTCAATCCGGGCATAAAGGCCCAAGAGGAAGAGGTAGAGGTCGGTCAGTCAGATTCGGGGGTTTAAATGTACTGTATGATGAAGCTGGGAATGAATACCCGGTGGATGATGCAGGACAATTGTATATTCCTCTCGGATTTGACACTACTGTGGCCGAAGGAGAGATTATTGCTGAAAAAGATAAAGAAACAAAAAACTGAAGAGAACTGTCTTGGGTGTGGCCGCTGATGGAGCCACATTGTGTTCAACCCAAGTCAGTTCACGTAAAAACAAAAAAATGTCGAGTGTGAGGGAAGTCTGTGAGTACCTCACTCCTCATAGTATAGACAGAACACAGATTTGGAGGAGAGTTGGAGGTGTTCTGGAAATCGATAAGGAGGCTCTGGAGCTGGCGATGGAGAGTGAAGCTGGCCAGCAACCATTGCATGGGGCAATGGTAGGATGTTGTC
>JAOXSG010001187.1 GCA_025800105.1 Cohaesibacter sp. | reverse complement strand
GGTGTCTCATCATATAAGGCCTACTCTGGGACCTTAAGTCGCCTAAAATCGGCTTAAGTCGCCTAAAGTCGCATTAAGTCGCCTTAAGTCGCCCAAGTTGCCTTAAATCGCCTATAGTCGCCTTTGCCATGCAATGCTATAAAGGCTAAAATACCATTTTAAATGGCCCAAAAAGGATAAACCTCACCATTTTGGAGCAATATTTCTCAGAGGAGAAGGGAGAGGCCCGGGGCGGGGATGCTCGGCAACTGGGTGAAATTACGGATTTTGGTATCCCATATTTTCAGACATCAATTTATCTTTTATGGTGTCATGGAACATGGGAGTTCCATTTCCCAGGGGATGTGGGGGGAGGGGGCAAGGCTCCCATATTAAATTGAAGGGATTACCCCTTTTAGTGGTTAAAAATGCAGATTTAAAGGCAACTAATAGCAAGATCTGGGTAGCCTTTGTTTGCTTAAAGTCATAATAGTAATATGGGATCACTACCCACCCCACATCTGTAGAAACTGATACCACCTCCACTACCACAATAGACTCTTCAACTTGCATTAAATCAGATAACTCGATTGTGGAGCTGGATGGAAAGGCACATGGC
>JAOXSG010001149.1 GCA_025800105.1 Cohaesibacter sp. | reverse complement strand
GAATTGGGACATGTGGCAAACAGGGACAGGGCGTTCCTGTTGGTGTTGGTCAGCCAACTTTGCGTCTTGATGGCATCACAGTTGGCGGCACGGCGACATGATATCTCTTACCGGCTATTCCTGATCTAAAGATCAGGGCCTGCGAGGGCCGGGCGAAAGCCCGCTTGCCTACCGGCCGGGATACATATCTCTTACCGGCTATTCCTGATCAATGATCAGGGCCTGCGAGGGCCGGGCGAAAGCCCGCTTGCCTACCGGCCGGGATAAATGCCTCTTACCGGCTATTCCTGATCTAAAGATCAGGGCCTTACGAGCGCACGGGCGAAAGCCCGCTTGCCTACCGGCCGGGATACATATCTCTTACCGGCTATTCCTGATCAATGATCAGGGCCTTACGAGCGCACGGGCGAAAGCCTTACCCTATTTCATGCCGCTTGGGCTTTGACGGCTGTTAGCCATTGGATATAGCCCTCAACAGGCTGGGCGCCAGTGGTGAGATATTTGCGGTTGGCAACAATTGATGGCACACCGGAAATACCCTGTTGTTGCCAGGCGGCAGCCACTGCTTTGACCTCTGCCAAGAGTGCATCTTGTTGCAGCATCTCTTGCGCCTTTTGTGAATCCAGTCCCTGCTTCTCAGCAATTTGGACCAACAGAGTGACATCGGCAATATTCTGGCGGTGGGTGAAGAAAGCCTCTAACAGATCCAGTTTGACCGCGTGGCTTTGCTCTGGTCCAAATTGTTTGGCCCAATGCACCAATTGATGGGCGCGCAAAGAATTTTGAACCTGCATATCGTCTTGATAGTTGAAATCAAAGCCCACTTCTGCGCCCAATTTGGTCAATTTCGAACGCATCTCCAAGACCTGATCCTTGGTCATGCCATATTTATAGATGATGTTATCAATCAGATTGGTGCCTTTTATATCCAGATGCGGATTGATCTCATAAGGATGCCAAATGATATCGGCCTCTTGGCCCATTTGATCAAGGGCGGCTTTGAGGCGGTAATAGCCAATTGCGCACCATGGGCAGGCAATATCGGAAATGATATCCAATGTCAGGCGGTCCGGGGCAGATTGGCTCATAAACAGGCTCATTTTCATCAAATTATAACAATTGTTCGAAAAGTTTATCGCCAAAGTCTTGCTGGCGACCAGTCACAATAGCGTTACTTGACCACTTGTCCCAAAAATAAATATCCGATCATTTATGCCAATAAATGCTGCATAAGGCATAGATTGCCAAGTTATTTGCCTTGCGCTGTTTGACCTTTGCCCAACACTGCTCTAGAAAGCGCCTTTAGCCCGTTAGGATGATGCTGGTTTGAAGATGTGTTTTGTTGTGCTTTTAGCGCTGACAAAGACAGGTTAGCAGGGGGAGCATCTGGATACGGGATGATATGACCTAGAGGCCAATGTGTGAGTATTCCATTGGCGTCCAATCCCGAAAGATGTCTTAATGACCTTGCATAATGCTGTGCATCCATCTCTGGCTGCTGCTCTTGATAAACGTGGCTATGAGAGCCTGACGCCTGTTCAAACCGCTATTCTGGATGCTGATGCTGGCCAGCGCGATTTGCTGGTTTCTGCCCAAACCGGTTCAGGCAAAACCGTTGCCTTTGGTCTGGCCATGGCCAACAGCCTTTTGGCCGATGGCGGCAAACTCTCCAAAGCGGCGGAACCTTTGGCTCTGGTGATTGCGCCAACGCGCGAGTTGGCCTTGCAGGTGAAGGCGGAACTGAGCTGGCTTTATGCCGATATTGGCGCGCAAATTGCCAGCTGCGTCGGAGGCATGGATATGCGCCGCGAGCGCCGGGATCTGTCCGCAGGTGCGCATATTGTGGTTGGCACGCCGGGGCGCTTGCGTGACCATATTGAGCGTGGCTCGCTGGATATGACATGGCTGCGCGCTGCGGTTTTGGATGAAGCTGATGAAATGCTCGATCTTGGCTTTCGCGAAGATCTGGAATTTATTTTGGGTTCTGCGCCGGATGATCGCCAGACCCTGCTCTTTTCTGCCACAGTGCCCAAACCCATTGCGATGCTGGCCAAGACCTATCAGCGCGATGCCTTGCGGATCAGCACGGCCGAAGAGCGCCAACAGCATAGCGATATTGAATATCACGCTCATCTTGTCAGCCCGCGCGACAAGGAAAAAGCCGTCATCAATGTGTTGCGCTATTATGAAGCGCCAAGCACGATGATCTTTTGCTCCACCCGTGAGATGGTCCGACATTTGACCTCTCGTTTGTCCAATCGTGGTTTTGGGGTTGTGTCCCTGTCTGGTGAATTGAGCCAGGCGGAGCGCTCGCAAGCCTTGCAGGCCATGCGTGATGGACGGGCACGGATTTGTGTGGCAACCGATGTGGCAGCACGCGGCATTGATTTGCCTAATCTGGATTTGGTGATTCACGCCGATTTGCCCACCAATAGCGAAACCCTGTTGCATCGCTCTGGCCGGACGGGCCGTGCAGGTCGTAAGGGCAATTGCGTTTTGATTGCCCCGCTCAACAAGCGCCATGTGGTCAATCGTTTGCTGAAATTTGCCAAATTGCGGGTCAATTGGGGGTCTGTTCCAAGCATTGGCGATATTCAGGCCCGCGATCAGGAGCGGATTTTTGCCAATGAACATTTGCAAGTGGCCCCGGAAGGCGAAGCCCTGCAAATGGCAGAGAGCCTGTTGGCTCTGTATGGCGCAGAGCAGGTTGCGGCGGCTTTTCTGGCCAGCCAGCAAGCCCTGCATCCAGCGCCTGAAGAAATTCTTGATACTGGTGGCTCTTTTGACGACAAAAAGCCAGCGCGCGAGCACTCTGATTTTGAAAATGGTGTCTGGTTCCGCCTCAATGCAGGCCGCAAACACAAAGCCGAGCCACGCTGGCTGTTGCCGATGATTTGCCGGGTTGGTGGCTTTACCAAACGCAAGGTTGGCTTCATTCGCATTTTGGATAGCGAAACCGTCTTTGAGCTTTCCCCTGATGTTGCTGATAATTTTCAGGATGTAACAGAGACTGAGGGCACTGGCGAGAAGAGCCTGCGCATTGTCAAGCTTGCCGAACGGCCCAAGGAAGTGTCTGGTCCGCGTGGTGGCGGGCGCAGCGAAGGACGTGGTGGTCCACGCTCTGGCAAATCCTTTGGTGGTCGCGGCGGTCCAAAAGGCGAGCGTAAAGGCGGCTCCTATCGCAAAGAGGGGGGACGCAAAGATGGCGAACGCAAAGGCGGACCGCGCAAAGACAGCTATCGTAAAGATGGTCCCAAAGGAGGCAAGAAGCCTCATCGCGGCAAAGGCAATAAAGAATAGGATAATATTCCTACTCTTTGTGATACTCTGGAAAGAGGCTCATTTGAGCCTCTTTTTTGTTGCAATGATTTTTCTTAAACGGTCTCAGGGGATGAGCACGCCGCCTTCATTGTCCTTAAATCCTGCCCCTGATGTCTTATAGGTATAGCATTTGGCCTTGCCTTTGCGCACTTTGTTATATTTGCTGCATAATTTGTTATTTTTGATCCACCATTTGCCCGTATCTTTTCTCACCTTCACTTTTTGATCAATGGTTACGACCGCTTGGCCATTGCTTTTCATGATAATGGTGCCTGAATATTTTCCCTTTTTCCATTTCATGGTCTTGCCAATCATCTGGTCTTTCATTTCCGGGCCGCTAAGGGTCGCGGCCAAAGATGGGGCGGTCACAGCAATTACAATCAGACCGGTTAACGCTATTCTTTTCAGCATAAAATGCTCCATTATGAGATATTTCGTATAAATGCTTATATTTGATCACAGATGCTCAAATGGTCAAGCCTTTCTTGAAAGCGCTAGAATTGGAAAATTTCATGGATAGCTGGTAAATGCCTGTTGCAAGTCTTATGGTCTCCTCTTAGCAAGACTTTTCTCCTCTTTGCCTGAACTATAGTAAGCACCTGAATGACACAGTCTCAAACTCCCTCTTCTTCCCGCCCCTCCTCTTCGGCCCGCAAAGCCAAATTTGTTGAGGGGTCTATACTCAAGCATGTCATCAATATGACAGCGGCAGGGGCTGTTGGGTTGCTTGCTGTGTTTGCGGTGGATTTTGCCAATCTGTTTTATATTTCCCTTCTGGGACAGACCGAGCTGGCGGCTGCGATTGGCTATGCCTCTACCATTATGTTCTTCAATACCTCGGCCAGTGTCGGCTTGATGATTGCAGGCTCTGCTGTGGTGGCGCGTGCTTTGGGAGCGGGAGATCGAAACCTTGCCCGACGGCGGGCCAGTTCCGCTCTGGCAGCTGTCATATTGAGTATGGTGCTGATTGTTTTACTGGTTTTCCCATTTTTGTCCTCGTTGCTGTCTCTGATTGGCGCGAAAGGCGAAGCTTTGGAGGTTGGCACCGGATTTTTGCAAATTGTTGTTCCTTCCCTGCCTCTTTTGGGCATAGCCATGATGCTGGGCGGCTTGTTGCGGGCCTCAGGTGATGCCAAGCGCTCCATGTATGTCACACTATCGGGGGGACTGGCCTCAGCCATTCTCGATCCGATCTTTATTTTCGGCTTTGATATGGGGGTCACTGGGGCGGCCATTGCTTCGGTTTTGGCGCGTGTGGTGATGATTTGTGTTGGCCTGCATGGGGTGTTGAAAGTTCATAACCTGCTTGGTGCCACCAATTTGTCGGCGATCTGGGATGACTGGAAAGCCTTGTTTGCCATTGCAGTTCCTGCTGTTCTGACCAATGTTGCCACACCGGTGGGCAATGCCTATGTCACTGCGGCGGTTGCGCCTTTTGGCGATGATGCTGTGGCGGGCTGGGCCATTGTCGGGCGTATGATCCCCCTCTCCTATACCGCACTTTTTGCGCTTTCCGGCTCGGTTGGGCCAATTTTTGGGCAAAATCTGGGGGCTGGTTTGCATCACCGGGTGCGCGAAACCCTGATGGAGAGCATGAAATTCATTCTTGTCTATTCCATTGCTGTCTGGTTGATCCTGTTTTTAGCACAGGACTGGATTTTGCTGATGTTTGGCGCAGAAGGAAAGACCGCTGATTTTGTTGCCTTTTTCTGTAACTGGATTGCTGCTAGCGGCATTTTTATGGGCTTTTTGTTTGTGGCCAATGCCGCTTTCAACAATTTGGGCTATGCGACTTATTCCACTGCCTTTAACTGGGGCAAGGCAACGTTGGGCACCATTCCGCCCGTGATGCTTGGTGCCTCTCTTTATGGCGCCAAAGGAGCTTTGGCCGGTCAGGCTATTGGAGCCGTGATCTTTGGTCTGGCGGCGGTTCTTACCTGTTTTTACGTGATCAAAAAAGCGCATAAGCCAGATGATGCGGATGGCGATGATGTTCCACCGCTTTCCAAACCGGCCTTGTCGGCCTTTTCCTCTGGCAAAGGCAATATGTAGTGAATGGTCTGGATTTCCCAGCATTTGCCCAGTAATACCAACGAGTAGAAATGATTATGCAATCCTGAAAGGTGGATCCTTCAATGATCAATTTTTCCAATGCCGGTAAAGAAGCGCAATTGCGATATCTGGATGGTGATTATCAAGTTATCAAAAGCGGCTCTTATGTCACATGCGCTGTCACAGGACGCTCTATTGCTCTGGAAGATTTGAAATATTGGAATGTTGCCCGACAAGAAGCCTATGCCGATGCTGCCGCCTCCTATCAGGCTCATATCAAGGCAGAGGCTGGGGCCTAGATTCAGGCCTCAGGACTAGCTCTGAGGCTAGCGCCGGCTGAATTTTCTCTGGGTTTGTTCCAGCACCAGTCTGGGGAAAGCCCGATCGTCAAAGACCATTGAAATATCTATGACTTTGGCAGCCTTTGCCAAGTCCTCTGCCGCGCCAGACATGCCGCTTAATCTCACATGGTCTTTGGCCGTGGTGACAATGACCAGATTTTGCTCTTTGGCTTTATGCAGCACCTGTTGTGCATCCGCATTGCTATAGGCGTGATGGTCTGCCACCTCATAGCGATCCACAAGATCCAACCCCAGATCTGTCACCGTCTGGTAGAATTTTTCCGGGCGTCCAATGCCACACAATGCCAAAACCCGTGTGCCTTCTAGCAACGTGGTTGGCTCTGGATGGAAATAGGCATGGCTGGATGCCTTGCCAAGGCGCGCGGCCATTTGGCGCAATTTGGGTGCGCTGTTGCCCTCACCAATGACCAAAAACTGATCCAGTCGGCGCACTTGCGGCAAAAGCGGCGCACGCAAAGGCCCTGCTGGCATGACAAACCCGTTGCCGATAGCCTGTTGGGCATCGATGGTGACCAAATTGAAATCTTTATAAAGATAGGGATTTTGAAAGCCGTCATCCATGATCAGGATATGGGCTTGCATTTCTTCTGCCAGTTTTGCTCCGGCAATGCGATCGGCGCTGACAATGGTTGGGGCGACTTGTGCCAATAGCAAGGCTTCGTCGCCCACATCGGCCATGGAATGCTTGTCCAGATCCACCACCACAGGGCCTTGCAGCTTTCCCCGATAGCCGCGGGTCAGAAAGACGGGTTTCAGGCCCAATTTGACTGCCGCTTTGCCAATTGCCAGAGCGGTTGGGGTTTTTCCCGCGCCGCCCGCAACGAGATTTCCGATGCATAAAACCGGCAAACGCGCCTTATAGCGGGCCTTCTTGTTAAAGCGCGACAAAGAAAAGCGCGCATAAAGAAGGCTGACCGGATATAGCATCAAAGCTTTCAGACCGCGTGTCTGCCAAAATTTTGGAGCTCTCATCGTTGCATCATCCCCGATGCTTTGGTCAATTCGGCATTGATTTTGAGGGGATTCAGGAAAGGCGTCAATGCCATCATGGTGCAATCAAGGGCCCCTGAAAAGGGTTGTAAAGCCAGACGTGCCAATTCCGAACGCCGGTGCACCTCAGATTCTGAGGCAAAAAGGCGCGTTAATATATTGATCAAATCCCTCTCTGTGGTAATGATTTCGCTGCCACCGCTCTCATCAAGGGCTTTGTAAATATCCTTAAAATTCTGCACATTTGGACCATGCAAAATGGTGCACCCCAAACGGGCTGGCTCAATGGGATTTTGACCGCCATGATTGATCAAGGATCCCCCGACAAAGGCAATTCGGGAGAGACGGTAAAAGAGCCCCAATTCGCCCAATGTATCGCAAATATAGATTTCTGTGTCCTGCTGCACAGCCTGATCTTTGGTCCGCAAACCGGTTTTTGGCACAATCTGACGAATTTGCGTCCATAATTCTTCGCCGCGCTCTGGATGGCGCGGCACCAAAATGGTCAGCAGATCTGGAAGGCGCATTGCCATGCGTTTATGCGCCTGAGCCAGAAGCTTCTCTTCGCCTTGGTGGGTGCTGGCAGCAATCCAGACAGGGCGATTGCTGATTGCGCTTTGCAAGCTTGCCAACGCATCCATATCAGCGGATGGGGGCGGCGCATCAAATTTCAGATTGCCTGTCACCTCTACATGACGCACGCCCAGCGCCTGATAGCGTTGGCTATCCTGCTCACTTTGTGCAAGACAGAGTGGCACAGAGCCAAACATTTGCCCAATGGCGAATGGCATTTTGCGCCAGCGCTGATAGGAGCGGTCAGACATACGCCCATTGACAATGATCAACGGAATGTCGCGCTGGTTCATTTCGCTCATCATGGTTGGCCATAATTCCGATTCGACGAATAAAGCCAGATCGGGCTGCCAATGGTCTAAAAAGCGTTTTACATAGGGCACAAGATCCAATGGCACAAATTGATGGCACGCCATTGGGGGTAGATTCTTTTCTGCAATCGCTGCTGAGGTCAGGGTGCCCGTTGTCAGCAAGACACAGGTACCGCCCTCGGTTATTTGATGAATCAGCGGCAAGACCGCATTGGTTTCGCCAACAGAGGCCGCATGGACCCAGACCAGTGGACCATCGGGACGCGGCAGGCCAGCCTTGCCATAACGCTCTTTTCGGCGGGCGCCATCTTCCTTGCCGCGAGAGCGGCGCACAGCCATCAAAAAGGGCATGAAGGGGCGCAATGCATATCCTGCCGAGCGATAAAGCGAAAGAGCTATCCGTCCTGACATATCCATTCGTGTTTGTTTCCCCATGGCCCTGCCTGTTTGCTTGCAGGATAAGTCGGCTTTTTTGTCTGTGCCATATCCAATATTGGCGCTTTTGAGATGATTCTCTCTCAATTTTCTATTTGAGGATGTATCCTAAAAAGGGCGGCACCAATTGCAAGTTAATTCATTCCTTCGCGACTATCTGACCTTTGAAAACACGGCCAAAAGCACACTATCCACCGACATTGTTATAGGCTTTATGGGTGACGGCATTCAGCGCGGCCTCAACGTCCTGACGCTTTTGCTCCAGCTCTTCATCCGAGCAATCCGCCGCCACATAAATTGGCTCTCCAATCACGAAACTGGCGCGGGAAAAAGGCAAATTTATGGAGGCTTTATCCCATGCCTTTTCAATATCTTTGCGGCGGGCTGAGGCATAAGCTGCCGGAATAATTGGCCGTCCAGACATTTTGGCCAATGTCACCACCCCAAGCCCACATTCACGGGCGCCGCCTTTGGGGACATTGACCGTCATGACAACACTGCGATTGTCTTTGAGGGTCGAGACCAGCTTTTTAAGGGCGGCGACCCCGCCTTTTTGAAGGGTTTTGCTGCGGGCCCGGCCCCCGGATCCGCGGACGACCTCGACCCCAAGACTTTGGGCTGCAATTGCATTGACCTCGCCATCACCGGAGCGCGATACCAGTGCGCTTGCCTTGTGGTCTTTTTTGCGCACAAGAGGCACCATGAAATGCTGACCATGCCACAGGCCTATGATAGCGGGAAAATACTCACTGGCCTTGCGATAGTCTTCATCATAGTCATTGACCAATTTTGAGGTGTGATGAACCAGTCGCAAATAGGCGGCAATGCTTTTGCCAATGAGGGTCAGAACAGGTTTTGATCGGCCTATTTTTTTCCAAATGGACATTGACAAGGCAGTTCCTTTGATCGTGACCTGTTTGCAGAGAATAAACGCATCTTTTGGGATTTTATTCTGTTTTAAGCGTCAGACTTTTCTGGCTCAAGTAAGCGATGCATATGGACAATGAAATAGCGCATATGCGCATTGTCGACACTGGATTGTGCTTTGGATTTCCAGGCATCATAAGCGCTGGCATAATTTGGATAGATACCGACAATATCAAGTTGATCAAGATCCTTGAACTCGGTTCCTTCCAATGAGGATAGCTCGCCACCGAATACGAGGTGTAAAAGCTGCTTGCCTTGTTCTGCTGCCATTCTTTGGTCTCCAACGATATGGGTCTGTCTCATGATATATACAGACCGCAAAGCACATAACCGGATTTTGGCGAACCTAGCGACTAAAGCCGCGTAGGGCTAGAGCCTGCTTGGCTTTTCGCGCATAAAGCTGCGGAAATTTTGATTTCTTACCCTGTTTTTCCTGCTCACATTCATTGCGGCCTCTTACCTGAGAGGAGCAACGGCTTTGCGCGGGGGAAAATGCAAATTTGGTATGATGGGTTGAATCAGTGATTCCAGCTCAGGGCAACAGGCATAAAGAACACCATGTTTGGGAATGGCCTTGTTATAGGTCAGGGTTTCTCCCTGCCCTTCACGCAAAAGTCCCCCTGCCTCAGTAAGGATCAGCTCCGCTGCTGCCAAATCCCAATCATGAGAACCTGCGCGCGCCAAAGCCAGATCGGCCTTATGATCTGCCAGCATGGCAATGCGATAGGCAAGAGAGCCGATATAGCCGCCCCAAGTCACGCCTTCCTCATGAAGCGGGCCTTTTTTAATCGCTTGTGGCGGGCCAACTGTGACGCATTGCTGCAAGCTTTGTCTGTGAGGGATCTTTAGAGGCTTTTCATTTAGAAAGGCACCGCCCTGCTTGCTGGCCATATATAATTCATTGCGAACCGGCGCATATAATGCTGCGGCCACCGGGCGGTTGTCTTTGACAATTGCAATGGAAATGGTCCAGACATCCTCGCCATTGATAAAAGCGCGGGTGCCATCAATCGGATCAACAACAAACACATGGTCTTTTTGCTGTCGCTCAGGATTGTCTTCTGTTTCTTCTGATAGCCAGCCATAATCAGGCCTTGCACCAAGCAATTGCTCATGCAGCATTTTATCGACGGCCAGATCAGCCTCGGAGACGGGGCTGTCATTGTCTTTGGACCAGACTTGCGGATCGCGGTTGAAATAGCTCAAGGCCAATTTCCCTGCTTTGCGGGCCGCCTGTTCCAGCAGATCCCGCTCCTGTTGCCAATCATGGCTTATGGTCGGTGCATGGGTCATGCCTTTATTCCTTCCAGTGAGGATCATCTGGCCAATCAGATCTTAGACAGCGCAACGCTTATCGGCCAGCCACCGTCATAGCTTCAATGAGACAAGTGGGCGCATTGGTGGATTTTTCCAAAACCAGATCGCTGGCCGGAATCAGCCGGGCAAACATATCATGCAAATTGCCGGCAATGGTGAATTCAGAGACGGCCTCGGCAATCTCTCCATTGCGAATGCGAAAGCCCGATGCGCCGCGCGAATAATCTCCCGTGACGCCATTGACGCCCTGCCCGATCAAATCTGTCAGATAGATGCCATCCTTGATATTGCTGATCAGCTCTTGTGGGCTGGTCTTACCTGCTTCCAATGTCAAATTGGTGCTGCCCGGACGTGGATTGGCACCAGCGCGTGCGGCGCGGCCATTGGTTTGCAAGCCAAGTTCTGCCGCTGTTGCGCTGTCCAGCACCCATTGGGTCAAAAGGCCATCTTCAATCCAGTTTAATTTTTCTGAGCCAACGCCTTCGCCGTCAAAGGGGTGCGATCCCATGCCACGGGGCCGCAAGGGATCGTCAGAAATGGTCATGCCCTTGGCAAAGATTTGCTGGCCAAGTTTGTCTTTCAAAAAAGACGTCTGGCGGGCAATGGCTGCGCCATTGATGGCGCCAATGAAATGGCCAATCAGCGATGTGGCAATGCGGGGGTCATAAACAATGTCATAGGTGCCGGTTTCGATCTTTGCCGGATTGAGCCGGGCCACTGCCCGCTCGCCTGCCTTTTGGCCGACGCTGGCAGCGGTTTTTAAATCCTGATGATGCAGACAGGCGGAATAATCATAATCGCGCTCCATAGCCGTGCCATCGCCCGCAATAGCGGTGGTGGAAAAGGAGAATTGCGAAGAGAGATAAGAGCCGACAAAGCCATGGGACGTGGCCAGAACCATGCCGCCAATGCCATGGCCTGCACTGGCACCGCCAGATTTGCTGACCCCATCAACAGCCAAAGCTGCTGCTTCTGTTTCCTGTGCCAATGTCTTTAAGAAGTCATGATCGGGTAGGAAATCATCGACCAGATCCAGCTTGTCCTTCAAGGCTTGCATGTCATCGATTGTCATCAGATCTTTTGGATCAGCCAAGCGGGCATAGGGATCGGGTGGAGACAGCTTTGCCATTTCCACCGCGCGTTCGGCCAGCTTGGCCAATTCGTCCTTGCTGGCTGTGGCATTGGTGGAGATGGACGCCTTGCAGCCATCGACAAAGACGCGCAGGGCAATGGAATCATTTTCCGAATGCTCATTCTCTTCCATCTTGCCGTCACGAAAGGTGAGTGACGTTGAAGCGCTGCGCGCTGCAATGGCATCGGCGGCATCGGCTCCGGCCTTGGTTGCTGCTGCGACCAAACTTTCGGCGCGCTCCAATATCTGGGACTGATCAAAGAGGCTGGACATTCTTTTGGGCATCCTGACTTATCATATCATATCGGCTGACGTGAGCCTGTCTCCTGTTTAGGGCTTTGCTGTTTGAGGGGCAAGGAAAAAGCGGCGGATGGTTCTGCCTCTTTTTGTGCAGCCATTTGTGCAGCCATGCCGGGTCTGGCTTTGGATAGAGTGAATCAAATCTAAAGAAAATCCGGTCAGTAAGATTTAAATAACCCTATAAAATATAAAGCTTTTTTAACCTAGAAACTTAAGCAATTTCACATGTCGCCGCGCTAGTCTGGTCTCATCAAAAAAGAAGCACCCAAAAGGGGCTCGAAGGAGAGGCACGTGAGGCGTCAAAACAAAAATCTATACACGGAAGCCACTCCGTACAGGGATGAGGGGTCGATGCGAGTCGACCCCCATGACCTGAATAAACGGTTTCATTCTTCTAAATTGCGCAGCAAGGCGGCCAGCCTGACCGGACAAAGCGAAGTGGCTTTGTTTGGAGAGCAGGTTCCCGGTCATGTTCAGATCAAGGACAATCAGGCTCTGGTGGAATGCCAGTTATCGTCTGGCCTGCCTTTGATTGTTCGGGTTCCGCTATCCTATTATAAAGGGATTGGGGCGCGGTATTTGACCAGCAATCAGCAAGGCTCGCCCATTATTTGCGTGTTGGAGCTGGTGCATGCTGATCCGCATCTTTGCATTCCGCTGTTTGCCGGTGGGGATTTGGAAGATGCTGCGGTGGATTGGCAGAGCTGGGCCCGGCGTTATGGTCTTTATATGCTGCATCAACCGCTGGGTTATGATGATTTTGTGCCTGTTGACGGCTTTTGCCCGCAGACATCACTGATTGATGCCATGCCAGCGCCAAGACGGCATCATAGCCATTTTGCTGCCCGCAGACCCCGTTTTCTCACCCGTCGCAAGGTGGGGATGAGCGGGCCTATGCCCTCGATCTCTGGGCGGGAAATGATCGCGCGTCGCTGATTTGATTCTATCAATGACCAGTCCTGTGTCAGGACTTTGTGGGAAGACAGGAAAAGGGCCGCATGGCCCTTTTTCTTATTGTTGTTATACATTGCCGCTATTAAGGCTATTCTTTATCAAAGCTGGCCAGCAGGGGATCAATGGTCTCTCCTCCTGTGCTGTGTTTCATGGGGGTAAAATCGCCCTGTTCAAACATGGCTTTTCCGGCATCAAGGATCAGGCGGTGCGTGGCCCGCGCCAAAGCCGAGCCAAGTGAGATCCGCGCCACACCAATTCTGGCATAATCATCCAGCTCATGGGCGAGAAACTTGCCTGCCGCCAAGGCATTGACCGGGGCTGAGACTGCCTTGCAGATCTGCGCCTGTGCGTCCAGATCGCCCGGCACTGGCACATAGAGGCAATCAGCTCCGGCTTTTTCAAAGGCCTGAATGCGGCGGATTGCTTCGGCCAGATCATAAGTGCCCAACATCACGCCATCGGCACGGGCGGTGAGAACAAAATCCTCATTTGCCGCTCTTGCCGCTTCAACGGCTGCTTCTATTCTCTCCACCGCCTGGGCCATGCTATAGGACTGGCTGGATGGCAGGATTGTGTCTTCTATACAGACCCCATCAAGGCCAAGAGAAGCGGCTTTCTCGATTGTTTTGGCAACATCTTGCGGGCTATCGCCATAGCCATTTTCCAAGTCCGCGCTAAGCGGCAAAGGCGTTGCTTCTTTCAGCTCAACAGCATGGTGCAAAGCTTCCTCGCGGCTGACATATCCCATATCGGGGCGCCCCAATGTAAAGGCATGAGCGGCGGATGAAGTTGCAATGGCTTTGGCCCCCATTGCGGCCAACATACGAGCAGAGCCTTTGTCCCACGCATTGGCCAGAATGAAAGGCTTGCCGGGTTGATGAAGGGCACGGAAAGACAGGGACTTTTGGGACATGACAGGCCTCTTTATGCGTGAATTGATCTGTTTAATTTAGATGTGATGATCACAGAGCACAGAGCCAAAGACTGTAATTTTGCAGGGCCAATTGCCTGTCATATGCGGATCTTTTATCCCAGTTTTGCCTCCAATGCCCGTTTGACCTCTTCCTTTGCGCCTTTTGAGGCCTCTAGAATTTCTTTTGCCTTTAGAAAATCCAGCACGCGGAAGGACCCAATTCGGGGATGGATCAGGATATCGACCTTGTCATGGCGCATTTTTTCGCGCTGGATGGTTTGCATCAGCAATTGGGTGGAGCCAAGTCCCATTTCCCATTGGCTGGGATGGCCTTTTTCAGGCTTTAAAGGCAGGCCCACCACATCGACAGCAATCACCAGATCCGCTTTATCGCGCACATGATCGATGGGCATGGGATTGACGCACGCTCCATCGACCAGCATTTGTCCCTTATAGTCTACCGGCTTGAACAGAGCAGGGATAGCCATAGAGGCCGCGACGGCTTTTTGCAGATTGCCTTCTTTAAAGACAACCTCTTGGCCGGTGAAATAATTGGTGGCAGAAAAAGAGGCAGGGATGATCAGATCCGCAAATTCCTTGTCGACGATCTCTGGCAAAAATGCCTCAATGACGTTTTCTGCATCAAATTCGCTGAACCGCGTTTCCTTTTCAAACCAGTCAGAAAAGCTTTTGGGGCGCATTTGCCAAAACCGGCTGAGCACCTCATTGGGTTTGCCAAACAAAGAGAGGATATGATCATGCAAGTCTTTGCCACTCATCCCCAAAGCATAAAGACTGGAGGCAATGGCCCCAATGGATGTGCCGGAAATCGCAACCGGTTTGACGCCCAGCTCATCCAGAGCATCCATGATCCAAATATGCGAGAGGCCCCTTGCGCCGCCGCCGCCAAATGCAACTGCAATGGTTGGCTCACTCATCTCTATCTCCTTTTGATAGGCTTCTGTTTCTTCTTTAGAGATATAGGCTCAGGACTCATTAATTTATCCTATTCTGTTTGTCTTGAAGCATTCAGATAGAAGAACCAAGATCAAAATAAGGGTGGTTCCCTTTTTGCAGCTCTTGGTTTGATAGATGAGTGCTTCAAGACAAACCCGAAGGGCGAAGCATTTTTGCGCAATGAACTGCGTCGTAAAATCTTGAAAATGAACCACATCGTCGCGATTTTCCTTCTTGTCCTTGCGCAAAACTACTCTCGCAGAATGTGCCAAATTAATGGGTCCTGAGCCTAGCCTGCGCTCGTTGTTTCAAGCCTTCCCGTGAGCCTTGCGTTCAGAGAGATGGCTGCCTGCACTTTGTCTATTTTGATAGATTGTTAACCACGCCCGACAGCTTTTTGGGGATTAGCTTGCAAATTGACAGAAAAAATGGCCGGATTGTGGCCGATTTTCCCGATGCAAAGATTTTGTTTACCCTAAGCGGTCAAAACTGTTTTCAGGCTGGTGTGCAATCCTTGCCTCTGGCCTGAAAGCCTTTCTTGTGATGAGTGTGTCCCCTGAAAGACTTTCTCTGTTTGTTTCAAAGCATGGTCTGATCTGACAAGTCATTGGCTTTTCGAGATCATGCTTGGTGAGCGTTTGATCAACGAGAAAGGCATCAAGATTATGACATCGGGACCAGCGGACCAGCCTTTGCTCCGCATCGCAGTTGTGAGTTCTGACCCTGCCTTTCGCCGTTTGGTCAATGATCAGCTTTCGGGCCATCTGGACCGGGACTGTGATTTTCAGATTTATGATGGAGACGGCCCGTCGTCTTTTTTGATGGAACCGGCCTGCGCTCTTGTCACGTTTGAGCAAGAGGAGGATTTGTCTTTTCTCTCCCGTCTTGCCTCTCGCCATCCCAATATGATTTTGCTGGCTTTGAGCGAAAATGGCAGTGTTTCGCGTGCTGTTGCGGCCATGCAGGCTGGTGCGCATGATTTCATTGCCCGCCCTGTCAGTGCCGAGGCTTTGGGCAAACGCATGAGCGAGTTGCTTGATCAGCATCGCCCTGCCCCCAGCCCAGTAACCGCACCTGTCACCAGCAGCCAGATTATCGATATCAAGGCCAGTGCTGATCTTGAAACGGCCAAAGCCTTGAGTGATTTTGAAGGATTTGTTGGCCAATCTCCTGCCATGCAGGGCATTTATGATCAAATCATCCGTGTTGCCTCTTCCAAAGCGCCGGTTTTTGTGACTGGGGAAAGTGGCACCGGCAAAGAGGTTTGCGCTCAGGCTCTTCATGCGCGTTCCAACCGCTCTGATGGACCTTTCATTGCCATCAATTGTTCTGCCATTCCGTCAGATTTGATGGAATCTGAAATTTTTGGGCATGTTCAAGGAGCTTTTACCGGGGCTACTCAGGATCGCAAAGGCGCAGCGGAATTGGCTGATGGAGGCACCTTGTTTTTGGATGAGGTCGGCGAAATGCCGCTTGATCTTCAGGCCAAATTGCTTCGCCTGATCCAGACCGGATCCTTGCGCCCCATTGGTGGCAGCAAAGAAATCTCTCTTGATATTCGCTTTGTCGCGGCCACCAATCGTGATCCGATGGCAGAAGTCAGGGATGGTCGTTTTCGCGAGGATCTCTTCTATCGCTTGCATGTGCTGCCCATCCATTTGCCGCCTTTGCGGGATCGCCGCGGGGATATCATGCCCTTGGCCAATGCCTTCCTCACACAATATGCAAAGGAAGAGAAGAAGCAATTTGCGCTCTTTTCCATGGAAGCGGAACAGATGCTATGTGCCTATCGCTGGCCGGGCAATGTGCGACAATTGCAAAATACCATTCGCCGTTTGGCCGTAATGTATGATGGCACCATGGTAGAGGCCGAGCATTTTCCTGATTTGTTGCGCCAAGATGAAAGCTTTGAGCGGGATCTGGATGATGCCATTTGCAGCTTGCGCCAGATGGGTCATGCCATGGCTGATGCCATTTTGCCTTTCTGGCAACAGGAAAAGCAGATTATCGAAGGGGCCTTGCAGGCATTTGATGGCAATATTTCGCGCGCAGCAGCTGCCTTGGAAATCAGCCCTTCGACCATTTATCGCAAACGCATGAGCTGGGCGCAAAAAGAAGCGGTTTAGGCCTTCCCTCTTCTTTCCATAGTCCTGTCTTATTCTTTGCCTCTGTCTTTGCCTTTTAACCCTCGACAGTCTGTGCTTGTGTCAGTAAGACAGGAGCAGAGATATATGATGCTGCATCTAACAGATAGTCTTCTGGTCATGGTGTGGTTTGTTCCTGTGATATGAGGGAAATGATGATTATTTGCATTCAGGGGCGTTTGACCGAAATGCCCAAGCCTCCCCAAACCGATAAAATCCGACGCAATTTCATTGTTGCCGTGGATAGCGCATCAGTTGAAAGCGCAGAACAGCAAGCGCTGCAAGTGCTTGGCGAGGAAGGCTATGGCTTTATCACCGTCACCCAGCGTTACAGTGTCGACAAAAAGAGCGGCGATCCGGTGATGGACAAAATTGTCGATGAAGCCCGCCGTGATGGTCTGGCTTTGGCTATTTATCGCTAATGGCCGTTTTTCAAACTCTTTGAGCCACAAGACGAAATCATGGGATAGAGCATGAGTTTTAGTTTCATTCGTTCTGCACGCGATGATGACGGGCCGCTTTTGGCCAAGCTCATTGCGGATATTTTTGCCGATTATGACAATTGTCTTTATGAGCCTTCGGAATTTCCTGAGCTGGATCATCCGGCCAGCTATTATGCAGCCAAGGGCGGACAAATGTGGGTGGTGGAGCAAGAGGGGGAGCTGGTTGGCTCTTTGGCCATTGCGCAGACCACTGATGACGGCATTTTTGAGCTTTTTAAGGTTTATGTGGCCAAAAAAGCACGGGGTCAGGGCTTGGCCTGGTCGATGTTTCAGCAAGCCACCGATCTGATTGATAGCCGCGAGGGCTTTGCCATCAAACTATGGACCGATACGCGCTTTGTTGAAGGGCATCATTTTTACGAGAAAATCGGCTTTGAAAAAATGCCGGTTACGCGCCGTCTGAATGATGTGTCTGATACATGGGAATATTGCTATATGCTGCGCGCCCGCGACGCGGCTTGATTTTTGATATGCTGGTTATAATAGAAAAGCGCGGCCTTTTAGGCTGCGCTTTGTTTTTTGGTGAGCTGTGAAGTTTTGCTTTATTGGAAAGAAATGTCTGTGATAGTTCCTTTCCAGAAAGGATAAATCTTGCCTTGGCTGGCACGGGCAATGGTAAAGCCATGTGGAACCCTGACATCTCCAATCAGGCGATAATCAGAGCGGGATACATATTCACCAGATCCGTGATAGGGTGTTGTCAGATCACCATCTTCTTCTGCCATGAAGCTTTGTAAGCTGCCATCGGGGCGAAAGGTTGCCACCATGGAGGCAGTTTGGCCATGAGCTGAAATGATGGCTCTGGCGCTTTTGTCATCAATTGCTTGCCAGCGCACCGGACCACCGGGCAGCAACGCCATGGGATAGACCGGGCTTTCAATCAGCCAGCGGCGCAATGATATTCTGTTCAATTCCGGTGTTTCGCGCTCTTCCATCACTGTCACCGTGGATAGGATTTTGGCTTTCATGTCCATTTCGCCATCAATATAGGCGTCATAGGCTTTTGCCCAGATGAGCGGTACAATCGGGGTTGTTGCCGAAAAAACCAAGGCAGGGGTGGCAACAGCAATGGTTTGCTCGGCGCTTGTTGATTCAAATGTCTCCGTCAATGGCCGACGAAATTGGCCTTGCATTGCGAATTTGACAGTTTTGAAGGATGGTGCGCCTTTGGGAAAAACATAGTTGAAATAGGCCTGCACCGGTTCTGGCAAATGCGAGATGTGGGTCTTTTGCAGATGATGCGAAGACATTTCAGGCGATGGATGTTTGTCGGCAACGGCGATGACATTTTGCGCATAGGTTGCAATGTCATGCTCGGTCTGTGCGTAGGAATAGCCGATATATCCGCCAATGATTGCCAGCCCAAGGCTGGCGCTGCGTAGAATGATTGAACGTTTTTTCATGGATGCCCCCCCAGAGTGAAAAGATCAGCCCCAAGCTCATTCGGCTTGGGGCTGGTTTGTTTTGATGGCTTAGTTATTGTTTGGCTGCATTTGCGCCTGTGTTTTTGGACCTTGACCATTTTGGCCTTGGCCATCATGGCCACGCTTGCCAAACCAACCGCGCTTGTGACGACGATCCTTTTTGTCAATTTGGCCGTCATCATTGCGATCCATGCGCTCAAACATATTCAGTGCCGGCTCTTTCAGCTCCTCGGCTGTGACTGTGCCAGAGCCATCGCGATCCATCCGCTGGAAGGCGCGAACCATGCGCTCGCGGGTCTGTTTTTGCCATTCAGCCTGAAATTCTTCCAATGTGATGGCTTTGTCGCCATTCGTGTCATTGTCGGCAATTTTCTTGTCGATGCCGGTGATGATTTCTTCCTTGGTCAAAGCTTTGTCTTTATTGACATCAAATTCTTTGAACATTTTCATTGCACCACCACGGCCACCGCGTTTGCCTTTAAAGCCCCCCTTGTGACCGCCTTTGTGGTCATGCCAGTCCTGCCCCTGCTGTGCGCCCCAATCACCGCCACGCGCTACGGCGTTGTTCGCGGTCAAAGCGGTTGCAGATACACCGGTGATCAAAGCCAGAGCCAGAGCGATTTTGGTTACAGTTTTCATTGTCTTTCCTCTCAATGTGACCAATTCCTCATTGGTCGTTTTGATATTCATATGCAGGGCCTGTTGGCCGATTTTTGACGAGATGTTTCTCTCGTGCTGTCAAGGGTGGGGCAAGCTGGGGGTCAGGTCCCGCCTTGCTTGCCCCTATCTTGAGAGTGCTGATTGCGCTCCGTCGATGAATGCAATCTAGCGCCGCTTTGTCGCAGATCTTTGCCCAAAAAACAGATAAGTGTCGCGCTTTGTAACCAGTGCCAAGATGGATACAGTTCGATACAATTTCCTGATTTTTATTTGGAAAAATCCGTTATTCTATGAGAGACATCACGGCATTGAATGGAAAAGAGCCAGCCAAGTTCCTATTCTTTGCTCTTGCAAACGCCTCATGCTTTAACCGGAACCCGGACCTTATAATGGATTCTTCTGCTCATATTCTTGTTGTTGATGATCATCATGAAATTCGTGACTTGTTGTCAAAATATCTGTCACGCAATGGCTTTCGGGTGTCCGAGGCTGATGGTGGGCAGAAAATGCGGCAGGTGCTCAAGACAGCCGCCATTGATCTGATTGTGCTGGATGTGATGATGCCGGGCGAGGATGGTTTGACCCTGTGCCGCCATGTGCGCGAGAGTGAGAATATTCCTGTCATCTTGCTGACCGCTTTGGGAGAAGAGACAGACCGGATTGTCGGTTTGGAAATCGGAGCCGATGATTATGTGACCAAACCCTTTAACCCGCGCGAATTGCTGGCGCGGGTCAAATCGGTTTTGCGGCGCAGTCAAAGCGTGCCGCCTGCGCATCAGGTTCAGCATGAAGAGGATATTCTGGAGTTTGACGGCTGGCGGCTGTCTGTGGCCCGGCGCGAGTTGTTAAGCCCGGCTGGCGTTACAGTGCCGCTCAGTGCTGCTGACTTTCGCTTGTTGGTGACCTTTTTGCAGCGACCATCGCTGGTTTTGTCGCGCGATCAACTGCTGGATTTGACTTCAGGGCGCACCGCGCAACTTTTTGACCGCTCGATTGACAATCAGGTTTCGCGTTTGCGCAAGAAAATTGAAGAAGATCCCAAGGCTCCCAAATTCATCAAGACCGTGCGGGGCGGCGGTTATGTTTTTGCTGCCAAAGTTTTGGGCAAGGCAGATAATGCGCTAAAAAGTCTGGATGGGATTGATGATTGACCGTATCAAAATAAAATCCTTTCGTTTGCGCCTGTGGCCGCGCTCCATTACAGGGCAGCTGATGCTGGCCATTGTGGGTGCGGTGATCATTGCTCAGGCCTTTTCGATCTTTTTGTTTGCACGAGAACGGCTGGATGTGACGCAAACTGTTGTGCGCAAGCAGGTTCTGGATCGCACAGCCTCTGTCGTGACCTTGCTCAATGAAACCGATGCGTCCTTGCATCGCAATATTTTGCGAGCAGCGGGCGGCACCGGCATTCATTATAGCCTGCGCAACAAGACGCGCCTGAGAGTGCCCCGTCTTGGCACGCCCGCGGCTGCTTTGGCGAATAGCTTGCAGAACAAAGCCGATATGCCAGCCCAAAGCGTGCGGGTGCGACTGACCAATCGCAAATTTTTTCATCGCTGGGATAAAAAGAGAGATCCCCAAATAGATGATCCATTTCTGGATGGGGCATCTTCTGAGGACTTTGATAGACGCTTTGATGAAGAGGATCGTGCGCAACGTCGCAAATCACGCAGAGAGCGTGATAAGGATAAAAGCTGGACACATGACCATCATGGCAAACGCTTTTCTGCATGGGATATGGCCATTGCCGTGCCGCTGGATAATGGTCGATGGCTGCATGTGAAAACGATTGTGCCCAAGCCACCCAAGACCTGGGGCATTGCCTTTCTGATTTCGATGCTGGTTTTGATGCTGTTGATGTTTGCTGCGGTTTATTTCAGCGTGCGCAAGCTGACCTCTCCCTTGCGCTCATTGGAGCGGGCTGCGCGTAAGCTGGGGCGTGGGGAAGCCATTGAACCGCTTGAGGAGAAAGGCCCCAAAGAGCTTGTTGGCACCATTTCTGCCTTTAACAATATGCAAGATCGCCTGATGCGTTTTGTGCAGGATCGCACCCGTATGCTGGCGGCCATCAGTCATGATTTGCGCACGCCGATTACCACCTTGCGCTTGCGCGCCGAATTTATTGACGATGATGAAATGCGCGAGAAAATTCTTGCCACCCTGGAAGAAATGCAAGCCATGACGGAAGCCGTGCTTGCCTTTGCCCGCGAAGATGCCTCCAGCGAAGAGACAAAATCCGTTGATGTCAGTGCCTTGCTTGCCTCCATTGCCGAGGATTATTGCGATATGGGCAAGGATGTGACATTTGAGGAGACTGACAGCCTTGTTTACAATTGCCGCCCGATGAGTTTGAAGCGCGCCATTCGTAATCTGATTGAAAATGCCCTTCGCTATGCTGGCTCAGCACAGATTGTCCTGAGCCAAACGGCGGATGCGCTTGTTATTGATATTCTGGATCAGGGCAAGGGCATCCCCAAAGAGCAGATGGAGCAGGTTTTTGCGCCTTTCTTTCGGGTGGAAGGCTCGCGCAATCTGGAAACCGGTGGGGTTGGCTTGGGGTTATCTATTACCCGCACCATTATCCGCAGTCATGGGGGCGATGTTTGCTTGAGCAACAGACGTGAGGGTGGCTTGCGCGCAACCATCACCTTGCCGAAATAGGAAATAGGCTCTTGCTCTTTCGACTGTCATCAAGATGTCATTCAGTGTGATGCATAAGGCCTGACGAAACACAGAGTTTTCATCATTTTTCGGATTTGCCTTGCCATACGGGTAAGGAAAGAAAAAATCCGGCACATAAAGGATTGCCACAATGGCACTGACATTTCGTCTGGCCAAGCCAGAAGACTGCACCAGCATTCGCGCGCTTTTTTTGACCACGCTTGAGCCGATGGCCAAGAGCGTTGGACAAAATATTCCAACAGATGCCTATAGCCAATTGGCCGATAAAATCGGTGAGCGTAATCTTTATCTTCTTGAAAAGGACGGAGCGCTCAAAGCCGCTATGGCTTTTCATGAAGAGGATAAGGCGCTTTATATAGACACTTTGGCTGTGCAGCCAATGCTGCAATGTCAGGGTATTGGCTCGCGTTTGCTGCGCGAGGCGGAGATGATTGCGGAGAGCCGGGAGCTTTATCGTCTGAAATTGCATACACCTGAAGTCATGGATCATTTGATTGAATTTTATCAAAGTCATGGTTATCGCGAACACCATCGGGCCTTGCCAGAGCATGGTTTGGACACTTGTCTGCGGGTGCATTTTATCAAGGAACTGGACCAGCATGGCATGATTGATGACATGGATCATGAGCATGATCGGGTATTAATAGATGAGTCAATGGGCGCTTAACCAGCACAATAAAAAGACTATCCTTGATGAGCTGAGAAAAAGAATCTCGCTGCCATTTCTTGACTTCTGACTTGAACCTGCCTAAATGAAGTTTCGTCGTTGGCACTCCTTATAGAAGAGTGCTAACACACTTGTTTTTGAGGAGCAGAGTTTGCTCAGATGCCGCTGAATGGGTCTGGGTGTTCTGCATAACAGACATAGGAAAGTTCATAGAATGAAGTTCCGTCCTCTGCATGACCGCGTCGTTGTTCGTCGCGTGGAATCCGAAGAGAAAACCGCTGGTGGTATCATCATTCCAGATACCGCTAAAGAAAAGCCATCCGAAGGCGAAGTTATTGCTGTTGGCAATGGCGCGCGTGATGAAGCAGGCAATCTGGTTGCACTGGAAGTTGCCGCTGGCGACCGCGTTCTGTTCGGCAAATGGTCCGGCACCGAAGTCAAAATCGACGGTGAGGATCTGCTGATCATGAAAGAGTCCGACATCATGGGTATTTTGGGCTAATTTTGGGCTTTGCTCAATGATTGACCCGATCCAATACGGATCCCCTCCTTTCTTACAAGTTATCTAGATTTCAGGAAGAGCACATTATGGCTGCTAAAGAAGTCAAGTTTGGCGCTGACGCGCGTGAAAAAATGCTGCGTGGCGTTGACATCCTGGCCAACGCTGTAAAAACCACTTTGGGTCCAAAAGGCCGCAATGTGGTGATCGAAAAATCCTTCGGTGCCCCACGCATCACCAAAGACGGTGTGTCTGTTGCCAAAGAAATCGAACTGGAAGACAAGTTCGAAAATATGGGCGCACAGATGGTGCGTGAAGTGGCTTCCAAAACCAACGATATTGCTGGCGATGGCACCACCACTGCAACCGTTCTGGCTCAGGCCATCGTTCGTGAAGGCTCCAAAGCTGTTGCTGCTGGCATGAACCCAATGGATCTGAAGCGCGGTATTGATCTGGCTGTTATTGAAGCGCATAAAGCTCTGGAAGCTGCGTCCAACACCATCAATTCTTCTGAAGAAGTGGCGCAGGTTGGCACCATTTCTGCCAATGGTGAAGCTGAAATCGGCTCCATGATTGCAGAAGCCATGCAGAAAGTTGGCAATGAAGGTGTGATCACCGTTGAGGAAGCCAAGTCTCTGGAAACCGAGCTGGAAGTCGTTGAAGGCATGCAGTTCGACCGTGGTTACCTGTCTCCTTACTTCGTCACCAACACCGAGAAAATGATTGCTGATCTGGATGATCCTTTCATCCTGCTGCATGAGAAAAAACTCTCCAACTTGCAGCCAATGCTTCCTATTCTGGAAAGCGTTGTTCAGTCTTCCCGTCCTCTGCTGATCATTGCTGAAGACATTGAAGGCGAAGCACTGGCAACTCTCGTTGTCAACAAACTGCGTGGTGGTTTGAAAATTGCTGCTGTTAAAGCTCCAGGTTTTGGTGATCGTCGTAAGGCCATGCTCGAAGACATCGCTATCCTGACCGGTGGCACCGTGATTTCTGAAGATGTTGGCATCAAGCTTGAGTCTGTGTCTTTGGACATGCTGGGCACTGCCAAGAAAGTCAACATCTCCAAAGAAAACACCACCATTGTTGATGGTGCTGGCGAGAAAGACGGCATTGAAGCACGCGTTGCTCAGATCAAAGCTCAGATCGAAGAGACCTCTTCTGACTATGATCGTGAAAAACTGCAAGAGCGTCTGGCTAAATTGGCTGGCGGTGTTGCTGTTATCCGTGTTGGTGGTGCAACCGAAGTTGAAGTGAAAGAGCGTAAAGATCGTGTTGACGATGCTCTGAACGCAACCCGCGCTGCTGTTGAAGCTGGTATCGTTCCAGGTGGTGGTACTGCGCTTCTGCGTGCCTCCAAATCTGTTGCCGAGCTTTCTTCCGACAATGCTGACATTGAAGCTGGCATCAAGATTGTTCTGCG
>JAOXSG010001133.1 GCA_025800105.1 Cohaesibacter sp. | reverse complement strand
GCTTGCAAGGGCATGAAAGCGCTTGGTCTGATCAATGGACCGGGACATTGTGAATTGCGGGTAACCTCTAATGGCACAGCGTATATATTGGAGATTGGAGCTCGGGTTGGTGGTTCTGGTTCTTGTCATTATGTTGTTGAGAAAAGTACCGGATTCGATTTATTTGGCAATCAAATGAGGTTCGCAGCTGGCCAAGAAACCGATATTAAGGAAAAAATTCCGAGAGTAAACCGTTATGCGAGTAATTATATAATCCCCATTGGTGGATACGGCATTCTTGCCAATGTTAACGGAATTGATGCCGCAAGAGCACATCCGCAATGTGACATTATTATGCGGTTTCTTGATAATGGCAGCGAGGTAGCTCCCTATCCTGAATTCAGCGGCTTTATTGGCTTCATTTTCGGGACGCATGACAGCTATGAACAAGGCCTTGAGCAATTTGCTTGGCTGGATCAGACCATAACCCCTGTGTGGGAGACTAATCCTTCCCACTCACGCGCTATCAGGGAAGATATCTGATGGATGTGACAGCTGCGACTACATTTGGGATTTCTGCGCTGGCTTTGTGTGCTGCGCCGGGGCCGGCCATTGCTTCTTTGTTGCTTGTTGCCCGCAATCATTCCTTTCAGCGAACACTGGTCTATAATGGCGGGATTATTCTTGGGCTGAGCCTGTCTGCCATTGCCAGTGCTATTGGCTTGTTTTCTCTT
>JAOXSG010000102.1 GCA_025800105.1 Cohaesibacter sp. | reverse complement strand
TTACAATGAGATCAAGCTGACAGCTTTTGATGGCGAGGCTGGAGACTGGTTTGGCTATTCGGTCAGCATCGACAATAACAATGTGATCACCATTGGCGCACCAAAAGACGATAACGGAACAGGGACTGCCCATATCTTCTCACCACTGCCAGATGGACGATATATCGGACCAGATGGAACCATATATGGAGATGATCAAGGGCAGGCTGCTCGCTTGACAATAAATGGGTCTGAAAATGCCAACATACTTTGGGGCGGAGAAGCAAATGATATCATGAGCGGTGGAGATGGAGATGATACTTTCATTTTCAAAACGACTGAATTCGGTCATGATGTGATCACTGATTTCACGGCAGGTGCCAATAGTGATGACCTGATTGATTTGTCTATGGTGGATGATCTCTCAGATTTTGCTGCTGTGCTTGCAGCAACAACAGATCAGGGAGCCGATACGGTGATTGCAATCGACGCTGATAACAGCATTTTGCTCATGAATGTGTCGAAGGCGGATCTGCACGAAGATGATTTCCAGTTTTCCTAAGGAAGGACGAGTAATGGCTACAAGCCTACTGGATATTCAATAAACAGTTTAATAGGGCTCTTTCCCTCGATGAATGGCGGGGGAAAGGGCCTTTAAACAATTTTAGCCAGAATGTTTCTGGTGATCGCCGATCAAAGAGCCTCTTAAAGAGTGCAGGGAAAATATCGATTTAGCCAATATATGGTCTTCTTTCCCTCCTGGATGCAGCAATTTTGATGAAATTTGCACGCGCTAATCCTATTATTTTCATTATTATTTATTTTAAGTTGCGCTCTTTTGGGTGGTTTTCTGGTATTCCAGCTGACTTTGCCAAGATGTTTCAATTTGTTAAGATAGTTATGGCCTAATAAAATCTGTGCTGATTTTTTGTGTGGTGCGGGTGGTATGAGTTTATTCTATGAGAGAGGCTAATATGGTGTCAAAGATATCTACGAATAGATTTCTCTTGAGTGCATGTGCTTTTGCTTTTCTTATGATTGGCAAAATACCAAATGCAAATGCTGCCTGTTTGTTCAATCAGTCTGGTAAAACCGTTTATGCGCAAGTGATTGCCAACCAAAGTGGCAATATGAAAGTGGGCAACCTGATTGTTGGCGCAGCTTTTTGTGTGCCTGTGTCCAAGGGCAACAAAGCGACTGTCAAGGTTACCCCTTATGCAGGCTCCAGAATGGGCTGCAAGACCGAGATTGTCGGCGATGAGGAAATGGAGCTGGTGAGAATCGGCACCATGAACAATTGCACCTTTGTTCCCGCTCGTTAATTAGCGTTTTTCTTTTCTTTTGATATGAAATGCAAAACCCCACCAGATTGAACTCTGATGGGGTTTGTTTTATTGCACTGGCTTATTCAGCTTAGGAGCATCCAGAGGTTGACCCACAGGTGTCGCATTTCAGGCAGGTGCCGTTGCGCACCATGGTGAAATTGCCGCATTCTGCGCAATTTTCGCCTTCATAGCCTTTCATGCGAGCAAGGGCAATTTGATCGGCCTTGCTTGGTTCTGCCTTGCCAACAGCTGGGCTCTTGGCTGGTGCAACCTGACTGCCGGGCTTCAGCATGGTGGCTGTTTTGGATGGCATGGAAGCAACTGGTGCGCTGACACTTGCCTGTGCTGCTGGCTCTGAAGTCCCGGCGCTTTCTGTTCCATCAAGCAGTTTGAAGCGTTCGGTTTTGCCGCGCAACAAGCCTTTTGAAATTGGTACGGTTGCCTTGCCTTCATTGGAGCCAGCGCCGGTTGCTGTCGAGGCAATATCTTCCGGGCTGACATGGGCCAGATCATGACGATCCAGATAGGATACAGCCAATTCGCGGAAGACATAATCCAGAATGGAAGTGGCATTCTTGATTGCCTCATTGCCTTGGACCATGCCAGCTGGTTCGAACCGGGTGAAGGTAAAGGCATCAACATATTCTTCCAGCGGCACGCCATATTGCAGGCCAAGAGAAATAGCAATGGCAAAATTGTTCATCAATGAGCGGAAGGCGGCGCCTTCCTTATGCATGTCGATGAAGATTTCACCAATGGAGCCATCGTCATATTCGCCGGTACGCAGATAGACCTTGTGACCGCCAACGGTTGCCTTTTGCGTATAACCTTTGCGGCGATGCGGGAGTTTCTCCCGCTCACGAACCCGGCGCTCAATAATACGCTCAACGATTTTTTCCGTCACAATGGTTGCGCGCTCGGCAACAGGTGCGGCACTTGCGGCAATCGCTTCTGCTGCCTCTTCCGCTTCATCCTCATCATCATCCAGCAACTGGCTGTTCAGGGGCTGGGAAAGCTTGGAGCCGTCACGATAAAGGGCATTGGCTTTCAGGGCCAAACGCCAAGACAGCATATAAGCTTCCTTACAATCCTCGACCGTTGCATCATTTGGCATATTGATGGTTTTGGAAATGGCGCCGGAAATGAAAGGCTGAGAGGCCGCCATCATGCGGATATGGCTATCGACGGACAAGAAGCGCTTGCCAAGACGGCCACATGGATTGGCACAATCAAAGACGGGCAAATGCTCATCTTTCAGATGCGGCGCACCTTCCAGCGTCATGGCACCACACACATGCACATTGGCGACTTCGATCTCGTCTTTGGAGAAACCAAGCGCGGCCAGCATGTCAAAGCCCGGATCATTGAGCTGCTCATCATCAAAGCCAAGCGTGTCTTTACAGAATTCTTCACCAAGGCTCCATTTGTTGAAAGCGAACTTGATGTCAAAAGCACTGCCAAGGCCTGCTTCCAGAGCGTCGATTTTCTCGTCCGTAAAGCCTTTGCCTTTCAGGGCATTGTGGCTGATGGCGTTGCAGTCCTTCAAGGAACCACGGCCAACGGCATAGGCTTCAATATCCTTGATTTGATCTGCATTATAGCCCAGCTTTTTAAGCGATTCTGGAACTGCACGGTTGATGATTTTAAAGTAGCCGCCACCTGCAAGCTTTTTAAACTTCACCAGCGCGAAATCTGGTTCAATGCCTGTGGTGTCACAATCCATAACCAGACCAATGGTGCCGGTTGGGGCAACAACGGTGGTTTGGGCGTTGCGATAGCCATATTGCTGGCCAAGATCCAGAGCCTTGTCCCAAGCTGCAAGCGCATGATTGATCAGATTTTTATCCGGGCAGGAGGCATGGTCCAGTGCAACCGGGTTCATCTGCAAGCCTTCATAGCCATCTGTATGGCCATAGGCGGCGCGGCGATGGTTGCGAATAACGCGCAACATATTGTCGGCATTGTCTTCATAGCGTTTGAAGGGGCCAAGTTCCTTTGCCATTTCTGCCGATGTTGCATAGGCAATACCGGTCATAATGGCAGTGATGGCACCACAGATGGCACGGCCTTCATCACTGTCATAAGAAATGCCGCTTGTCATCAGCAGGCCGCCAATATTGGCATAGCCCAGACCAAGGGTGCGGTAGAGATAGGAGCGTTCGGCAATTTCCGGGGAGGGGAATTGCGCCATCAGAACCGAAATTTCCAGCACCATGGTCCAAAGACGGGCGGCATGTTCGAACTGTTCCACATCAAAGCTGCCGTCTTTATGACGGAATTGCAGCAAATTCAGCGAAGCAAGGTTACAGGCTGTATTGTCCAGGAACATATATTCTGAACAGGGGTTGGACGCAATGATCTCACCATCATTGAGGCAGGTATGCCAGTCATTGATTGTGGTGTGATATTGCAGGCCCGGATCAGCAGAGGCCCAAGCAGCATAACCAATGGATTCCCAAAGGTCTTTTGCCTTGACGGTTTTGCGTATATCGCCCTTGATACGGCCTTTCAGATCCCAGTCCTTGTCTTGCTCTACAGCATTGAGGAAGGCATCTGTAACGCGCACGGAATTGTTGGAATTCTGGCCTGCGACGGTCAGATAGGCTCCGCTGTCCCAATCGGTGTTATACGTTTCAAATTCGAGATCTTTATAACCCTGTTTGGCAAACTGAATGACGCGGCGAATGTAATTTTCCGGCACCTGTGCCTTTTTGGCAGCGCGAATTTCGCGCTTTAAGGCAGGATTTTTGGCCGGGTCAAAACATTCGTCATTAGAGCCTTCGCAATTAACGCAAGCTTTCAAAATGGCTTTGAGATGTTTGGAGACGATCTTGGAGCCAGTAACAATGGCTGCGACCTTCTCTTCTTCCTTCACTTTCCAGGAGATATATTCTTCAATATCGGGATGGTCGATATCGACAACAACCATTTTGGCAGCGCGACGGGTTGTGCCGCCGGATTTGATGGCCCCTGCGGCGCGGTCACCGATTTTGAGGAAAGACATCAGGCCAGAAGATTTGCCGCCGCCAGACAAAGGCTCGCCTGCCGCCCGCAAGGATGAGAAATTGGTGCCGGTGCCAGAGCCATATTTAAAGAGGCGGGCTTCGCGTACCCATAAATCCATGATGCCGCCATCATTGACCAAATCATCGCCAATGGACTGAATGAAGCAGGCATGGGGTTGGGGATGCTCATAAGCAGAAGCCGAGCGGGTGAGGCGACCGGTTTCAAAATCCACATAATGGTGACCCTGACTTGGGCCATCAATGCCATAGGCCCAATGCAGGCCGGTATTGAACCATTGCGGAGAATTTGGCGCAACCCGCTGGGTGCAGAGCATATAGCGCAGCTCGTCAAAGAAAGCACGCGCATCTTCGTCGGTATCGAAATAGCCGCCTTTCCAGCCCCAATAAGTCCATGTGCCTGCAAGACGGTCAAACACTTGCTGACAAGACATTTCCGGGCCAAAGCGTTCGTCTTCCGGCAATTTGGCCAGCGCTTTTTCATCTGGTACAGAGCGCCACAGCCAGGATGGGACGGAATTTTCCTCAACCTTTTTCAGGGCTGCCGGGATGCCAGCTTTGCGGAAATATTTTTGTGCCAGAATATCAGAAGCAACCTGTGACCAGCTTTTGGGAACATCAATATTTTCCAATTGGAAAACAATGGAGCCGTCCGGGTTGCGAATTTCGCTGGTGGCCTTGCGAAATTCAATGGAGTCATAAGCTGATTTGCCCTTGCTAGTATAGCGCCGCTCTATACGCATCTTGATCCCTCTATTTATCCTTGCATGTCAGGCAGAGCCAAAACTGCCGTCTCATTTCAGTCACGCTGTTCTGTACAGATGGCTGGCCTCACAGATATCCGTACACTCTTTGAAAGCCTCAGATGTTTCCTGTGCTCATTGTCTAGAGCTCATGGTCTGGGGCCCATTGTCTGGTTTTTGCCCTGTTTTGTCTCATCTTAAGAGAATGATGAAATCTATATATAGCATATAGTTAAATGTCATGCACTATATCTTGTTATCCTCGGTTTGATTTCAGAGAAATTTGCGCAAAAAAACCTCTCGCGGCACTTTTCAATTTCACAACAGACAATCTGCCATGGATCGAGCGAGCCACGCTGTTTCACGCACACAAAATACTGAAATTTCAAACTGACGATGACTGTCAGGCACACCATCATTTGACTACGTGGCAATTATGGCGACTGAGCTGGGGGGCGTCAACATCTAGAGGGTGCCTTTCTTGTGTCAATCAAGATCTAGTGTGAATTGGATAGCTGGGGAAATGTGGCAGAAAGGCCGATAATCGGCCTTTCTGCCTGTGAGAAACGATTCTGCCTTGCTGCAAAAATTCTTGTTAAAATTTGACTCAAATCTGAGGGGTGATTTTGAAGCTGGCTTAAAGCCTCTGTGCTAATTTTGGTCTATGTGAAAAAAAAGATAATCCTGACAAAGATTTGTCTCTTTGAAGGGGCAATATGAGGCGGTGCGGCAAGTATGGAACATCATTCTGCATATGGTTTGGACCTTGATTCGCTCGATATTGTGATCGTGGATGACTCCAGAACTGTTCTGACGATGATTCGATCCATGATATCGAGTTTGAAAGTGGCGCGGGTGCGTACATTTGATCGTGGAGATCTGGCTTTGCAAGCCATGTTGCATGAGCCGCCCAATGTGATTTTGACCGATTTGGTTATGAGTCCTATGAGCGGCACACAATTGCTGCATTTGATCCGGCAACAAACCATGGTGCCTCTTTGCTTCGTGCCTGTGATCGTGGTCACAGCCCATGCAACTCAGAAGCGGGTGGCGCAATTGTTTCAATCGGGCGCCCATCACGTTTTGGCCAAGCCGTTATCTGCCGCGATTTTGCAACAAAGGCTGGTATCTCTGCTCTCTGACAGTCGCTTGATGGATCTTGCAGGGGATCGCTATATCATTTCCGGTATGCGCGAGACTTTGCTTGAGAAGCGCACAAAGATTGCGTCTTTGGAGAAAGTGCGACAATTTCATGAGCGGATCGTACCGCAAGCCAAAGAGCATCAGAAGCAGATTGACGATATTCTCAATCACGAAATTGTCCCGGAACATCTGATCCCCAATTATTATGGCTCGCGCAGTCAACAGATTGTCTCCAAATTGCATCGGCAGGCCGCAGAGCGGGCTGAGGCGGAAACGACTGGCTCATCTGTGAGCAGCGTGAGCTCAGGCACTGCACCGGGGCGCTATGGCCGTATTTCGCGGCGGCGTATGGGCTGATTGATTTGCCTCGTTTTTTCTGGCTTTAAGCGGTCTTGCCTCTTGTGCACGTGCAGGAAAGCCCTGCAAATATGGGCTTTTTGCCTTTGCCGGACTGGACAATAGAGCGATTTTCCGCTCTATTGCACAAGACTGTTAACCGGACCGGTAACGACCATGAAAAAATATCTTCTTTTGATCCTGACCTGGTGGGGCAATACGACCATCGGAACCATGTTCCATACATGGCGTCATGGGGTCTATGTTGGCAAAGATCAGTTTGGCAATACATATTACAAGCAAGATGTCAGCAACAATGCGGCCTATTCTGCCAGCCGCAAAGGCGAGCGCCGCTGGGTGATTTATGCGAAAGAAGCTGACGCCAGCGCCATCCCATCCGGTTGGCATGGCTGGATGCATCATCGCACAGACATCCCACCAAGTCAGGATGACTATATTCCGCGCGAATGGGAAAAACAGCATCAGCCCAATATGACAGGCACACCAAAAGCCTATCATCCCGGCGGTTCCATTTTGACGCCAGACCGTCGCCCCAATGTGAGTGGCGATTATGAGGCATGGACGCCTTAAAAGCTCCCAAGAAAAGCGCATCAAGCGTCATGAAATGTGGAACCCGCATACAGACAAGACCCTGATGCGGGTTTTGTTTGCTTTGATTTCTTTTGTTTTTTTATTCATTTTGAGATTTGAGAAACACAGGCTGTAAAAAGCGGTTGCTTTGGTTCCTATTCAGCGATAGGAAAGATTACCCTATGTCAGAGGCTTGATGACATATATGGGTGATCAAAGCTCTGGAACGAAATGATATGATGCGCCCCTTGTCTGTTCTGTTGAAGAGAGTTTGCCGTTATGCGGCGATTGCCCCCTTGTTTGTCCTGCTTGGATTGATCGGCGGAACAGGAGTGGCTCAGGCCGAGAAAATCGTCAATGGCGTGGCCGTTTTTTCAGGATTGGACAAAATTACCGGGCGTATGATCCAGTTTGATGTCTATGTCGATGAAACTGTTCAGTTTGGTGCCTTGCAGGTGACGCCACGGGTTTGCTACACACGCCCCCCAACAGAGCCACAGCAGACAACAGGCTTTGTGGAAGTGGACGAAATCACCCTGGAGCGCAAGGTACGGCGGATTTTTACAGGCTGGATGTTTGCCTCCAGCCCCGGCCTGAATGCAGTTGAGCATGGTGTTTATGATGTTTGGCTGGTGGATTGCAAACAGAATACCAATATCCCATCCCCCAATAATGGCTGATTGTCTGGCTGCTTGCCTATTTTCCTGATTTATGGCTTTTGCTGATCAAAGGCATAGAAATCGGCGTGGTCCTGCAACGCCTGTTCCAAATGTTTCTGATAATCTTCCTTGGCAATTTCTATGGCACCAAACTGGCGTAGATGGTCGGTGATGAATTGCGTGTCCAGCAATGTATAGCCGCCTGCTTTTAGTCGTTCGACTAGATGAACCAGTGCAATTTTAGAAGCATCGCGGGCGCGTGACACCATGCTCTCGCCAAAAAAGGCAGTGCCAAGGCTGACCCCATAAAGACCACCAACCAAATCGTCCTTGTCCCAGACTTCGACAGAATGACAATGTCCCATGCTATGCAATTGGCGGTAAAGATCGTGAATTTGTGTGTTGATCCATGTGGAAGGCCGATCAGGGGCGGATTGTGCGCACAGATCCATCATACGGCCAAAATCCTGATCGGCCGTGACAGTAAAGCTGGTGGTGCGCATGGTGCGGGCCATGCGGCGGGAGAGATGAAAATCATCCAGCGGAATGATGCCCCGCATATCTGGTTCAATCCACATCAGGCTGTCATCGTCTGCGCTTTCCGCCATGGGGAAAATGCCAGCCGCATAAGCGCGCAAAAGCAATTGGGGGGTGATGATGATGTCTGAGTCGCTCATGGAATTAGATTATCTGTTTGGCCCAAAAGAAAACAGGCTGCAAAAGATAGATTTGCAGCCTGTTTGATATCTTTGCGAATGTCTGGTGATTTACAGATCAATCACAGCATGTTCGAGATAATTTTCCAGCCAGTGAATATCATAGGCACCATTGGCAATATCAGCATTATCAACGAGATTGCGGAAGAGCGGAATTGTGGTCTCAATGCCATCAATCACGAATTCATCCAGTGCCCGGCGCAGGCGCATCATGCATTCAACGCGGTTACGGCCTGTGACGATCAGCTTACCAATCAGCGAATCGTAATAAGGCGGAATGGAATATCCCTGATAAACGCCCGAATCGACCCGCACGCCCAAACCACCAGGAGGATGATAATGGGAAATCTTGCCCGGAGAGGGACGGAAGGTCTGGGCATTTTCGGCATTGATGCGGCATTCAATGGCATGGCCATGGAAACGGACATCTTCCTGTTTGATGTCAAGACCAGCCCCACAGGCAACCTTTAGCTGTTCATTGACCAGATCAATGCGGGTGATCATTTCGGTCACAGGATGCTCAACTTGCAGGCGGGTATTCATTTCGATGAAATAAAATTCGCCATTCTCATAGAGAAATTCGATGGTGCCTGCACCGGAATAGCCAAGGCCTTTCATGGCATTGGCACAGATCTCACCAATCTTTGCCTGCTGCTCTGCATTCAGAGCAGGGGAGCGTGCCTCTTCCCAGACTTTCTGGTGGCGACGCTGTAAAGAGCAATCGCGCTCGCCCAGATGAATGGCATGACCTTTGCCATCGCCCATCACCTGCACTTCAATATGACGTGGCTTGCCGAGATATTTCTCGATATAGACCGTATCATCGCCAAAGTTGGCCGCAGCTTCTGAACGGGCGGTGGTGAAAGCCAGATCAATCTCGCTTTCAGAGCGCACAACCTGCATGCCTTTGCCGCCGCCGCCAGAGGCGGCTTTGATCAGCACGGGATAGCCCATATCAGCGGACACACGCTTGGCTTCTTCAACCGTATCAACCCCGCCGTCAGAACCGGGAACGACCGGAATGCCCAGACGCTCTGCGGTTTGTTTGGCGGCGATTTTATCGCCCATAACCCGGATATGCTCAGCACTTGGGCCGATGAACTGAATGCTATGGGCTTCCAGAATTTCGGCAAAGCGGGCATTTTCGGACAAAAAGCCATAACCGGGATGAACCGCATCGGCACCGGTAATTTCGCAAGCTGCCAGAATTTGCGGGATATTGAGATAGCTGTCACGAGCCATTGGTGGGCCAATGCAGACGCTCTCATCGGCCAGCTTGACATGCATGGCCTCGGCATCTGCGGTGGAATGGACAGCAACCGTCTGAATGCCCAGCTCTTTACAAGCGCGCAAAACGCGCAGGGCAATTTCACCACGGTTGGCAATCAAAACCTTTGAAAACATGCGTTTCCCCTAAAGCCTGATGATTATTCGATGATGATGAGTGGCTCGTCAAATTCTACCGGCTGGGCATCTTCCACCATAATGGCGGTGATTTTGCCGGACTTTGTGGCCGGGATGTGGTTCATGGTTTTCATGGCTTCCACAATCATCAGGGTTTGGCCTTCGCGGACCTGATCACCGACGGAGACAAAGGCAGCTGCGCCGGGCTCTGGTGACATATAAGCAGTGCCAACCATAGGGGAGCGAACAGCGTTGGACAGATCCGGGCCAGCTGCGCTTGCCGGGGCAGCATTGTCAGCCGCAGGGGCAGGGCTTGGGGCAACAGGGGCTGCAATTGCGGCGGGAGCTGCTGCCATTGGAGCGGCGATGGTTGCCTGTTGTACAACAATTTCGCGCGCCACACGAATACGCAGATCATCCTGTTCAACCTCGATCTCTGTCAGATCGGTGGATTGAACCAGTTCCGCCAATTGGCGAATGAAATCCGGATCAAGCTTGTTTTTATCTTTTGTCATTTTTCAGGGTTCCGTCAATGTCGGTGCAGCTTTGGTGCAGCCCGGTTTAATCGTATTTTTGTTCCAGATGAGAAGCAAGAGCGTCCAGCGCCAAAAGATATCCCTGTGCGCCCAAGCCACAAATCACACCCAAAGCGACAGGGGAGATATAGGATTTGTGGCGAAAGCTCTCTCTTGCATGAATGTTGGACAGATGCACTTCAATGGTGGGGACATCCCCCGCCTTGATGGCATCTTGCAAGGCAATAGAAGTATGCGTATAGGCCGCCGGATTGATGACAAGACCTGCTTTTTTATCAGCAGCTTCCTGTATCCAGTCGATCAGCTCTCCTTCATGATTGCTTTGTCGAAAGGTGAGGGTGGCACCAAGTTCGGCGGCTTTGGCGCTGCACATGGTCTCGATATTAGCTAAAGTGGTCGCACCATAAATTTTCGGTTCGCGGGTGCCAAGTCTATTGAGATTGGGGCCATTGAGAACGAAAATTTCTTTTGTCATGGGCGCTTCCATTTGCTCCGTTGCCTATTGGCCTGACAGTGTTGGCCAGTCTGCATTGGCGCAGACTTGGCGCGTATGGCATCAGATATGGGCACGGTCGGGGCTGTTTGCCACCTGTGAGCCGATTTTTTTAAATGTAGCCAGTTTGCCACTCATGTCTGCTGCAAAAATTGCGCATCAATAAGACAGCAATTGATTTGTTATAGGCGTTTCGTCTAACAGTGAAAAGGGCTGAAAGACGTTGGTCAACGTCTTTCAGCCCAAAAAATCATCAGTTTTTTCATTCAAGCCATACTTGGCTCGGTTTTCCTATCGAAAAGAGCCCAAAGCGCTCGCCCTGTTGCGTATGACGTAGGGGCTTTAAAGCTTTTTCCGAGTCTCTTCGATCATGGTTTGCAAGGTTGTCACTGGCACAAAACCCGGAATAACCTCATCGCCCACAACATAAGCGGGCGTGCCGGTCAGGCCCAATTCGTCCGCCAGAGCGTAAGATGCCTCAATCGGGGCAAGTGTCTTGCGGTCATCCATCATCGCTTCGATCTTTTTGCGATCAAGGCCAACCTTCTCTGCCATACGCAAAGCGGTTTCCTTGTTGGCTTGGCCCCGTTGGGTCATCATGCCTTTGTGAAAGTCCCAATATTTGCTGGGATCCGTTTTTTGAACGGCAACAGCGACAAGGCTTGCCTCGACAGATTGAGGTCCCAGAACCGGCCATTCCTTGATCACGATGCGCAGATTTTTGTCCTTTTCAACCAATGTCAGCATGTTGGAGAAAGCGCGTTTGCAATAATGGCAATTATAGTCGAGAAATTCCACCAAGGTGACATTGCCGTCTGGATTGCCGACAACGGGATCGGCATCACTGTTAAAAATGGCATCCTTGCTGGTTGCCAAAGCCTGTTTTGCTTTTTGCGCCCGTTCTGCTGCGGCCTGTTGCTCTTTTGCTTCATCTTGCTGACGCAAAAGGCCAAAGACTTTGCGAATCACGTCGGGATTTTCCAGAAGATAATCCACCACGATTTTCTCAATCTCGGCTTTTTGATCCTTGTTGAACTCGGCTGCCTTGGCTGATATGTGCACAAATGGGCTGGCAAGCAAGCCAAACGCGAGCAGGGTGGAACAAAGCATGGTTTTCAAGCGCATGGCAGGATCCTTGGAATCTATCATCAGCCTTTTGAGATAGGGTCTGGCTGATTGTGTCAAAATTACTTTGGCTCACAATAGCGAAAAGCGTTTGTCTTGGCTTGCGCAAAGCTTGGCTTTCACCAAATTGTGACGGTCTGTCGCATAAGCGGCTTTTTCTCAATCTGCTTGAGAGTGTGAAACTTGTCCTGTCATCAGATTTTGGGCTGTTTATAGAGCAGGATATCCTCGGCTTGCAGCCAGGAGGGACTGCCGCGTTTCAGTTTTGTCTTGGCGCGTTTTGCAAGGGATTTGGCGGCTCTGATATCGCCTGAGGCAAAATAGCCATTGGCGGTTGCCAGCTCTGCTTCTGCTCTGTTTCCAAGCGCGTCATAGGCTTGGGCAAGAAAGCGATAGCCGATTGCCAGATCCGGGTCTTTTTGCAGGCCGCGCCGCAAATGGCTGATGGCCTGTTTATAATTGGCGCGGCTGCCGCTGGAGACGATGGCCTGACCCAACATCACACGAAAAAGCGGTATATCAGGTTTTAAGGCGACCGCTTTGTTCAAAGGAGCTATGGCTTTGGCACCAGATCCGGTCTCCAGCAGAATTTGACCCTTCAATTCCCAGAAATAGGCATTGTTGGGTTGTTTGGCCAACAGCCCATCCACCTGCCGCAAAGCTTTGCGATGGTTGCCAAGCCGGTAGGTGGTGATGGCACGGGCATAAAGAGAGGGCATGTCATTGCCCTTATATTTGCGCAAAACCCGTTTGGCATTTTGGGTGAAAGCGGCAAGCTTTGCCTTGACCATGGCATGGCGAAAGCTCAAGCTTTGGCTGTCTTTCTTGTTGTAATTGCGGCTTTTCTTGGCCAGTCTCTCAAGCTGGCTTATGCGATCACGCGGCAAGGGATGCGATTGCAGATAGGGGTCGATATGCGCACCAGAAAACATGGTCTGGTTGGCAAAGCGCTCAAAGGTGGTCAGCATACCTTTGCTGGATTGACCTGTGCGCTCCAGATAGCGATAGGCCGCGCGGTCGGCGGCAATTTCCTCTGTGCGGGCATAGGATAAAAAGGTGCGCCGGGCCAGTGCCGGGGCTGAGCTGGCAATGGCACTGCCTGCTTGCGCTGCGCCATGCTGGCGGGTGGCAGCCCCTGCTGCTGCTGCGCCCACGCCCAGCAACATGGTGATGGCGGCAATGGTTTGCGCCTCTTTCATCGCTTGGCGCAAGCGGATCAAATGCCCTCCTGCAATATGCCCGGTTTCATGGGCAATCACGCCAATCACTTCATTGGGGCTTTGAGCTGCGATCAGCGTGCCTGTATTGATGAACATGCGTTTGGAATCGACCACAAAGGCATTGAAGCGGGAATCATTGATCAGGTGAATGCGCACATTGCGTGGTTTCAAGCCTGCTGCTTTGAAAATCGGTTTGGCATAATCACGAATCAAGGCCTCTGTCTCGGCATCGCGCACCAGACGGATTTTGCGCCCTTGCGCGTCTGCCGGTTGCCATATGGCCGAGGATGTCAGGCCAATGGTGGCAGCAAGGCAAATGGACAGGCTTTTTTTGACAAATGCGCGCGGCATAACGCCATGTGCGAAACGGGACATCCTTTTGTTGCACGCTTTGCCAAGTTGGCGAATGTCTGTTATGTCAACCATCTGGTTTGATCCCCTGCCTTTTGCCGGCTTTCGCTGGTCGTCTTTTGCCTTTGCCCAACGAGCATGACTGTATGTCCACTCATGGCAACACAGCAAGGTGAAAATGTGGCACAGGGATCGTGTGTGTAAAGGAAAAAGCAATGCTAACCACGTCAAATCGCGGGGCTATTCAGCCTTTTCTGGCTATGGATGTCATGGCCGCAGCCAATCGTTTGGAAGCGGCAGGGCAGGATGTGGTGCATATGGAGGTTGGTCAACCCGGTGCGCCAGCCCCCCAAAGCGTGCGCGATGCTGCGGCAAAGGCGCTAAGAGATGGCCGAATTGGCTATACCGATGCTTTGGGTTTGCGCGCTTTGCGCGAGGCAATTGCAGCTTATTATGCCTCTCATCATGGTCTGGAAATCTCGCCTGAACGCATTGCTGTGACAACAGGATCAAGTGCTGGCTTCAATCTGTCTTTTCTGGCTTTGTTTGAAGCGGGAGACCGTGTCATTTTGCCAACGCCCGGCTATCCCGCCTATCGCAATATTCTTGGAGCCTTGGGGCTTGAGGTGGTGGAGCTGGCGACAAAAGCGCAGGATCGCTGGTGCCTGACACCTGACGCCATTCGTGCCGCTCATGCCAAAAGCCCGATCAAGGGCGTTCTGATTGCCAGCCCTGCCAATCCATCCGGCACAATCATGAAGCCAGAGGCGTTGCAGGCGGTGATTGAGACCTGTGAGGAATTGGGGATCTGGTTCATTTCTGATGAAATTTATCACGGTCTGGATTATGGCATGAAGCCCGAATGCGCGCTTCGCTATTCACCAAATGTGGTGATCATCAATTCTTTTTCCAAATATTATTGCATGACCGGCTGGCGGATTGGCTGGATGGTCTTGCCAGAAAAAGCCTTGCGCTCGGTCGAATGCTTGGGACAGAGCCTGTATATTTCCGCGCCTATGATCTCGCAAGTGGCTGCCATTGCAGCCTTTGATGCGACAGATGAGCTGGAAGTGATCAAACAAGGCTATGCCAAAAATCGCGATCTTTTGATGGCGGAATTGCCAAAAATCGGTTTGGGCAATTTCCTGCCCATGGATGGGGCGTTTTATGTCTATTGCGATGTGTCCAGTCTGACAGACGATTCCATGGATTTTGCCAAAAAATCACTAGAGGAGGCCAAGGTGGCCATCACGCCGGGGGCTGATTTTGATCCAAAGCTTGGCCATCATTATGTGCGATTGTCCTTTGCCGGGACATATGGCGCGATGCAAGAAGCGGTTAAACGTCTGGGCACTTGGCTAGGCTAAGGGTCTGATAATTTAAGCTTTTATGAAAAAAAAAGCCGCTCCGAGAGTTCGGGGCGGCTTTTTATATTGATCAAAAGCAGAGTTTAAAGAAACCCGCGGCTCCACCAGCCCGTCCGTTTGGGGCGAGGAGGCTCTTCTTTTTTCTCTTCTTTTTTCTCTTCTGGCGCAGGCTGCGCAACCTCTTCAGGAGCACTGACCTCTGCAACTACCTCTGACAGCTCTTGCTGTGTGTCTTCCAGTGACACCGGAGCAGATTTTACTTCTGGTGCAGGGGCCGAGGAGGGTGAGACTTCAGCGTTTTCAGAGCTGTCAGCCGCAACCGGGCCATCACTTGCAGCCTCTGTCTCGGTATCAGCTTCCGGCTTTGCCTCAGATTCCGAAGAATCAGAATCTGTTACAGACTGTCCTTGTGGTGCAGCGGCGCTGTCAGTTTGTGCAGGCTCGGCGCTTGTCTCGCTGTCACTTTCCTGTGGAGCCTCAGCATTGGCAACATTGTCAGCATCGGCTTCAGGTGATGTGTCTGTTGCCTCAGCTGCGACAGCGTCTGCATCTGCTTCACTGTCGCTTTCGTTTTCGCTTCTCTCTGCATCATTGTCGTTGCGATTGCGACGATTGCGACGACCGCCGCGCCGACCACGGCGACGGCTTTTTCTTGGGCGCTCGTCTTTGTCGTCGTCCAAGGCGTCTTGCGCCTCATTCTCATCGCCATCAGACAGATCGTCTGCATTCTCATCATCAGAGGTAGTTTCGTTCTGCGCATCCTGAGCCGAGGAGGATTTTTTGCGACGACGACGACGGCGGCGTTTTTTGGAACTGGATTCGCTTTCCTGTTCGCCACGCTCGTCTTCTTCGTCACTCTCTTCGCTATCCAGTCGATCTGTGGTCAGCATTGAAACGGTCTGGGTCGGAGCAACAGGTTTGGTCAGCGGTTCACCCCGCTCGATTTCCAGATGCTTGCCTTCCAGATTTTCTTCCACCTCAATGGTGATGCTGATGCCAAAGCGCAATTCAAGCTCGGCCAGATTCTGGCGTTTCTGATTGAGGATATAAAGCGCAACATTGGTGCGGGTTTTAACCAGCAAATGATGGGCAACACCGCGCAGCAAATGGTCTTCAATGGTCCGCAGCACCAAAAGGGCGACAGAGGCTGCCGCACGCACATGGCCTGTGCCATGGCAATGCGGGCAGGGATCCATGGTGCTTTCCAGCACACCTGTGCGGATACGCTGACGTGACATTTCCATCAGGCCGAAATGGGAAATGCGTCCCACCTGAATGCGGGCGCGATCAGATTTCAGGCAATCTTTCAGACGTTTTTCAACGGCCCGATTGTTGCGCTTCTCTTCCATATCAATGAAATCAATGACAACAAGGCCAGCCAAATCACGTAAGCGCAATTGGCGAGAGATTTCTTCCGCCGCTTCCAGATTGGTAGAAAGGGCAGTATCTTCAATATTATGTTCGCGCGTCGAACGACCGGAATTGACATCAATAGAGACAAGAGCCTCGGTTTGGTCAATAACAATATAGCCACCGGATTTGAGCGTGACTTGCGGCGAGAACATTGCATCAAGCTGCGGCTCAATACCAAAACGGGTAAAAATCGGCTGTTCTTCGCGATAGGGCTGAACATTCTTGGCATGGCTTGGCATCAGCATGCGCATGAAGTCCTTGGCCTCACGATAGCCATCTTCGCCAGACACCAGTACCTGCTCGATATCCTTGTTATAGAGATCGCGAATGGAGCGCTTGATCAGCGATCCTTCCTCATAAACCAGCAAAGGCGCAGCGGATTGTAAGGTCAGATCCCGGACATTTTCCCAAAGGCGCAGCAGATATTCGAAATCACGCTTGATTTCGGCCTTGGTGCGTGAGGCGCCAGCCGTGCGCAGGATAACGCCCATGCCATCTGCGACATCCAGTTCAGAGGCGATTTTTTTCAGGCGCTTTCTATCTGTCACATTGGTGATTTTGCGAGAAATGCCGCCACCGCGTGCAGTGTTTGGCATCAAGACGGAATAACGACCAGCCAAAGACAGATAAGTGGTCAGAGCGGCACCCTTGTTGCCGCGCTCTTCTTTGACCACCTGAACCAGAAGGATCTGGCGGCGTTTGATAACTTCCTGAATTTTATACTGACGGGTACGACGACGGCTTGCGCGCTCTGGCACTTCTTCCATCGCATCTTCCGCACCAACCTGCTCTACGCTGTCGCCATTTTCATCATTGGCATCGTCAGCATCTGTGTCCGCATCGTCTTGCGCACTGGCTGAAACGCTGTCTTCATCAGCGCTTTTTGCCGCTTTTGCGGGTTGGTCCTGATCATTGTTATCAGACGTCTCTGTATTGTCGCTGTCGTCACCCTGTTCTTCTTCCAAAAGGGCCTGACGATCAGCAACCGGAATTTGGTAATAATCCGGGTGGATCTCGCTGAAGGCAAGAAAACCATGGCGGTTGCCGCCATAATCGACAAAGGCCGCCTGAAGCGATGGCTCCACGCGGGTGACTTTGGCTAGATAGATATTGCCACGCAATTGTTTGCGATTGGCGGACTCGAAGTCGAATTCTTCAACACGACTGCCGCGTACGACAACAACCCGGGTTTCTTCCGGGTGCGTCGCATCAACGAGCATTTGATTTGCCATAGGGAAAAGTCTCCACGACGACGCGCGCCGACAACCGTTCTGGCTGGTGAGTCCAGCACTCGGCAGGTTCGCGCTTCATCGCTTTTGTCTGATGACGACCCGGTTTTTGTCATACCTGCGAAGCACATGCATACAAGATCGGCAAAGGCCAGCAATGAGGCTGACAACTTGCTCTCGATCCTGTTTGAAAGGCAATGGCGCATGGTAGAGCCGGATCCTCTTGTTTCAATTTCTATAACTGCCCTCACAATGTGCTGACAGCAAACTCTCAACTGGCTTTGTCATCCATTCCTTTTTGAGGAGGCTGCAAAGCGAAAAATCTGATAATCAGACAAATGGTTTTGGGATAACTCCTGTTACCATGACTGATTGTGCATGAGTTCGGTTTCTTTCAAGGGCCGGTCTCAATTGGCTTTGCCGGGAGAGGCGAGGGGTTGGTCCTGCATCACAAAGAGATGGGCCTAACAGTCTCGCTCAGGGTAACGTCCTGACTCCTCACTGGATTTTGCCAGTCAGAGCAAATGCAAAAAGCCGAATCGGGGTCTCCTAGAAATATAAACTCATCTGTCTTTGTAGGGATCCATAAAGCGATATGCAAGCCCAACTGTTTGATGAACCATAAAAAATACGATTGTCAGTTGGCAATTGCTTTGTGCTTCCCTCACTTTTATATAGCTCTTTGTTATCAAGAAGGGGTTAACCAGTGGCTCATATTGTCATGAGCTGTATGATGGACATGAGAGCGGATTGCGTGGTTCGGTTTTATCCAAATGAATGAAAGAGTGAAAACATTTGGCCTTTGGGGCCTTGCCTTGATCTGGCTTGTTGCAAGCAGTCTTTTTGCTGTAGCACAAGAGAGAGCGCAGCAAGATGAGGCTGGCATGCAAGCCCAATCTCAAATTCATGTCAGTGCTGCGCGCACAGCAGGGGATGCCAAGCAGGCCCGCTTTGTGCTGGATCTCTCCCGCCCGCTGCCATTCACTGTCTTTTTGTTGCAAAAACCCTATCGTCTGGTGATGGATTTGCCCGCGGTTTCCTTTGAAATGGCCCAAGGCATTGCACAGGTTGAGCGGGGCCTTGTGAGCAATTTCCGTTTTGGTGTGATCAATGAAAGCCGCTCGCGCGTTGTCTTGGATCTCAAAGGGCCAGCCAGAATTGCCAAAGCTTTTGGATTGCCTTCCGTTGATGGCAATCCGGCACGGGCTGTGGTCGAATTGGAGGCAGTGAGCGAGCAAGCCTTTGTTGGACAGGCGTTGCAAGATGTTTTGCATATTGGGCCTGAGGGAGAGCGGGCCGAGAAAAGCAGGCTGGTCAGTTCGGTGCCCACACCGCGCGCAAGACAAAAGAGCGGGCGGCCTGTCGTCGTTCTGGATCCCGGACATGGCGGCATTGATACCGGCGCTGTATCCGCCAATGGTGTTCAGGAAAGTGTCTTGGTGCTCAGATTTGCCAAACTTCTCAAAAAACATCTTGAGGCCAAGGCCGGTGTTGATGTGGTCTTGACCCGTGAGAGCGATAAATTCGTATCTTTGGGTGGAAGGGTTGCTTTTGCGCAGTCTCGCAATGCGGATTTGTTCATTTCCATTCATGCCGATTCCGTTCGCGAGCGCTATGTGCGCGGTGCAACGGTCTATACTCTGTCAGACCGTGCCTCAGATCAGGTCTCGGCAGGTTTGGCCCAGCGCGAGAACCGCTCCGATTTGCTGGCAGGGATGCAAATTGAGGATGAAGACGATGTGGTGGCCGATATTCTGATCAGCTTAACGCGGCGGGAAACAGCCAATCATTCCGCACTTTATTCTCGCACGCTCGTTGGGGCTTTGGAACAATCTGTTCATATGTCCAAGACGCCAGCGCGTTCTGCCGGGTTTCGTGTGCTGAAAGCGCCCGATATTCCCAGCGTTTTGCTTGAACTTGGCTTCTTGTCCAACAAACAGGATCAGGTTGAGCTGACCTCCAAGCTTTGGCAGGACAAGGCCATTCGTTCTATTGTCACTTCGGTGCAGCGCTTCTTTGCCAAGCGCGGATCTTTGGGGGCTGACCAATGAAACAGATTGATTTGGCTATATCCATTTTTGCTGATGCACCCATCATCATGCCTTGCCCATATTGATGCCCTATTTCATGTGCATATTGGTGCCTGCATGTGTGTGAGATGAAGTGGTCCTTTTTAGGGGATCGGCTTATTTTTCTGTTCTCAATGCTTTGGGTTGGCTTGGAACAGGTATAAAGTCGCACAAATGGCTTGGTTGATTCCCTTTATATGGTTTGTGCCTTATATGGTCTATTCCATGGGGCCGGGGTCTAATCCCAAAGACAGGATGTAAGGACAGATATGGTAATTTGGCGTTTCTTCGGCTTTCTTTTTGCCGCAGGGTCTATTCTGTTTATTGTGGTGGCTTTGGCCATTTATATGTTTTTGCAATCCATGATGGCGGGGTTGCCCGATTTTACGGCGCTGCGCAATTATGAGCCGCCTGTCATGACCCGCATTCATGCCTCTGACGGTCAGTTGATGGCAGAATATGCCCGGCAAAGACGCTTATTTCTGCCCATTCAGGCCATGCCTGATCGGGTGAAACATGCCTTTCTCTCAGCAGAAGACAAGAATTTCTATCGCCATACGGGTCTGGACTTTATCGGCATTGCCCGCGCTGTCGTGACCAATGTGAAGAATATTGGCAAGGATCGCCGCAAGGTCGGGGCCTCGACCATCACGCAGCAGGTGGCCAAAAACTTTCTTTTGAGCTCTGAACAATCTTATGAGCGTAAAATCAAGGAAGCCTTGCTGTCCATGCGCATTGAGCAGGCTTTTTCCAAGGACGAGATTCTGGAATTATATCTGAACGAGATTTTCTTTGGGATCGGCTCTTATGGCATTGGCTCCGCTGCTCTGCATTATTTTGACAAATCCGTTCACGAGCTGACCTTGGCCGAAATTGCCTATCTCGCAGCTTTGCCCAAAGCGCCGAACAATTACCATCCGTTGCGCCGCAAGGAAAAAGCCATTGAGCGCCGCAATTGGGTGATCGATCAGATGGTCAATAATGGCTATGTCAGCGTCGAAGAGGCCAACAAGGCCAAAGCAATGGATTTGCAGGTCAAATTGCGTAAGCGTGGCCCGCAGATTTTCGCCGCCGATTATTTTGCCGAGGAAGTGCGCCGCTGGATTGATGAGAAATTTGGGCAGGAAAAGCTCTATAATGGCGGCTTGTCCGTTCGCACCACGTTGGATGTTACCTTGCAGCAAGAGGCACGCAAGGCGCTTCATAAAGGCCTGGTTGCCTTTGATCGCAAAAAGGGCTGGCGCGGGCCTGTTGCCCAATCTGATGTCAGCGGAGATTGGGGCGCTGCGCTTGCTGCGATTGAGCCTTTGAGCGATGTGCCAGAATGGTCTTTGGCTGTGGTGCTTTCCGCAGGTGCCAATGAAGCGGCTATTGGCCTTCGTCCTGAAATTCTGCCGGGTAAAAAAGTCGCGCCAGAGCGCGAAACCGGGATTGTCTCGCTTAAAGATGTCAGCTGGGCGCGTTGGATGAGCGGAGAGCGCAAGGGCAAGGCGGTTCGGGCCGTTTCTGACATTCTCTCTGCCGGTGATGTGATTTATGTGAGCAAAAAAGAGGGCAATCTCTATAGTTTGCAGCAAGTGCCGGAAGTCTCTGGCGCTTTGATTGCCATGGATCCCTATACGGGGCGTGTGCAGGCCATTGTCGGGGGCTTTTCCTATGCGCAAAGCCAGTTTAACCGTGCGACACAGGCCTATCGTCAGCCCGGCTCGTCTTTCAAGCCTTTTGTCTATGCCACAGCGCTTGATAATGGCTATACCCCGTCCAGCGTGGTGATGGATGCGCCGGTTGAGATCAATCAGGGAGGTGGCCAAGGCATTTGGCGTCCGCAGAATTATGGCGGCAAATTTTATGGTCCCTCGACTTTGCGTCTTGGTATTGAAAAATCCCGAAATGTCATGACAGTGCGTCTGGCACAGGATATGGGCATGCCTTTGGTGGCAGAATATGCGCATCGCTTTGGCATTTATGACAATCTGATGCCCGTCTTGTCCATGTCTCTTGGGGCAGGCGAGACAACGATTATGCGCATGGCGAGCGCCTATTCCATGTTGGCCAATGGTGGACGCCGGATTACACCGACCTTTGTCGACCGGGTTCAGGATCGCTATGGCAAGACCATTTATCGCCACGATCATCGCATTTGTGCGGACTGTAATGCGCAAAGCTGGATCCGTCAGGATGAGCCATTTGTTGAGGACAATCGCGAGCAAGTGCTCGACCCAATGACCGCCTATCAAATTACCTCGATGATGGAAGGGGTTGTCTTGCGTGGAACGGCGCCGGTTGTGCGCAAGGTCGGCAAGCCGATTGCGGGTAAGACCGGAACCACCAATGATGAGCGTGATGCCTGGTTTGTTGGCTATTCGCCTGATCTGGTTGTCGGGGTATATGTTGGCTATGACCGGCCACGGCCCATGGGTAAAGGCTCAACAGGGGGGGGATTGGCAGCGCCTATCTTTACCGATTTCATGAAAGTGGCGCTGGCTGATAAGCCAAAGAAACCGTTTCAGGTGCCAGAAGGCTTGCAGCTCATTCCTATTGACCGGCGCACAGGTATGCGTTCCAGCGCCGGAGAGGGCGGGGTGATTATGGAGGCCTTCAAGCCGGGGACTCTGCCACCCGATAGTTATTCTGTCATTGGATTTACCGAGGATATGGGACGGCCTATTTCCGCGCAGGAAGCCGAACGGGCTTTGAGCGATGGCACAACAGGTGGATTGTTTTAATCTGTCAGATATCAGAGATAAAAACGGATGCAGTTTGTTTTTCAGGCTGTGTCCGTTTTGTTATTGCGGTGGACTTTTGCCTGTGATGGCACTATTCAATCGCTTCAAGAAAGTTATGAATAAAAAGGCATTAGACGACTATGCGTGCTGAAATTCAGAATGTGGTTGATGAAATCAAGCAGGGTCTTGCTCTGCTGAGGAGGCATCTTTGACTGGGATGCGTCCCAAAAAAGATTGCTTGAACTGAATAATCTGGCAGAAGATCCCGATCTTTGGAATGATCCGCAAAATGCCCAGAAGCTGATGCAAGAGCGCCAGAAGCTGGAAAGCGCGATCAATGGCTATTTGAAAGCCAATCAGGATCTGGAAGATTCCATCGAGCTGATTGAAATGGGCGAGATGGAAGAGGATCAGGATATTGTTGACGATGCAGAAGCAACCTTGCAAGGCTTGCTGGCTGATATCAATCGCCAACAAATCGAGACCCTTTTGTCCGGTGAAGCCGATGGCAATGATTGCTATATCGAGGTGCATTCCGGGGCTGGCGGTACGGAAAGTCAGGATTGGGCTTCCATGCTGTTGCGCATGTATACCCGCTGGGCCGAGAAGGCTGGTTTCAAGGTGGATGTGCTGGAAGTCACCGCAGGTGAAGAGGCGGGCATCAAGGCGGCAACCATCATGATCAAGGGCGAGAATGCCTATGGATGGGCCAAGACCGAATCTGGTGTCCATCGTCTGGTGCGTATTTCACCCTTTGACAGTCAGGCGCGGCGGCATACGTCTTTCTCCTCTATTTGGGTCTATCCGGTGATTGACGATTCCATTGATATCGAAATTAATGAATCAGATTGCCGGATTGATACTTACCGCGCCTCTGGAGCTGGTGGTCAGCATGTGAACACAACCGATTCTGCCGTTCGTATCACGCACCAGCCGACCGGAATTGTGGTTCAGTGCCAAAACCAGCGCTCTCAGCACAAAAACCGGGCGCAGGCTTGGGATATGCTCAAAGCGCGTTTGTATGAGCGTGAATTGCAAATCCGCGAAGACAAGGCCAATGCCGAGGCTGCTTCAAAAACCGATATTGGTTGGGGGCATCAGATCCGCTCCTATGTTTTGCAGCCTTATCAGCTGGTCAAGGATTTACGGACAGGGGTTGAAAGCACCAGCCCGCAAGATGTGCTAGATGGGGCTTTGACGCCTTATATGGAAGCCGCTCTTGCCCAACGTGCTTATGGCGATGGCGACGATCAGGCGGTGGAAGATCTGGTTTGATTGCGTCTGAAATTTGAAAAAAGAAAAGCCCGATTGAGTAATCAATCGGGCTTTTTTTATCTCTGCCGCTATGGGTTACAGCTCGCGGCGCAATTCAATGCCTGCCAACAGAAAAGAGCCTGGATTGACAGCTTTGCCGCGAATGCGTGTTTCGAAATGCAAATGAGGGCCAGTTGAGCGACCAGAAGAGCCAACTTTGCCAACGGTTGCGCCTTTCTTGATCCACTGGCCTTTGCGGGCAATGACCTTGCTCATATGGGCATAGCGGCTGGTAACGCCGTTGCCGTGATCAATTTCCACCATAAGTCCATAGCCCGATCTGCGCCCGGCATGTGTGACCTTGCCAGCGCCCGACGCGCGAATGGGGGTGCCATGGGCTTGGGCAATATCAAGGCCGGAATGCATGGCCATTCTTCCCAAAAAAGGATCGCGTCTGGGGCCGAAACGGCTGGTCAGACGGCCACTTGGCAAGGGGTGAGCGATTGGCAATTTGCGCAGATTTTCCCGCAAGCGCATATATTGGTCCAGCGCATTGGTGACTTTTTCAGCCCCTGCCGCCAGATGTTCCTGACTGGCATGATGGGCCAATGGCAAATATGGCCCGCCCATCGCGACATTGGTATCCAAGGTAACGCCAAGGGATGCGATGCGGCGCTCAACTCGCTCGGTTTTCTTGCGGATATCCTGCAAGATGTTACCCAGAATAACGGCATTATCGAGAATGTCATTGTCCAATTGCTGTGCTGCGTCTGCAAGGCGCACAATGGTTGCGTCCCGCTTTGCAATGGCATCGGTCGCTATTGGATCAATGCCGATTTGCTCATCTTTGGTGATTGAGGGCTGTTCCAGATTGAGAGAGGCAATCTGTTCAAAAGGGTCCGGCTGGTTGAGAGACTGGTCCTTGTTCATTGATGTACTGGAGCGAAAGCCGAGAGACGCCAATTCTGTAAAACTGCTTTGAATGCGCGTATCAGAACTTTTGACTTTCGTTGCTTTTGCCTGTTGATTGGCTTTTTTAATCCGCCATGGAGCCATTTTGGGGGTTGGCATATCCAGCGTGTTGCGAATCTTAACGCCCGCAGCTTCGGCCTTTTTGAGTATCGGTGCCAGCACAGAGGAATAGGATTCATAATCCGCCTGCTTGCGCATCAATGTCTGCACGCGGCTTTCTATTTCCTGCTGATTGATCATCTGTCGGCTGGCAACCCGGTCCAGTTGGGCGCGTAAATCCGTAATTCTGTCTTCATAAGCATTGTGAATCATGGCTTGTTCCGATCTGGAAAAGCTAATGATTTCATCGCGAAAGACCAAATAAGTGGTGGCTGACAAATACAGGGCGCTAAAAATCAGACCAACGACAAACAGGGTCGAAAAAACCCATGGCCTGACGGTAAAATCCTGCACTACATCGCCATGGGCAATGATGATGCGATGCGGCTCATTTCTGCGTCCGAATGTATTGGGTCTGTTATGAGAGAGCATTTAGAAACCACTTATTTCTTTCGTGCTTTTATATCTCCCTCATTAAGGCGCAATTAGGGTTAACAAATCGTTTATAAAGGGTCCGGGCGGGTGGATGAAATGCCGGTTAAGGGTTTGTAAAAGCCCGGTGTTAGGCCAGCTTCTGCCCGTGCCAAATCGTTAAAGGGCGGCTTCAGACTGCCTCTGAAATGTGTGCGGACAAGTTTGTGAAAGGTCGGCTCTGGCGCAAGCTTTTGTCGATCACACATATAGCGAAACCATTTTACGCCAAATGCCACATGGCGTTTTTCATCCCGATAGATAATTTGCAAAATATTGGCGCTGTCTTCATCGCCATGTTGGCGCATTTTAAGGACGGTTGAGGGCGTGACATCCAGCCCTCTTGCTTCCAGCACAAGCGGAATCAGTGCCAGACGTGCCAGCAGATCATAGCTCGTATCTTGCGCCGCCTGCCATAAACCATCATGAGCTGGAAGGGCTCCATAATAGCTGCCGAGTTTTTTCAGATGCGTGTCCAGAAGATCAAAATGTCTGGCTTCTTCCAGTCCCACTTGCACAAATTGATCAAAAAAGCTGCGTGGCATTTTCTGATTGATATAGCGGCCCACCAGATCCCATGTCAGGTCAATGGCATTTAATTCAATATGAGCAAGGGAATGCAATAGAGCAAGTTTACCTTGTCCTTTGCCTTTCGAGCGTTTGGGCATTTTGTTGGGCGGCAGCAATATTGGCTCTTTCGGGCGTCCGGGTCTGTCCGGCATTGCCTGATTATGCTGACTGCTCAGGGAAAGCGTTCGGCCATACCATGCGCGCGCTGCGTCATAAGAGAGCTGTATTTTCTCATCAAGATCCGGTGTTGAGGTAATAGCCCGTGCATAGCTGGCAAGGCAGGGATAGGTTGGGCCATCTATACGGATAGGGGCTGTTTGCAGATAAGGATGAGTAAGCATGGATCTGGCTATCTCTTTGCAAATGTTTGATAAGCAAAGCTATAAGCCTGTCTTTGTAAAATGCCAATAGATAAGTGACAAGAGACAAGTGAGGGGCTTTCAATGTCAATGCAAGCGTCTTGTCAGATTGTCGAAATCCACCCAACAAGACGCTTCCGTCAGCTTTATGAAAGGCTTTGGGCGGCTTCCAACACGCTCTGGGCGTGGCCTTTGACTTTGACCTTGCGCCAGATCTGGGCAATTTTGCTTTCTTTGTCGATTAGAAAGGTGGCGCGTTCGATGCCCATATAGCTTTTGCCATACATTTTCTTTTCAACCCACACCCCATAGGCTTCAATGGCCTGTTTGTCCTCATCAGAGGCCAGAAGGATGCCCAGATCATGTTTTGCGACAAAATTGTCATGTTTCTTGACGCTGTCAGCCGAGATGCCAATGACGATGGTATCGGCTTTTGCAAAATCATCCTTTAAAGCCGTAAAATCAAGGGCTTCTGTGGTACAGCCGGGTGTGTTGTCTTTTGGGTAAAAATAGACAACAACATTTTGCCCTTTGAACTGATCAAGCTCTATCGTCTCGCCGCCATTGGCTGGCAGAGAAAAATTTGGCGCTTGCATGGATTGTGATAATTCTGATGACATATTGCCTTCCTTTTGACCATTTTATCGATCAATGTTGCGCCTCAATGAAAGAGCCTGACGTAACATTGAGCGGAGCATGAAGGGATGCTGTTGCTATCCCGGCATGATCCCAATTTGGATTGGGTGTTGATTGTCTGATTCTCGGCCAATCAAACGCTCTCTATCCTGATATATTTTGGGGCTATACGCGATGCGCCAACAAATGGACTTGTTTGACGCTGACAAATAGGTTTCCGGTCTTTCATTTTGATCGAATCTGGCATAACGAAAAGAAAAATGCCAGCGTGCATATCTTTGCGTCCAACGCTGGTCGAATATTTATGGAGGCGTCCTGTTTTGGTGGATCAGGAAAGTTCAAATGAGGATGGGCGTCATGCCTCCAAAGATCAGCCCAAACTGAGTGCTGACAAGCCATCTTTTCAAGCGTCTGATTTGCACAAAAATGGCCCCCAAAATGGTAATGAAGAGAGCATTGCGAAACAGAAAGATAAGGCAAAATCGGGCTGGGGTCGGCGTAGTTTGAAAGCCATTGGCGTTTTGGCGATTGTCATTCTTTTGGTTGCCGGGCTTTTGGTTTTGCGCTTGGTGGCCTCGCCTTTGTCTGTTCCCTCGCTGGTCGATGATATTGAAGGGGCAGCATCCAATAGTCTGGCATCCGGGCAAATTCTGGAATTGGACGATGTACAGATCAGTTTTGCAGAAGAGGGCGGGCTAGCTCTGCGACTTAGCAATGTGAATTTGCTAGAAGGGGCGACTTCACTCTTCTCTGCTCCCCGCATTGATCTGGAAATTGACTTTCTCTCGCTGCTGCAACGAAAATTTGTACCGAGCCAGATTTATGTGCCTCGGCTGGAAGCCCATTTGGTGCGTGACCAATTGGGACGTTTTATCATTGCCGGACAAGATCCCGGTGGCCTGTCCGCAACTTTTGGTCCTCCGATACGTTCTCAAGCCGATTATTATGACCCGGATGAGCCTGAATTTGTCTCGCTGATTTATGGGATGCGCCGGGCCATGCAGCCTTTGGCGGATGCTGATTTATCAAAGCGGCCCCCCCGTATTCTCATTCGCGATAGCAAATTGCATTTTACCGATCAATTGGCCAATAAAACCCGCCTTTTGGACAATGTTGCCTTTTCCTATCAGCCTAAAGGCGATGATGATAATGACTGGCGCATTGATTTTGCGGTCGATGGCAAAAAGGGCCGCATTGCCTTTGCGATGGCTGAATATAAGCTGGAAGAAGAAACAGACGGGGTTGCAGGAAAATCGATCGAATTTCGTTTTGCTGATGTCTCGCTCGCTGATATCTGGCCACGTTTTGCAGAAAAAGCCCGCCGTTTTAAATTCAATTCTCCCTTTTATGGCGCAGCGCGAATGGATTTTGATGGCCGCGATAGCCTGATTGACATGCGGGTGGCGCTGGATGTTGGCGCGGGACGGCTTGATTTTGGCGACAATGACAGCGCCTTGCTGGATGAAGCGAGTTTTCGTCTGGATTGGGAGCCAGATGATCGCGTTTTGGCTCTTAAATTTGGCCAAGTATTGTTTGGTGAGACAGGCGGTCAGTTTAAAGGAGTGGCTGTCTGGCCAAAAGAGCGGTCTGGTGACGTGAAGATGGTCATTGAAGCGCAGGATCTTGTTCTGGATGCCCGAGATAACCCCAATACCGCCAAAATTCTCAATGAATTGGTGCTACATGCGCGTGTGGGACGCCAAAGCGGCATCATGCATATTGACCGCTTTTCTGCGCTCGCTGAGGAAGGCAAGCTTGATGGTGCAGGATCAATTGCACTTGTTGATGATGTTTTGACCGCAGGCATGGCTTTTCAGGTCTCTCCCATGCCCTATGATTTGTTCTCTCAGATGTGGCCCGTCAATATTGCCGGCGGGGCCCGGCGCTGGGTTTTGCAAAATGTCCAGTCTGGCCGTACAACTGGCGGTACAATTGAAATCTCGCTGACCGATAAAATGTTTGAGCGTACGGCTGATGATCGTCTGGAATTGCCAGATGACGCGGTCAACGGGGCCTTTGGTCTGGAAAATGTTGCCTTAAAGCCTTTTGGAGAGTTAGCACCTGCTCATAATATTTCCGGGACGGGTATTTTTACCGGGCGCACCTTTTTAGCCAGTCTGACGAAAGGGGAATTTGTGGCCAAAACCGGTCAGCGTCTTCCCTTGACCTCTGGCCGGTTTGAAATCCCCGATCATGCACAAAAGCCTGCCACCGGTATTCTGGTCTTGGAAGCCAAGGGCAGCGCCGCCGCCTTGGGCGCGGTTGTGGATCATGAGCCTCTTTCTGTGCTCAAGGGAGAAAAATTATCCGCCAATCGTCTGAAAGGTCAGGCAAATGCCCGGATCAAACTTCGCTTTCCTTTCAAGAAAGACTTGAAAAAAGAAGACGTTCGTTACGATGCCAAGGTGACGTTGAGCGATTTTTCGTCTGGTTCTGCTGTTCGCGGTCGGGATATCAAGGACGCCAATCTTGCCATCAGGACAGATGGCACCCGCGTTGATATTTCCGGCTCTGGTTTGATCGATGGTTTGCAGGCCAATGTGGATGTGGAAACATCAACCGATCAATCGGTCAAACTCAAATCCAATGTCAAACTGGTTCTCTCAGATCGGGATCGGGCAAATCTTGGCCTTGATTTAGGCAATTGGTTGCAAGGGCCGGTTTCTGTGACGATTAAACAAAATGGCACATCAAAGGATCGCTATGATGTAGCCGTGGATCTGACCAAGGCCGTTTTGCGCTTGGACGAGATTGGCTGGACGAAAAAATCAGGGGTCAAGGGGCAGGCCAGCTTTAAGGTGGATGTGAAAGGCAAAAGCTATCAGATCTCATCTCTTGATATTTCCGGTCAGGGCTTTAAGGCCGTTGGCCAGGGAAAACTCCATGCCGAGCAAGGCTTGCAGTCCCTTGTTATCAGCTCTCTGTCTTTGAGCCGTGGCGATTCCTTCAGTGTGCGTGTGGCCCAGAGAAAGGGGCAGATTTTTGATATTTCTGTTTCCGGCCAATTGCTGGATTTGCGAGGCAAGCTGGTGAAGGGGGCTTTTGCGTCCAAGACTGCCTCTTCGCGCAAGAAAACGTCTGCAAGCTATCATCTCAAAGCCCGTATTGATCGGGTGATTGGTATGAAAGGCAATATTCTGTCCGATGTCAGTGCCCGCCATAGTGTGGTGCGGGGCAAGGACCGCGAGATGTTTATTTCTGGCAAGCTGAATGGACGCACAGATTTCAAAGTCGAAACGCAAACAGGCAACAATCCGACCTTGCATATTTCGACGCTGGATGCAGGTGTCTTGCTGCGCTTTTTGGGAATTTACGACAAGATTGTCGGAGGCCGTTTGGCTGTTTCAGCAGAACTGGCAAAGGGGTGGAGAGAAATCAAAGGCTCGGTTTTTCTCAAAAAATTTGCCATCAAGGGTGCCGCACGCCGCGATGCATCCAGCGGCCAGTTACAAAGATCCAATACAAGCTTTGATAAATTGACGCTGAATTTCTCCAGCAAAGAGGGCATTGTGTCGGTTTCGCACGGGGTGGTCAAAGGACCGGCTTTGGGCGCAACCATGAGCGGCAATCTGGATATGCGGCAAAAAACTGTGCGCCTGACCGGGGTATATATTCCCGCCTATGCTGTCAATAATCTGTTTTCACGTTTGCCGGTGATTGGCCGGGCTCTGGGCAATCGCAAAAATGAAGGCCTGTTGGGTATCACCTATAAAATCAAGGGCGCAATGGATAATCCCAAAGTGCTTGTGAACCCAGCATCCATGCTGGCGCCGGGGGCCTTGCGCAAGATTTTTGAATTTGGGCGATAGGCTGTTTGAAATGTATTAGATACGAAAAAGGCCAGTGAAGATTGCTTCACTGGCCTTTGTTGTTTTTATGGTCCGATTTGATCAATCAGCCAGTTTCAAAAGCACATGCTTTTTCTTGCCCATGGACAGCTTGATGACGCCCTCTTCATTCAGGGAATCAGCACTCAAAGACAGGCTGTCATCAGTGACGGCTTGATCATTGAGTTTCAGGGCGCCGCCTTTGATATTGCGGCGGGCTTCGCCATTGGATTTGGCAAGACCGGCTGTGACAAAGGCGCTGAGAATGCCGATGCCTGCATCAAGATCGGCCTGTTTGATCTCGATGGTTGGCAGATTGGCAGCAGAGGCCTGGCCCGCTTCAAAGGTTTTGCGGGCAGTCTCAGCAGCTGTTTCTGCTGCATCGCGGCCATGAATGAGGGCCGTTGCTTCTGTGGCCAAGATTTTCTTGGCCTCATTCAGCTCATTACCTTCCAGCGCAGCCAGACGGTTAATCTCTTCCATTGGCAAGGTGGTATAGAGCTTGAGGAAGCGAATAACGTCGGCATCGCCCGTATTGCGCCAGAATTGCCAATAATCATAAGGGCTATACATATCGCCCCGCAACCAGATGGCCCCATCAACAGATTTGCCCATCTTTGAGCCATCGGATTTGGTAATCAGCGGTGTGGTCAGCGCAAAGGTCTCGGTATTGTTCATGCGGCGGCACAGATCAATCCCGGAGAGGATATTGCCCCATTGATCCGATCCACCCATTTGCAGACGGCAGCCATATTCTTTATTCAGGCGGGTATAATCATAAGCCTGAAGGATCATATAGTTAAACTCGATGAAGGAAAGCGGTTGCTCGCGCTCCAGACGCAAACGCACGGCATCGCGGGCCAGCATTTGATTGACCGAGAATTTGGAGCCAACATCGCGCAACAGCTCGATATATTTCAGATCCAGCAGCCAATCGGCATTGTCCACTTGCAAGGCATCATTGGGGCCATCGCCAAAATTGAGCAGGCTGGAGAAAATCTCGCGGATGCTTTCCTTGTTGGACTGGATAATGTCCGGCGTCAGCAATTGGCGTGTTTCGTCACGGCCAGATGGATCGCCCACCATGGTTGTGCCGCCGCCCATCAGGGCGATGGGACGATGGCCGGTTTTTTGCAGCCAATGCAGCATCATCATGGAAACAAGATTACCGACATGCACAGATTTCGCTGTGCAGTCATAGCCGATATAAGCAGTCACCGTTTCCGTGGAAAAGAGTTTATCCAGCCCTTCGGGGTCTGAGCATTGGTGGATGAATCCACGCTCGTTCAACGTGTGTAGAAATTCGGATTTGAAGGCGGTCATAGCCGCATTCCTCCTTAAAAAACGGGTGTTACTGCTAAAGTGGCGATCAGGGGCTGTCTTTTGGTGCAAAGAGTTGGTTATGCTGCGCCTAGACAGATCTGATGCCTTTCAAAGCGCACTATCTAACAAACTTCTTTTTAAAGATCACTAGCTGGCAGGCCAGAAATCAGAAGGATTTGGGAAAAATGCAGAAGAAAACGCATTTTACAGAGGAAAATTTACCGATTCTGGCTTTGGGGCTGATGAGCGGCACCTCTTGCGATGGAATTGATCTGGCCTTGATCCGTACAGATGGTCAGGATCAGTTCGAAGCGCTGGCCAGTGGATTTCATGGCTATGATGAAGTGCAAAAGCAAAAGCTGGTAAGCGCCATGGAGGTGGCCAAAGGCATGACGGACCGTCAAGACCGTTCCGGTCCTTTGGCTGATGCACAAGAGATGGTGACACAGGCCCATTGTGAGGCTGCAAAACAGTTTTTGGCTGGGCTGGATCAGGATTTACAGCCCGATATCATCGGCTTTCATGGCCAAACGGTTTGGCATGAGCCGCAAGCAGGAATAACCGTGCAATTGGGGGATGGCAAAGCGCTGTCAGAAGCGCTCAATTGTCCGGTTATGTTTGATTTGCGCGCCAAAGATATGGAGCATGGCGGGCAGGGAGCGCCTTTGGTGCCGGTTTTCCATCAGCTTTTGGCCTGCAAAGCGGCTCTTCCAAGCCCTTGTGCTTTTGTCAATATTGGTGGGGTGTCCAATATCACATGGATTGGCGCAGAGGATGATCTCACAGCGTTTGATTCTGGCCCCGGAAATGCGCTGATTGACGATTTGGTGCGCAGCAAGCTTGGCAAAGACATGGATGAAGGCGGACGGATTGCCATGGCAGGGCAGGTGGACTTTCTGGCTTTGGTTGGCTTGATAGGCAATCCCTATTTTCAAAAACTGGCCCCAAAATCCCTCGACCGCAATGCTTTTGATGTCTCTCTTGTTGACAATCACAGTATAGAGGATGCCGTGGCGACGCTGACGGCTTTCACGGTCGAGACAATTTGTCTTGGCATAGAGCAAATGGAACAAATCAAAGGCCAACAGGCCCGAGCCTTGGTGGTCTGCGGCGGTGGGCAGCATAATCCGGTCATGGTTGGCCAGCTGCAAGGGGCCTTGGAGTGTGAGGTGAAGCGAGCCGATGATTTGGGCTTTGATGGCGATGCGATGGAAGCCCAAGCTTTTGCCTATCTCGCCGTGCGATCCTTGCGAAATCTGCCCTTAACCTTTCCCGGCACCACAGGGGTCAGGGAGCCAATGAGCGGCGGCGTTTTGGTTGGATAGAGACTGATTTGACACACTGTCTCAAAAGCGAGGCCTCAAAAGTGGGCTTTTGGGGTGACATGGAGCCGTTTGATTTTTGTGCGCCATAAAAAACCGCCCACTCTTTGAAGCGGGCGGTTTGTCTTTGAACAGATGATGATGATTAAAGCTGGATGGCGTTTTCGCTTTTGTCGTCGCTTTCGTTGACATCAAGCAACTGAGACGAATCAAAGCCGATTCGCTGATCCAGATAATTGGCGCAAACATTGATCAACTGATCTGTTTCTTCCTTGAAGAAATGGTTGGCACCGGGGATGATTTCCTGATCGATGACAATGCCTTTCTGGGTTTTCAGCTTGTCAACCAAAGCCTGAACATCCTTGTGAGGCACAACTTTATCCATGCCGCCATGGGTGATCAGACCAGAAGACGGGCAAGGGGCAAGGAAAGAGAAATCATAGAGATTGGCAGGCGGGGCAATGGAGATGAAGCCCTCTACCTCTGGGCGGCGCATAAGCAATTGCATACCGATCCAGGCACCAAAGGAGAAACCGGCAATCCAGACACCGGGGGCTTCTGAATGGATGGTCTGGACCCAATCCAGCGCCGCAGCTGCGTCCGATAATTCGCCCACACCATGGTCAAACTGACCTTGTGACCGGCCAACACCACGGAAATTGAAGCGCAAAACCGTGAATCCACGCCGCGCATACATGTAATAAAGATGGTAGATGATCTCATTATTCATCGTGCCGCCAAAGCGGGGATGAGGATGCAGAATGAGAGCAATAGGGGCTTTGCGGTTTTTGGACGGATGAAGCCGGCCTTCCAAGCGCCCGGCGGGGCCGTTGAAGATCACCTCTGGCATAGGGTGCCTGATCCTCTCCTGTTATCAATGTTCCAATCACAATCTTGCCACCAATATCACCAAATTTACGTGTTTTTGGGTATATCGGCTGGTGTTTAACTTGACTTAAAAAGACAAGTTCACTAGCTTCAATTTAGAATAATTCCAAATTGGAACTGGCAGGATCCATTTCTCAGCTCCTTCATAGCATAAAGAAATGGGGAAATTACAAGTCTTTTGGGATCTTTACCGTCAATAAATCGCATATCTTTCTGTTCCTTGGTTAAAAGGATGCAGAAATGGCAGGCTAAGACGTGAGAATAGGGCAAGGGATAAAGTGAGACATTATCTCGATTATAACGCGACTGCTCCGCTGCGGCCCCAAGTGCGAGAGGCCCTGATCAGGGCTATGGATCTTGGAGGCAATGCGTCCTCCATTCATAGCGAGGGACGAGAGGCGCGGGCGGCAATTGAGCGGGCGCGGGCGCAAGTGGCGCGACTGGTTGCAGCCCCTGTTGGATCGGTGATTTTTACCTCTGGTGCAACCGAGGCCAATATGCAGGCCTTAACGCCTGATATGAAATGGGATTACGAAGCAAAACCGGCATCCCATCTCTATCATAGTGCGGTGGAGCATCCCTCTATTTTGTCCGGTGGCCGGTTTGCAGCAGATCAGATGAGCGCCATTGCGGTGGATGACAAGGGTGTGGTTGATCTATCTGCCCTGCGGGCCTTGCTGGCGCAGCATGATCAAAGCCAAGGGGTGCCGATGATTGCCGTTATGGCGGTCAATAGCGAAACCGGGGTCGTGCAGCCAATTGCGGATATCGCCGCCTTGGCGAGAGACTATGACGCCTATTGCCATATTGATGCTGTGCAGGCGGCAGGCCGTCTTGCGCTTGATATTGGTCAGATCGGATGCACATCCATGGCGCTATCGTCGCACAAATTGGGCGGCCCCAAAGGCATTGGGGCGCTGATTATGGCGCGAGAAGGGCTTGAACCGGCACCTTTGATCACAGGTGGACCTCAGGAAAACCGCAATCGGGCTGGGACAGAAGATGTTCAGGCCATTGTCGGTTTTGGTGTGGCGGCAGATTTGGCCTATCTGCAACTTTGCGATGGCAAAGATCAGCAAGGGGCCGATGTAAGCGGTGAAATGCAACGCCTTGGCGCTTTGCGCGATCGCTTTGAGCAAGGCTTGATGGATATTGCCCCGGATGCGGTGATTTTTGGCAAAGGCGCACAGCGGATCGAGAGTTGCTGTCAGTTTGCCATTGCCGGGATGCGGGCGGAGACCATGCTCATTCAGCTGGATTTGGCAGGCATTGCGGTCAGTTCCGGCTCTGCTTGCTCATCTGGCAAGGTTTCGGCCTCTCATGTGCTGACCGCCATGGGCTTTGACGCAGAGCTTGCCGGGGCTGCGGTTCGGGTCAGTCTGGGCTGGGCCAGTGAGGCGGCTGACATTGAGAAATTACTGAATGTTTTGGAGAAAATTTGTGCCAAACATTCGAAAAAGCTGGGTTTGGCATTGTGAAAGGGGCTTTGCGCCTCCTATATGATGCCAATAATCAGTTTATTGCCATTTTGTCGGATCAACAGGATGGCACCAGAGGGTGTGTCGCGAATGTGAATGAGATTTGCACGCGGCATTTGGCTGAAAAGAAATGCTTTATCCCTGCAATCGGGCATTTCGGGACGGTTTCAGCCAACTGACAAAGTCATTTGTCAGACTGCGATGAAGCAGTTTATGGACCTGCGGTCTTTCAAACCGCTCAGGATGGAGTAGCAGATGGCTGCTGTTAAGGAAACCGTTGATCAGGTACGCGAGATTGACGTCGACCAGTACAAATATGGCTTTGTTACCGATATCGAGACAGACAAAGCTCCCAAAGGCCTCAATGAGGACATCATTCGGTTTATCTCTGCCAAGAAAGATGAGCCGCAATGGATGCTGGATTGGCGGCTTGATGCCTATAAGCGTTGGCAAACCATGCAAGAGCCAAGTTGGGCACGGGTGAATTATCCTGAAATTGATTTTCAGGATCTCTATTATTATGCCGCCCCCAAAAATACCGAAGGGCTGAAAAGTCTGGATGAGGTGGATCCAGAGCTTTTGCGCACCTATGAAAAGCTCGGTATTCCGTTGCAAGAGCAGGAAATTCTGGCCGGTGTTTCCGAGGAAAACCGGGTGCATACCAAGGTTGCCGTGGATGCGGTGTTTGATTCCGTCTCCGTTGCCACAACCTTTAAGGAAGAGCTGAAAAAGGCAGGGGTGATTTTCTGTCCGATTTCTGAAGCGGTGAAGGAATATCCAGAACTGGTGCAGAAATATTTAGGCTCTGTTGTGCCGGTGACAGACAATTTCTACGCAACGCTGAACAGCGCGGTCTTTACCGACGGATCCTTTGTTTACATTCCCGAAGGCGTGCGCTGCCCGATGGAATTGTCAACCTATTTCCGTATCAATGAGCAAAATACAGGCCAGTTTGAACGCACGCTGATCATTGCCGACAAGGGGTCCTATGTCTCCTATCTGGAAGGCTGTACAGCGCCGCAGCGTGATGAAAACCAGCTTCACGCCGCTGTTGTTGAGCTGGTGGCTCTGGAAGATGCCGAGATCAAATATTCCACCGTTCAGAACTGGTATCCGGGCGATAGTGAAGGCAAGGGCGGGATTTACAATTTCGTCACCAAGCGTGGCGATTGCCGTGAAAAGAATGCCAAAATCTCCTGGACACAGGTTGAAACCGGCTCTGCCATTACCTGGAAATATCCAAGCTGTATCTTGCGCGGCGAGAATAGTGTCGGGGAATTTTATTCCATCGCCATTTCCAATGGCCGTCAGCAAATCGATAGCGGAACCAAGATGATCCATCTGGGCAAGAATACGTCCAGTCGCATTATCTCAAAAGGGATTTCCGCAGGTCGCTCGGAAAATACCTATCGCGGTTTGGTGTCAGCACACAAAAAAGCCTCTCATGCCCGTAACTTTACCCAATGTGACAGTTTGTTGATTGGGGATCAGTGCGGCGCGCATACGGTGCCTTATATCGAAAGCAAGAATGCCTCTGCCGTCTTTGAACATGAGGCGACGACCTCAAAAATTTCAGATGACCAGATGTTCTATTGTCGGGCGCGTGGCATTGGCGAAGAAGAGGCTGTGGCCCTGATCGTCAATGGCTTTGTGAAAGATGTCATTCAGCAGCTTCCCATGGAATTTGCTGTTGAGGCACAGAAACTGATCAATATTTCGCTGGAAGGCAGTGTCGGCTAAGCGCTGCACCTGCTTTATCAGCCTGACCCTTTTAAAGTTACAGCATTGCGCGCTGATCAATAGCTGCGCAAGGAGACAAGAGAATGCTCGAAATTAAAAATCTTCATGCCGAGGTGGAAGGCAACAAAATCCTTCGTGGTATTGATCTGACCATCAAAGCTGGCGAAGTGCATGCCATTATGGGGCCAAATGGCTCTGGTAAATCCACTTTGTCCTATGTTTTGGCGGGCAAGGATGATTATGAAATCACCGAAGGAGAAATTCTGTTCTTTGGTGAGGATGTGTTGGAGATGGAGCCGGAAGAGCGTGCCGCTGTCGGCATGTTTCTAGCGATGCAATATCCGATTGAAATTCCCGGTGTTGCCAATATGACCTTCCTGAAAACCGCATTGAATGCCCAGCGCCAGACACGCGGTGAGCCAGAGCTGAAAACCCCTGATTTCATGAAGCGCGTCAAGGAATTGTCTGCCAAGCTCAATGTCACGCAGGAAATGTTGCGTCGTCCGCTCAATGTCGGCTTTTCCGGTGGCGAGAAAAAGCGCAACGAGATTTTGCAGATGGCTTTGTTGGAGCCAAAATTCTGTGTGTTGGATGAGACTGATTCCGGCCTTGATATTGATGCCCTGCGCATCGTCTCTGAAGGTGTGAATGCGCTACGCTCTGAAGAGCGCTCCATGCTTATCATCACCCATTATCAGCGCTTGCTCGATTATATCGTACCGGATGTGGTGCATGTGATGTATCAGGGCCGCATTGTGAAGAGCGGTGATAAGGATCTGGCGCTTGAGCTGGAAGAAAAAGGCTATGCCGATTATACTGGCGGAGCTGCGGCGTAAAGCCGACAAGGAGATTTGCGATGACTTTGACTGTCGTAAAGACCCCGTCGGAAGAAGCGCTGGCAGCGCTTTTGGATGGGGCGCAAGCTGCATTGCCGGGCAAGGATTTTGCTTCGGTGCGAGCCGATGCTGTTGAAAAATTTCGCTCAGAAGGCTTGCCCAATCGTCGTGTTGAGGAATGGAAATATTCCGATCTCAAACGGGTGATGCCAAAGGACTTGTCCTTGGCGGGCGAGGTCAGTGCCGATGAGATCAGCAAACAAATGGCGGTGGTGCCGCGTTTGCGTGGGCTGGATTGTGACCGTCTGGTTCTGGTCAATGGCGTCTTTCGGGCGGATTTGTCCGATCTGGATGCCTTGCAGGGTAAGGTGAGCTTGACCCCTGTTTCCAAAGCCTTGGAAGAGGGTGCCTTTGTTCTGGATGAGCTGGAAATTGCCAAGGGCGATCGCGCTTTGACGCTCAATACGGCGCTGTTGCAAGATGGTGTGATCATTGATGTTGCCGATGGTGTTGAGCTTGAGCGTCCAATCGAGATTCTATCTTTGATGATTGGTGGCGGAATGGCCACCACGCGCAACCGGGTGAGCGTTGGCAAGAATGCCAAAGCCTTCATTCTTGAGACATTTGTCGGGGATGAGCAGGCCTATCAGGTCAATGAAGCCATTGATTTTCGCATTGCGGATGGTGCAAGCCTGTCGGTCTCCCGTCTGTTGTCAGAGGGCGTGAATGCGCTGCATCTGGGGTCAACCACGGCCATTTTGGGGGAGAAATCCCATTTTGAGCATTTCACCATGTCCACTGGTGGGCAATTTACCCGCAACACGGCCTTTGTGAAATTTACCGGTGAATATAGCGATGCAGAATTGTTCGGGGCGACCATCATTGGCCGCAACCAGCATAGCGACCAGACCTTGCTGGTGGACCATGCTGTGCCCAATTGCAATTCCAAAGAGCAATATCGCACGGTAATGGATGATAAGGCGCAGGGCGTTTTTCAGGGCAAGATTTTTGTGCGGCAGCCAGCCCAGAAAACCGATGGCCAGATGATGAGCCAAGCCTTGCTGTTGAGCGAGGATGCTGCCTTCTTCAACAAGCCTGAGCTGGAAATTTTTGCCGATGATGTGCAATGCGCCCATGGTGCGACTTGCGGCGAATTGGACGAAGATTTGCTCTTCTATTTGCGTGCGCGTGGTATTCCGCTCGATAAGGCTAAGAAAATGTTGGTCTTGGCCTTCCTGGCTGAAGCGGTTGAGCATGTTTCCAATGACGCAGTGGTCGAAGCGCTGGAAGGCTTTATTGCCGACTGGCTTGGTCTGGATCACTGATAGGGTCTTGCATTCAAGGGGCGGTGCTTTTGCTGCCCTTTGAAATTGCCTTAAAAGGCATGGATTGAAGGACATGATGCGATGAATGAGCATTCCGGTGCATTGGCTGCGCAAGGCGCGTATGATGTTGAGGCAATTCGGGCAGATTTTCCGATTTTGTCCCGCGAGGTTTATGGCAAGCCTCTGGTCTATCTCGATAATGGCGCCTCTGCTCAAAAGCCGCAGGCTGTGATTGATGCGATTGGCCATTGCTATAGCCATGAATATGCCAATGTGCATCGCGGTCTGCATTATCTGTCCAACACAGCAACAGATCGCTTTGAGGCTGCACGAGAAAAGGTTCGCCGCTTTTTGAATGCACCAAGCGTTGATAATGTGATTTTCACGCGCTCCTCCACCGAAGCTATCAATCTGGTGGCGTCTTCCTATGGCGGTATGGTGCTGGAGGAAGGGGACGAGATCATCCTCTCCATCATGGAGCATCATTCCAATATCGTGCCATGGAATTATTTTCGCGAACGTTCCGGCGTCGTGATCAAATGGGCGCCCGTCGATGAAGATGGAAATTTTCTGATGGAAGAGTTTGAGGCGCTTTTATCAGAGCGCACCAAACTGATTGCCATCACGCATATGTCCAATGCTTTGGGCACCATCGTGCCGGTCAAAGAGGTGATTGCCAAAGCTCATGAGCGCGGCATCAAGGTCTTGATTGATGGCAGTCAGAGCGCGGTCCACATGCCCATTGATGTGAAGGATCTGGATGCAGATTTCTTTGTCATGACGGGACACAAATTATATGGCCCTTCTGGCATCGGTGTGCTCTATGCCAAGGCCGAGCTTCTGGATGCCATGCCGCCCTATATGGGGGGCGGGGAGATGATCAAGGATGTGACGGTTGATGGCGTCACCTATGGCACTGCTCCGCATAAATTTGAAGCTGGCACACCGCCAATTGTTCAGGCAATTGGGCTGGGTGCGGCGCTTGATTATATGGAGAAAATAGGCCGCGATCGGATTGCGATGCATGAAGAGACATTGCGCGCCTATGCTCATGAGCGGCTGGGTCAGATCAACAGTTTGCGCATTATCGGCAATGCACGTCAAAAAGGGGCGATTGTATCCTTTGAAATTGAAGGGGTTCATGCCCATGATATTTCAATGGTGATTGATCGCTCTGGCGTGGCCGTTCGGGCCGGAACCCATTGTGCGCAACCTTTGTTGCAGCGCTTTGGCGTGACCTCTACCTGTCGTGCCTCTTTTGGCATGTATAACACAGTGGAAGAAATTGACCGGCTGGCCGAGGCCTTGCTGAAGGCGCAAGACTTTTTTGCCTAGATGCTTTTAAAGCAAGGGCGTTACGGGTTGTATGGATTGGAATGGGTTTATGCTATGCTACCCTTCTAATCTGGTTTGAAAGAGTATGATATGAGTGAGATGAGCTCAAATATGGAAGAGATCGAACCCAATGTTCCGGCAATGGAGCCTGGTTCCAATCTGGCTCCTGAAGAATTGGAGCGTTTGACACAGGATATCATTGCAGCTTTGAAAACGGTTTATGATCCTGAAATTCCCTCTGACATCTATGAGATTGGTCTGATTTATCGGGTTGATATTGATGACGATCGCAATGTGGAAGTCGATATGACGCTAACTGCACCCGGATGCCCGGTTGCGGGTGAAATGCCGGGTTGGGTAGAAAATGCCGTCAGCTCTGTCGATGGTGTTGGATTGGTGACCGTCAATATGGTGTTTGATCCGCCATGGACACCGGATCGGATGTCAGAAGAAGCCAAGGTTGCGATTAACTGGTACTGACCCCATATTGCTTTTATAGGACGAGCCTTGATTGGCGGGCTGATAGGCCTTTTGTCATGGTCGGATTGTGAAGGAAGGACAATTATATGGTTGGGCGCTTTCAGGTTCTCTCCATTACAGATGAAGCAGCACAGCGTATTCGCGGTCTTGTTGAAGCATCGGGCGATGCTTTGCAGGGCGTGCGCGTGGGCGTGAAAAATGGCGGCTGTGCTGGTATGGAATATGTGCTTGATAAGGTCACAGATCCCGATCCCAAGGATGACGTTGTCGAGGATAAGGGCGTGCGGGTTTATGTGGACCCCAAAGCCGTGCTCTTTTTGCTTGGCACAGAAATGGGCTATGAAGTCACAAAATTCCGATCCGGTTTTACCTTCAATAATCCAAATCAATCATCGGCCTGCGGCTGTGGAGATTCTGTTGCCTTGACGCCAGTTGACCCCTCTGCCTTGGAAGCGATGCGCAATCAGGGGTGATCTGTCTTATTCTTGTTTCCAATAAAAAAGCGGCCTTTTGAGCCGCTTTTTTATTGGAAAATTTTTATAAGCCTATCAGCCATAAAGGCTCGCATCTTATGCGACATCGCTGCTTGATTGCTCAATATCCGGGTCTGTTTCCGCTTTCACCAGATTGCGGCCACCACGCTTGGCGGCATAGAGGCATTTATCAGCGCGCTCAATCATGCTTTGAGGTGTGTCACCCGGTTTGTAGGTTGAAGCACCGATGGAAATGGTGATGCGGCCCAGATTTTCGCCTGTTGAGCGTTTGATCAATTCTTTTGCCATCACCGCCTTGCGAATGCTTTCTGCCACAGAGACAGCCTGGCGCAAATTGGTTCTTGGCAGGATAACGCCAAACTCTTCCCCGCCATAACGGCATGGAATATCCTGCCCCTTGACATTTTGCTTAACGGCCAAGGCAACAAGACGCAGAACCTGATCGCCTGTTTGGTGGCCGAATGTATCGTTGAACTGTTTGAAATGATCAATATCTGTCATCAGAAGGGAGATTGGCTCACCTGATTCTGAGGCTTCTGCCAGAGCATTTTCGATAGAACGATCAAAATGCTTTCTATTGGCCAATGTTGTCAGATCGTCGGTCAGGGATTCATAACGGATCGTATCAAGGCTTTCGCGCAGTTCCAGCACTTGGGCCTGCGAGGCGGCAAGCTGTTCACTTAAGGCGCGATTTTGCGATTCAACATCTTTGGTTTCGGCGATGAGCTGCGCGACAATATCCCGGATGACCTGACGGTCTTCTGTTTTGGACAGATCTTTTGAAGCGCCAACAAGGGAATTGCCATAATTTGCGGCGGTTGAGACATAATCTTCAACTTCGCGAACAATGGAGCGCAATTCTTTGGAGATCTGGCTGCCAACTTCATCAACCCGATCACTTAAGCGACTTGGCGACAAATGCTCGTTATAAATATTATCGAGTTCCTGAGGGGAGATTTTGCCCTGACTGCGCAGAATATCATTGATTGCTTTGTTCAGACCCCGGTTAAAGCCTGCTGCATAGGTGTACCAGATTTCATAATTACGCGGATAGGCCGGGGTTTGGTTTTTCTTGAGATTACCCAGAGCCGATTCGCCATATATGTAGGTGCGCTTGAAGTCTGCGTTGTCCATATGGTTTCACCACGCTTATAAAAGCGTGATCCCTCATTATCATCCCCTATTTGGGCGATAGAGTAAGGTTCCAACCTTTAAGACGACGTTAAATGTTCTCTCTTTGATTCATAAAAACCATTATTTCTCAAAGGGTGATTGTGAAAATTTCCTATGCAGGGTTGTGTCTTGAAATATTTTGAGGCTGTCGAGAATGCAACAATCTGACACCACTCATGTTTTTATTGAATGCCCCTGTTTGCGGGACTAAAAAACCCGGCCTTGCGCCGGGTTTTTATCATTCAGCTGTTTCGCTCTGGACCTTCTTGCCCTTGCGTTTTGGTGGCCTGATTGGGGCCAGCATAAAGGCAGGCACATGATCGCCCATGCCGATGACCTGCTTGTCATCTCTATCCCGGCCCCGACGGTTGCCACGATGTTGTTGTGGGGGGCGGGGACGCGCGGGGGCCTCGAACTGATCATTGGTGCGATCCTGACGGTCTCTGCGACCGCGCGGCTTGCGCTCTTCCTTCTGATCCGGCGTCTCGTCATTCTCTTTCTTGTCGCGTCTGTCTTTGGCAACTTTGTCTTTTTTGTTGCCACGTCCGCGTTTGGAATTGCGAGAGCCACGACGGGACTTGCCGTCTTCTTCCTCATCATCTGATTGTGCGCTGAAAGAGCTATCGCCATGCCAGCTGATTTTCTCATTGATCAGTTTTTCAATGGCATCGAGATATTTGCTGTCACTGCGGGTGGCAATGGACAGGGCAACACCTTCTCTGCCTGCACGACCTGTTCTGCCAATGCGATGGACATAATCTTCGGCATGGGTGGGCAGATCGAAATTGAAAACATGACTGACGCTTGGAATATCCAGTCCGCGTGCCGCAACATCACTGGCAACCAGAATATTCAACTCGCCAGATTTAAAGCTATCAAGCGTTGCCATGCGCGATGTCTGGTCCATATCGCCATGCAAGGCACCGGCATTGAACCCATGTTTGTTCAGTGAACGGAACAGGGTCGCAACATCGCGTTTTCTATTGCAGAAAATGATAGCATTTTGCAGATCTTGTGCATTGTTGATCAAATCGCGCAAAATGGCCCGCTTTTCCCATGGCTTAGAACCGGAGGCCACGATGCCTTGGGTAATGGTTTTGGCGGTAGAAGAGGGGGGAGCCACTTCTATGCGTTCTGGATTGCGCAGGAATTGATCGGCCAGTGACTGAATTTCTGATGGCATTGTCGCCGAGAAGAAGACAGTTTGGCGCGATGGCGGCAGCAATTTGCAGATCCGCTCAATATCAGGAATGAAGCCCATATCCAGCATACGGTCGGCTTCATCGACAATGAAGGTATCAACGCCATTGAGCAACAATTTGCCGCGCTCGAAATGATCAAGCAGGCGACCCGGCGTCGCAATCAGCACATCCGCCCCGCGATCCAGCTTCTTGATTTGATCAGCAAAGGAAACGCCGCCAATCAAAAGGGCAACCGTCAGGCGATGATTTTGGCCATAGACTTCAAAACTCTGTTCAACCTGAGCAGCCAATTCTCGTGTTGGTTCCAGAATAAGCGTGCGTGGCATACGAGCCCGCGGGCGTCCGCTTTCCAGCAAAGACAGCATAGGCAAAGTGAAAGAGGCTGTTTTGCCTGTTCCGGTTTGAGCAACGCCAAGAACATCCTTTTTCGAAAGGACATGCGGAATGGCTTGGGCTTGAATGGGAGTGGGAGTTTCATAGCCTGCTGCTTCAACTGCTGCGAGGACTTTTGAACTCAGACCTAAATCCGAAAATTTCATCCGATGATGGAACCATATGTTGCTGAGGGCTTTATATCTATCAAAGCGCTCTGTTTGCCGGAAATGTGGGCGAACCATACGATTTTAATCGGATTTGTCAATCAAATGCGCCAAATAGGGTTTATTTGGCCCTTTTTTTACCCTTTTCGCGGTCTTTTCCCCAATCTCGACCAAAGCGATATAGCCAGAGCGAATGGGAGGTTGCTCTTTACTCAAAATCGGCAGGGCGCTTGGTTGGCTCAATCTCCGGCTGTCAGATAGTGCCAAGTGCCATCCGGTCCGATTCCCAATCGATAGAAGATATAATGTCCAAGGGTTTGCATTTCTGCGTAATCACCCGCAGTAATCAGTCGAAACAGCTCAACCCGTTGAGATTTGGTGAGCTGCGCCAGCGGATAATCGGCAAAATAGGGCCAGAGATAGAGCTCTTGCGGTGTGCCTTTATTCTGGATCACATAGCCCGCTTCCAGAATTTCGCTCATGATGGCCAATATTTCTGACCCCTCACTGTCGCCAGACATGCCATATAAAGCGGCGAGGGGATCCGAGCCTGCCTCTTCATAACCAAGAATTGGCGGCATCTCGTTCATTTCGATTGCTTGACGCATCTTTGCCATATCGCCACTTTTAGCAGCACTTAAAAGGCTCTCATGCATCCGCTGAACGCCTTTGGGGGCCTTTGTGATGTCATAGTGAATCTCGGGCAAGGGAATGGTTGGCGCAGAAGAGACAGGAGAGACAGGAGAGTCATGATCTGATGGCGGTAGGGCAATCTGGCCTTCTGCCCCTTCCGGCTCTTGAGAGAGCAACCGATCACCATTCAGACTGGTGCCACTGCCAGCCGAATCCTGGATCTCTCCGCTTAAACTGGCCGGAGCATCTTTGCTGGAAGTCGAAAAGGTTGGCAGGCTGATAATGCGTTCAGTGGTAACCGAACTGGCCGCCTGTCCTGATGATGGCAGCAAAAAAAGACTTATCAGGCAAAAGGCGGCAAGGCTCTGTTTTCTTGGCTGGCAAAGCATAGATCTCGGTTCCGTTTTTGACCTGAAGCGGGGTTTTGCTCACCCTATCATTCTGATCAAAATCTGGAAATGCTTTTATCCCATTCTGAATGGCTCTTTCTTGCCGACTTTCTCAGGGTGTCTTTTATTGAAGGGTCCGGCCCAATGTATAATCGCCCGCCATGACACGGTTGGAGAGATTTTTACACATATCCGAGACGGCTTCCTCGCCATAGGCAATGACAAAGCTGGAGAGGGCCTGAAACAAGGCGGCATGGGCCAGAAGATCCTGATCAACGCCTTCATCAGAAGCTTCGTCCCAAAAGTCATTCAATAATGTCAGGACATGCTGTTTTTGACGTTCCAGTTCATAAGTTTCAATCTCTGGGGAAAGGTCTTGTGCGCTGTGATCGTCGAATTTCATATCCTGTTCCTCAACCATGATTGCCGGCTTCTGTCTGTCCGGGCCTATCGGCTTTAGCCTTTGATTGAGGCAGCAATAGCATAATGCGCCGCAAAAGGATTGGTCTGGTTAAGAAAAAGTTAAAGTTATGCGTGGGGTTTTAAGAAAAATGGTTAACGCGCGTGCTTTAATTGCAGAATTGTGAGAATAGAGCTGGCTTCTTCGCGATAAAGGCCGGTGACTTTGCGCGCTTGCTTGTTGCAGCTTTGATAGGTTGCGCCAAAGGTTTTGTAGCTTTGATTGAACCGATAGACGAGCTGACGGATGCGCACATCATCGGGATTTTCCGCTTCAAGGATGGCTGTCATGGTTTGATGCCAGCTTTTTGCAGAGGATTGATTGCATAACGGGTCAAGATGCATCAAGGCGCCGACAATGGTGCTCAGACGCCGCAACTGCTTTTCATAAGGGGGCAGATTTTTATCGGCAGCAAGCGAGAGGGCCGGTGAAAAGCTGACAAAAACCGCAAAAAGACAAAGAACAACAAGCCCTTTGGCCTGTCTGGACCCCAAAGCACGATGCTTGGCAAAGCGTGTCTTGTCATCAGTCATTGGCATCTGCATGGGTGATCGAGCGTTTCTAAATGTCCAGATCCGTTGCGAATTCGGCATTTTCCTGAATGAACTGGAAGCGCGCTTCAGGCTTGTTGCCCATCAGCCGCGTCACAGCATCTTTTGTTTCGTCCGGCTGGCTATCAATGATTTGCACTTTTAGCAAGGTGCGCTTGGATGGATCCATAGTGGTTTCTTTCAATTGGGCTGGCAGCATTTCCCCCAGACCCTTAAAGCGACCAATATCGATTTTGCCTCTACCGGTAAATTCTGTTTCCATCAATTCGTCTTTATGGGCATCATCACGGGCATAGAGCGTTTTGCCGCCCTGACTGATGCGATAAAGCGGCGGAATGGCCAGATAAAGATGACCATTTCTGATGAGCTCAGGCATTTCGCGCTGGAAAAAAGTCAGCAACAGCGAAGCAATATGGGCCCCATCCACATCGGCATCCGTCATGATGATGACACGGTCATAGCGCAATTCGTCATCGCTATATGTTTTGCGCGTCCCGCAGCCAAGCGCTTGCGTCAGATCGGCCAGCAATTGATTGGCGGCCAGTTTATCACGGCTGGCATTGGCCACATTGAGGATTTTGCCGCGCAATGGAAGGACCGCCTGAGTGGAGCGGTTACGGGCCTGTTTGGCAGAGCCACCAGCAGAATCGCCCTCCACAATGAAGATTTCGGTATCGCCCTTGGCATTTTGTGAGCAATCGGCCAATTTTCCGGGCAGGCGCAATTTGCGAACCGCAGATTTGCGGCTGACATCTTTTTCCTTGCGGCGACGCAGACGCTCTTCGGCACGATCAATCACCCATTCCAGCAGGCGATTGGCCTGTTGCGGGGCATTGGTCAACCAATGGTCAAACTGGTCACGCACGGCCTGATCGACAATGCGCGTGGCAGCTGTTGTGGCCAGACGATCTTTTGTTTGTCCGACAAATTCCGGCTCGCGAATGAAAACGGAGAGCAGAGCCCCTGCCGAGGTCATCACGTCATCGGCGGTGAGCAAGGCACCCTTTTTGTTATTGGTCAGCTCTGCATAATTTTTCAGACCACGGAGCAGGGCCGTGCGCAAGCCGCTTTCATGGGTGCCCCCTTCCGGGGTGGGCACGGTGTTACAATAGGAATTGGCAAAACCATCGCCTGCATACCAGCAAACCGCCCATTCAACTGCGCCATGGCCACCGGTTTTTTCGGTTTTTCCGGCGAAAATCTCTGGTGTGACAAAATTTTGCTTACCCAGAGATGCGGCGAGATAATCTTTCAGGCCGCCGGGGAAATGAAAGGTTGCCTTTGGTGGAATGTCAGGCAGATTTTCAAGCAATTGCGGGGCGCAGCTCCAGCGAATTTCCACGCCGCCAAACAGATAGGCCTTTGAACGGGCCATTGTCATCAGGATGTCCGGGCGGAAGCGTAATTTTTTGCCAAAAATCTCATGATCCGGTTTGAAAGAGACTTTTGTGCCGCGTCGATTATGGATATCGCCCAAATGCTCCAACGGGCCTTGCGTAATGCCGCGCGAGAAGCTCTGTCTAAAAAGCTTCTTGTTGCGGGCCACTTCGACAATCAGACTTTCAGAGAGGGCATTGACGACCGAGACGCCCACGCCATGCAAACCGCCAGAGGTTTCATAGACCTTTGAATCGAACTTGCCACCTGCATGCAAGGTTGTCAGAATGACTTCCAGCGCGGATTTGTCCTTGAATTTGGGATGCGGATCAACCGGAATACCGCGGCCATTATCGGTAACCGTCAGGGTGCCATCTGCGCTTAATTCCACCTCAATCCAGTTGGCAAAGCCTGCAACGGCCTCGTCCATGGAGTTGTCGATGACTTCGGCAAAGAGGTGATGCAAGGCCTTTTCATCGGTGCCGCCAATATACATGCCCGGACGGCGGCGGACCGGCTCCAGGCCTTCCAAAACTTCAATATCAGCAGCGGTATAATCTGCCTTGGCTTCCGGTATCGGCGTCGATGGAACCGCCGGTTTTGTTGCGTCGGCATCAGGGGCTGGTTTTGCTGCTGCTGTCTTGGTGGCTGGCTTGGAGGCTGACTGGCTCGCAGGACTGGCAAAAAGATCGTCGGACGCAGACATCTATTTCCTTGGCTTTGTTCTGGGGCCGTTCATTGTCTTTTGGCCGCACTAACTTTGTTCCCGGATCGAACAGATCGGTCTTGATGCTTCGAATCAACAGGATTGCATGTGCCTCACTTTGGCGTGTTGCTCTTTGCTGGGTCAATAGGATCTGGGCAAAAAGTCGAGATTTTCCTGCAAATCCAGCCTCTCTTTTTTGTTTGGGTTGAGGAGTCGTATATGAGAAAATGTCATAAGAAAGACAAGGAAACAGACTGGTTTTGGATGATGGTGCTTTTAATTGTTAGATGAAAGAAAGGCGCTTATCTATTGAAAGTAATATGAAATAACTCACTAACCAAATGAATTGTTTATGGGGAAAAGAAATATGGTTAATGTTTCTTTACTTTTTTGGCGCTACACTGCTGCTTTGAGTGGGGCGATGCTGTTTGGGACTTTTTATGGATAAGGTTGATACGGAGATTGAGAGTGTGCGCGCGCATGTGTTTGAGCTCAAACACACTTTATATCGTGCTGACCGCGCCCATGCGAATCGTGCAATCCCCACACGCCTGTCTTTTGGCTATAATCTCCTCTTTACCTGTCTGCTTGGTCTTTTCTTTCTGCTCGTTTAAACTGGTCTATATCTGTCATTTCCAGATTTAAGAGTTCAGTATGCTCGTGCGCTATCTTACCCATCCTCAAATTCAGATAGAGCCCTATATTCCTGTGCCGCAATGGAGCCTGAATGCAACTGGCAAAGCACGGCTTCAGGTGCTGCTGGATCAGGATTGGCTTTTTGGCACGCAATCCATTTATTGCAGTGATGAAAGAAAGGCGCTGGAAACCGCGGCACCCATTGGCCGTGCCTTGGATATTCCCGTGATTGTGCGCGCACAAATGGCGGAAAATGATCGCTCTGCAACGGGCTTTGTTTTGCCTGAAATGTTTGATGATTTGGCAGCTCTGTTTTTCGCCAACCCGGATAAATCCATCATGGGTTGGGAGCGGGCTATTGATGCGCAGGCGCGAATCATCGGGGCGTTCGAATTGGCTATGAGCGAAGTAAAAGCGCGCGGGCGTATGGGCGATGTGCTCTTGGTTGGGCATGGCGGGGTCGGAACCTTGCTCTATTGCCATTTGGCCGGATTGCCGATTGATCGCTGTTATGATCAAAAATCAGGCGGCGGTTGCTATTTCACATATGATTGGGTGGATCGCAGCATATTGCATAGCTGGTTGCCGATGGAAGAGACTTTTTGAGCAAGCCATCATCGCATGAAAAAAGGGCCGGTAAACCGGCCCTTTTCGATTGGTCTATTTGGTCTGTCTTGATGATTAGACAGAATAATACATGTCAAACTCAATCGGATGCGGAGTATGCTCAAGTTTGATGACTTCTTCCATTTTCAATTCGATATAGGCATCGATCTGGTCATCATCAAACACGCCACCGGCTTTCAGGAAGTCACGGTCTGCATCCAGAGCATCCAGAGCTTCACGCAAGGAGCCTGCAACAGTTGGAATGTCTTTCAGCTCTTCTGCTGGCAGATCATAGAGGTTTTTGTCCATTGGATCGCCAGGATGGATCTTGTTCTTGATGCCATCAAGGCCAGCCATCATCAGGGCGGTGAAGGCCAGATATGGGTTGGCAGCAGGATCAGGGAAGCGGATTTCCATACGTTTTGCCTTTGGAGAGGTGGAGTATGGAATACGGCAAGAGGCAGAGCGGTTGCGCGCAGAATAAGCCAGCAGAACAGGCGCTTCAAAACCGGGAACCAGACGCTTATAAGAGTTGGTTGACGGGTTGGTGAAGGCGTTGACCGCTTTTGCGTGCTTCAGAATGCCGCCGATATAATAAAGGGCATTTTCTGACAGATCTGCATATTGGTTGCCTGCAAAGGTTGGCTCACCATCTTTCCAGATGGACATATGGCAGTGCATGCCGGTGCCGTTGTCGCCATAAACCGGCTTTGGCATGAAGGTCGCGGTCTTGCCATAGGCATTGGCAACCTGATGCACAACATATTTGTAGATCTGCTGTTTGTCAGCCATAGTCACCAGATCTTCAAACTGGATGCAAAGCTCGTGCTGGGCAGCGGCCACTTCGTGGTGGTGCTTTTCAACTTTCACGCCCATTTCTTTCATCACAGCAAGCATTTCGCCGCGGAAATCCTGACCGGAATCAATCGGAGGAACCGGGAAATAGCCACCTTTCATGCGTGGACGGTGACCCAGATTGCCTGCTTCATATTCTGCATCGGTGTTGGTTGGAAGCTCGCCGCAATCCACTTCAAAACCGGTCTTATAGGGATCAGCAGAGAAGCGCACATCGTCAAAGACGAAAAATTCTGCTTCCGGGCCGAAATAGATGGTGTCGCCGATACCGGTGGATTGCAGGTAAGCAACAGCCTTTTTCGCGGTCATGCGTGGATCGCGACCATAACCTTCGCCAGTGGATGGCTCAAGAATGTCACATGTCATGATCAGGGTAGACTGGGCAAAGAAAGGATCCATCACAGCGGTCGAAGGATCTGGCATCATAACCATGTCAGAATCATTGATGGCTTTCCAGCCTTCAATGGAGGAGCCGTCAAACATCATGCCGTCGGCGAAGAAATCTTCGTCGCAGAAATCAGCATCAATGGTGACATGCTGCCACTTGCCGCGTGGGTCGGTGAAGCGCAGGTCGACATATTTGATGTCGTTGTCAGCAATCATCTTGATTACGTCAGCTACGGTGGTCATTCCACTATTCCTTTACTGCTGAGGTCGCCTGTTTTGTGGGCCTTTGCCAGAAAATCAGAAGACAGATTTCGCTTTTATGGTTGGCCTGATCGACTTGTCCAGATTGCTATCTGGCGATTGATGATTTTGGCCGAATGTCTATTATTTGGTCTATCGAGCCTAGATTGCCTCGTTGCCGGTTTCCCCGGTACGAATACGGATGGCCTGTTCTACAGAAGAGATGAAGATCTTGCCGTCGCCAATGCGACCTGTTTGGGCCGCTTTTTGTATGGCTTCAATCGCTGCATCGACCTGCTCGTCAGCCAGAATCACTTCAACTTTCACTTTGGGAAGAAAGTCGACCACATATTCGGCGCCGCGATACAGCTCTGTATGGCCCTTTTGCCGCCCAAATCCTTTGGCTTCGATGACGGTAATGCCTTGCAGGCCAACTTCCTGCAATGCTTCTTTTACTTCATCCAGCTTGAAGGGCTTGATGATTGCCTCAATCTTCTTCATGGCATTCAGGCTCCCGATAGACCCAATTGGGTTTCTTTGCTTGATCTGTTTGGCATCACCTTGCTTTGCCTTTCCCGTCAAAATTTTGGATTACATCCGTCATTCTGAACGATGAAATTTTGTGCAAGCTTGTTACCAACTCAATTCGGGCACATAAAAGCAGAGTTTTTTCGGGTAAACCAGTGCCAGAAGGTCGAATTATCAGGCAAAATGGGGAAAGCTTGTGGTGCAAAAATAAGCAAATGCATAAAAAATAGGCAATTGATATTTTCTTCCTCATATTTTGCCATTCATGGAATGGTGATCTGTCGGTGGATAGTCTTTCAAAATGCTATTTTGTTGATCAGGGTTTGCTATCCTTTTATCTGGTGAACAGTCTTTGAAAAGCTCTCTTGTCACATCACGGAGGTCAGAATGACCATGTTGCGCGATCCTTTGGAAATTCTTCTGCCCACACAAATGGCCGAGGCGGATCGTTTGACCATTGAAGGTGGCATTCCCGGTTATGATTTGATGGAAAAAGCGGGAGAGGCGGTTGCTGTTGCTGCGCAGGATTTACTGGAGGAGCAAACCGGCTCTTCTGCTGCCGGGATGGTCTGTATTTTATGTGGGCCGGGCAACAATGGTGGCGATGGTTTTGTCGCAGCGCGCCTGTTGGAAGAAGAAGGTTGGAGTGCGCTTGTCGGCTGCTCAACAGAGATCGAACATTTGTCTGGGGATGCGCGGCTTGCGGCCGATGATTGGGCAGACGAAATTTATCCTCTTTCATCAAAGCTTTGGCAAGATGCCGATTTGGTGATTGATGCGCTCTTTGGGGCCGGGTTGGACCGTCCCGTCACCGGTGATCTGGCGGATTTGATTGACGAGCTGAATGAGAGCGGCTTGCCCGTCTTGTCGGTTGATTTGCCCTCTGGTGTGGAAGGGGGGAGCGGTCTTGTGCGTGGTGTGGCTGTGCGGGCGCATAAAACAGTGAGCTTTTTTGCCCATAAGCCAGGGCATTTGCTTTATCCCGGCGCTGCCTATTGTGGCGATATGCATTTGGCACAAATCGGGATTGAGGTCGATGTCTTGGAAGAGTGTGGGTCTACTGGCCTGATCAATGATCCTTCTTTGTGGCGTGCGGATTTGCCCGAATGTTGCAAGCCTCTGGGGCAGATAGATCCTTTTCGTCTGGCGGATCATAAATTTCATCGAGGCCATTGTCTGGTTGTCAGTGGTGGGACAACATCCTCTGGTGCGGCGCGCTTGGCCGCAAGAGCCTGTTTGCGCTCTGGAGCGGGTCTGGTGACGCTGGCTCCGCCTCATGATGCGGCAGCCGTGGTTGCGGCGCAGGTGACATCGGTGATGGTGGAGCCAATTTCGGAGTTTATGCCGTTCGAAGCCATTTTATCAGCCCGCAATTATGATGCTCTCTTGTTGGGCCCCGGCATGGGATTGGATGAAGAACATAGCCGTCTGGTTTCACAAGCGCTCAAACAAGATGGCATTGTGGTGCTCGATGCCGATGCTTTGACGCTCATGGCAGAGCGGGGAGAAGCTGGGTTAGAGGTCTTGCGCACGAGCCTGCCAGCGCAAAATGGGCAATTGATCCTCACGCCCCATGAAGGAGAATTTGCACGGCTCTTTCCTGATTTGTCCCATCGCTTGCGGGCTCAAAAGGGAGGATCAAAAATTTCCTGCGCCATAGAGGCTGCCCGGCGCAGTGGCGCTATCATCATTTTAAAAGGCGCTGATAGTGTGATCGCCAATCCCGATGGTTTGGCGGTGGTGCAATCAAACGGCGTGCCTTATCTGGCCACAGCGGGAAGTGGCGATGTCTTGGCCGGACTTGTCGCCGGGCTTGCCGGGCAGGGGATGGTCCCCTTTGAAGCGGCCTGCGCCGCTGTCTGGCTGCATATGGAAGCGGGAAAATTGCTCGGTGCCGGTCTAATCTCCGAGGATTTGCCCGATTGCCTGCCTACACTCTATGCAAAATTATTTGCATAGAGTGTTTTGATACATAGTTTGGTATTCGCTCTTGGGCCTTCACGATTGGTCAAAATTGGCACTATTCTTCAATTTGAGTCGTGGAAAAAGTGACTTTTTTGCCAAATTCTCTTATATGTGTGGGGAATTGGGGGCAAATGCAGAAAATGTCTTTGCGCTTTTGAAAAGCTGTTGCTATAGAGGCCCCGCTCGATTTGCTGGCGCTGGGCGCCGAATGTGCGGGTGTGGTGGAATTGGTAGACACGCCAGATTTAGGTTCTGGTGGCGCGAGCCGTGGGGGTTCAAGTCCCTCCACCCGTACCAAATCTCTCCCTTGCTTTGTTGGTTCGGGGGTGGCTGAAAAGAAGTTTGGCTGCTATGGCGGCCTCTCTTTGTTGGGCGACAGGTGAATCAGCAAATGAAGGGCGATGTGTCTTATTACGACCTTCCCCATGATGAATTTTGATCTAAACTACGAAAGCAGATTGATATGCAGGTGACTGAAACCCTGTCCGAAGGACTGAAACGCGAATTGAATGTCGTTGTTCCTGCTTCTGATCTTGAAGCTCGTCTGGTGAGCAAGATTGAAGAGATTAAAGGGCAGATCCAGATCAATGGTTTCCGCCCGGGCAAAGTGCCAGCATCTCATGTGCGCAAGTTGCACGGCAAGGCTCTGATGGGTGAAATCGTTCAGGATCTGATCGGTGAAACAACCCGCACTTCTTTGGAAGAGCGCAGCGAGAAAGCTGCTATGCAGCCTCAATACAAGCTGACCGAAGACGAAGAAGAGGCAAACAAAATCATGGATGCGAAAACCGATCTGGTTTTCGATATCATCTATGAAGTGCTGCCAGCCATCGAAGTTGCCGATGTTTCCGGTGTTGAGATTGAGCGTCCTGTTGTTGAAGTTGAAGAAGCTGAAGTTGAAGAGCGTCTCAACATGATCGCAGAAGGTTCTCGCCCGTTTGAAACCAAAGACGGCGCTGCTGAGGACAAAGACCGCGTTTTGATGTCTTACCTCGGTAAAGTTGACGGTGAAGCTTTTGAAGGCGGTGCGGATGAGAATGCGCAGCTGGTTCTGGGCTCTGGTCAGTTCATTCCCGGCTTTGAAGATCAGCTGATCGGTGCCAAAGCAGGCGATGAGAAAACCATCAAGGTGACATTCCCAGCTGACTATGGTGCAGAGCATCTGGCTGGCAAGGACGCTGAGTTTGATATTGTCGTCAAAGAAGTTCAGGCCGCCGGTGAGCTGGAGCTGGATGACGAATTTGCTTCCAAGCTTGGCCTCGAATCCATGGAAAAGCTGAAAGAAGTCATCAAGGATCAGATCACGTCTCAATATGGTTCCATGACCCGTCAGCGCGTCAAGCGTCAGTTGCTGGATAAAATGGACGAGCTGCACAAGTTCGACGTTCCACCAACCTTGCTGGAGCAGGAGTTCAACAATATTTGGCAGCAAGTGACTGCTGAAATGAACGAAAACAGCAAGACCTTTGAAGACGAAGACACCACCGAAGAAAAAGCACAGGAAGAATATAAGACCATTGCAGAGCGCCGCGTGCGTTTGGGTCTGGTTCTGTCTGAAATCGGTGAGAAAAACGAAATTCAGGTCTCTGATGAGGAAGTGCAGCGCGGTATCATGACCCGTGCTCAGCAATTCCCCGGCCAAGAGCGTCAGGTGTTTGAATATTACACCCAGAATGCAGAAGCGCTTGCTTCCATTCGTGCGCCAATCTTCGAAGAGAAGGTTGTTGACTATCTTCTGGAGCTGGTCAAAGTCGAAGACAAGACCGTTTCCAAAGAAGAGTTGGAAAAGCTGGTTTCCGAAGACGAAGAATAGTCTCGTCTGATTGGTTGAAAAAATCAAAAGCGTCCCTAGTTATGCTGGGGGCGCTTTTCTTGTCTTGGGCTTGCTGCTTTGGTTGGCTCTACAGGTTTGGCGCTTGTTGAAAAGATCTGCTTTTGCGCTTTCATCTGAGCGTAGAGAGCGGCTTTGAGCGTTCGTCAGTAAATTATTTATAGTCAGGATGCTAAAAGACCATGATTGGGGTGCAAAGTCTGATTCGCGAAAGTGTGATGACATGTGATCCCAAAATGGTTTGCAGGCGCTCCCGGATGCGGGGCATGATGGAGAGGGGACCGCATTGGCATTGAAGGATTTCTTGCTGATGACAGGTCTTGCGACGAGGAAGAATGATGAAGGATCCAATCGATCTTGCGATGAATCTGGTGCCGATGGTTGTGGAGCAATCCAACCGTGGTGAGCGTGCGTATGATATTTATTCCCGCCTTTTGAAAGAGCGGATCATTTTTGTAACGGGTCCGATCGAAGATCACATGGCGACCCTGATTTGTGCGCAATTGTTGTTTTTGGAAGCAGACAATCCAAAGAAAGAGATTTCGCTCTATATCAACAGCCCCGGTGGCGTGGTCACTGCTGGTATGTCCATCTATGACACCATGCAATTCATCAAACCGCCCGTTGCAACGCTGTGCATGGGGCAGGCCGCCTCTATGGGCTCTTTGTTGCTGTGTGCTGGTCACAAGGATATGCGCTTTGCTCTGCCAAATGCACGTATCATGGTGCATCAGCCGTCCGGCGGTTTTCAGGGGCAGGCCTCTGATATCCAGCGCCATGCGGAAGATATTCTGAAAATGAAGCGCCGCTTGAACGAAGTCTATGTCAAGCATTGCGATCAGGATTATGACACGGTTGAAAAGACACTGGATCGTGACCATTTCATGACTGCGAGCGAGGCCAAAGACTGGGGTCTGGTGGATCGCGTGGTTGAAAATCGTGATACTTTGGCGGAAGATGCGTCCAAGTCTGACGAAGAGAAAGACAAAGGCTAATATCTTGCTTTGCCTTGCAAGTTTGGCAAAGTTTGATTAAGCCTGATGCCCGAAAAAGGCGTCCCATTCTGGGGAAGCTGGCCAGAAATTGTTGCTGTTAAGCGAATATTGAAGATTTGATGGCCAAGCTTACAGAATACAAGAACCGGGTATCGAGCGTATGTTTGTAGCAAAATAATACGCTTGATGCCGATTTTAGGGTCTGGTTTTGCTTGCAGTGTTTGTCAGGCACCATAAACTGAGACTGGTAAGGGGCTTTTGCCCGAGTGATAACCGAAAAGAGGCAATTACATGAGTAAGGCCGGTGGTGGCGATAACAAGAATACGCTGTACTGCTCCTTTTGTGGTAAGAGCCAGCATGAAGTGCGCAAGCTGATCGCAGGTCCAACTGTTTTCATCTGTGATGAATGTGTTGAATTGTGCATGGATATCATCCGCGAGGAAAATAAATCCTCCTTGGTGAAATCCAAAGATGGTATTCCAACGCCACAAGAGATTTGCGAAGTTCTGGATGATTATGTCATCGGTCAGGGACAGGCCAAGCGCGTGCTCTCTGTTGCGGTACATAACCATTATAAACGTCTTGCCCATGGCAAGAAAAATGCCGACATCGAACTGGCAAAATCCAATATTATGCTGATTGGACCAACCGGTTGCGGTAAGACGCTTCTTGCCCAGACGCTGGCACGCATCATTGATGTGCCTTTCACCATGGCTGATGCGACCACTTTGACGGAAGCGGGCTATGTTGGTGAAGATGTCGAGAATATCATTCTAAAGCTGTTGCAGGCTGCCGATTATAATGTTGAGCAGGCCCAACGCGGTATTGTCTATATCGATGAGATCGACAAAATCTCTCGTAAATCTGACAATCCATCCATCACCCGTGATGTATCCGGTGAGGGTGTGCAGCAAGCATTGCTCAAGATCATGGAAGGCACGGTTGCCTCTGTTCCGCCACAAGGCGGGCGCAAGCATCCACAGCAGGAATTTTTACAGGTTGATACTGCCAATATCCTGTTCATCTGTGGTGGTGCATTTGCAGGTCTGGACAAGATTATCTCTGCACGCGGTATGGATACCTCGATTGGCTTCTCTGCCAAGGTGGAAGACCCTGATGAGCGTGGCACTGGTGAATTGTTCAAGGAACTGGAGCCGGAAGATCTGCTAAAATTTGGTCTGATTCCAGAATTTGTCGGTCGTTTGCCTGTTCTGGCAACGCTGGAAGATCTGGATGAAGATGCGCTGATTACCATTCTGTCCGAGCCTAAAAATGCTCTGGTCAAGCAGTATCAGATGCTGTTTGAGATGGAAGGGGTGCGTTTGACATTCCACGAGGATGCTTTGCGTGCCATTGCCGCCAAGGCGATTGAACGTAAAACCGGCGCCCGTGGTTTGCGGTCCATTCTCGAAGGCATCCTGCTGGATACCATGTATGAGCTGCCCGGAATGGACGGTGTGGAAGAGGTTGTTATCTCTGGCGATGTCGTCAAGGGAGAAGCAAGACCGCTCTATATCTATAGCGATATTCAAAATGAAGCGGAATCAACCTCGGCTTAATGGCTGATCTCTGTATGGAATTTGAAAGAGGCGGCCTTAGGGTCGCCTTTTTTGTCGCCTATAATGGGGTTGTGATTCTTAACAGCCCTGAGCCTCGCTTCATGTGAATAATCAGCTCTTATTCACATTCATGCGATTGTATTGTGGAGTGCCTTGAAAGTTATGAAGGCAAGACCCACCTAGAGTGATACCGTGGTGAAAAGTGGTTTGAGTCTTTGCCGCAATCTTGTTGCCGATGACACTGTCAGATCTTTTGGGCTCTCTTGCAAAAAGATTTTGTATCGGCTTCTGGCGGGCCATTATGGCCGCATGGAACTTATCTCTGGCTTGTTTCTAGCAGAGAAGAAAAAATAGAAAGGTAGGAACATATGAGCGACGGAACCCACATCAGTGATGGAGATCCAACAGCTGGTATCATGTATCCTGTCCTGCCCCTTCGGGACATTGTTGTCTTTCCTCATATGATTGTGCCGCTTTTTGTCGGGCGCGAAAAGTCAATTCGGGCGCTGGAAGAAGTGATGCAATCGGACAAGCAGGTTTTGCTTGTCACACAAAAAAATGCCGGTGACGATGATCCTGCCCCGCAGGATATTTATAAGATCGGCACCCTTGCAACCGTTCTGCAATTGCTGAAATTGCCTGATGGTACGGTCAAGGTGTTGGTGGAAGGTCTGGACCGCGCCTCGCTTGATGCTTTTTCAGATCGCGAAGATCTATTCGAAGCCAGCGCGACCATTTTGCCAGAAGAAGATGGCGACAAGGTTGAAGTGGAAGCTTTGGCCCGCTCTGTTGCGACAGAATTTGAGAATTATGTGAAACTGAACAAGAAAGTTTCACCGGAAGTGATTGGGGCTGTGTCCCAAATCGAGGATTATTCCAAGCTTGCTGACACGGTTGCCTCTCATTTGGCGATCAAAATTCAGGAAAAGCAGGAAATTCTGGGCATTGCCAGCGTTGTGGAGCGTCTGGAGCAGGTTTTGGGCCTGATGGAGAGCGAAATTTCTGTTCTTCAGGTCGAAAAGCGCATCCGTACGCGCGTCAAACGCCAGATGGAGAAAACCCAGCGCGAATATTATCTCAATGAGCAGATGAAGGCCATTCAGAAGGAATTGGGTGATTCTGAAGAAGGCGGCGATGAGATTCGCGAGCTGGAGCAGGCCATTGAGAAAACCAAGCTCTCCAAGGAAGCGCGTGAAAAGGCCGATGCGGAGCTGAAAAAGCTCAAGCAAATGAGCCCGATGTCAGCGGAAGCAACCGTTGTGCGCAATTATCTGGATTGGTTGATCGGTATCCCTTGGGGCAAGAAATCTCGCGTTAAAATTGATTTGGAAAAGGCTGAAGATGTTCTGGATACAGATCATTATGGTCTGGAAAAGGTCAAGGAACGTATTATTGAATATCTTGCGGTCCAAAAGCGTACTAATAAGCTCAAAGGTCCGATCCTGTGCCTGGTTGGCCCTCCGGGCGTTGGTAAAACTTCGCTGGGTAAGTCGATTGCCAAGGCAACAGGGCGTGAATTTGTGCGTATGGCGCTTGGTGGTGTGCGCGATGAGGCCGAGATTCGTGGTCATCGCCGGACCTATATTGGTTCTATGCCGGGCAAGGTTGTACAATCGATGAAAAAGGCCAAGAAGGCCAATCCGCTTTTCTTGCTGGATGAGATCGACAAGATGGGCATGGATTTCCGTGGCGATCCGTCTTCCGCTTTGTTGGAAGTACTTGATCCAGAGCAGAATCATGCATTCATGGATCACTATCTGGAAGTGGAATATGATCTGTCCAATGTCATGTTCATCACCACGGCCAATACGCTTAACATT
>JAOXSG010001109.1 GCA_025800105.1 Cohaesibacter sp. | reverse complement strand
TATAAGGGCAAGAGAACGCGCAAAATATGAGAGTGTATTACACTGTAGTAAGCGTATTGCACTGTAGCATCCCGGTTTAAAATTACTCATTGAATAAAATAGTAAAAAATGGCAGGGAAATAGTGTAGTGGAATAATAAATCTCTTATTTGATGGTTTTACAGATAATACTTGCGGACATTTTACTCGCTGCCTGCATTTTTCCTACGCAACTTGTAAAATATCCGCGTGTATCATCTGTAAAACCATCGAATAAGGTGTATTTATTCACTGGATAAGTCACTATCCAGTGCGGCAAACGTATTTCCATTTGATGCTTTTGGCGAGATTTGTTGCACAGGCCGAATTTTGATATACTTTTTTTTACCTTAGTTCTGTATAATCATTTGGCTATTTATCTGGTGGATAGTGCTATCCATTCTTTGTACAAACTGGGCCTGTACTGTACATAACGTATTTGCAGCAAGTCTGTCCCAGTCCTCTTAATGCCGGGTCACAAGTGGACGCATCCCGAATCAGGGTTGGCCGGGAGGCCCAGAATTTTCCCCAGTACACCCAAAATTGGAAGGTACCAATAACCAAAAAAGCCCCCCCC
>JAOXSG010001092.1 GCA_025800105.1 Cohaesibacter sp. | reverse complement strand
CAGAGAAATTGACGAGTCAGAGTCAACATCTTGCGGTGGAACGTCTCTCACTCCCCAATCTGTAGGGAGCCTAAACTTGTGAAAGCACCGTGTGCATTGAAAGAGGTCAGCCGCCTCTTCATCATAGTCTGCCTTTGTCATGCTGGAGACCTTGGCCAGATTTGGCGCCCATCCACAGCCAACTGCCTTACCGTCCCGGTCAAGTAGGTGGAGCTTCCGTTTCGGTGGATTGCCTGTTTTTCTCAAAGATGCCACCACTATCAGTGGTCCAACTGGTGGTGGTACTTCATCTGCGTAGATCTCCTGGAACAGTGGCCGAGGTAGTTCTCCTGCCTGAGACGAGGGCCTCGCCTGCTGAGAACCTGTGGAATTTTTGGTGCTTCCTGAGTGAGGGCCCCCCTCCGACTCCATGAGTCCTGTCTCTTGGTCGGACACCAATTCATATGGCTCAGACTCGCGGTCCCTTTCCGCCTCTTGAGGTTTGTCATCCCAGTCTGGATGTGCAAGATCTTCACGGACTAGTCGCCCC
>JAOXSG010001087.1 GCA_025800105.1 Cohaesibacter sp. | reverse complement strand
ATTGAAAGGTAAAGGATCAAAACTTTCCGGGTCCCAGTCTAAAAACCCACCTCGATCCGTATAGCTATGACCTGTCTTATCCTGTGTATCACTGACAAAGCGATTGGTGTTAAATCGATTGGCAGGGATCGGACCAATGCCATCCACCTGCTCCATCAAATTATCCCAGAACAGTTCCGGTGTATCTGCGCCTGCGGGAAAACGGCATGCCATAGAAATAATCGCAATTTTCTCACGTTTATTGGTCATCAGCTTCCTCCGCCTCCATCAAAAAGAGAGAAGGAAGAAGCGGATAGGCTTCGCTAAGAGGCTGAATGGCGGCTTCCTCTTGCGCCATAAGCATTTCAAAATCCTTGAGATACATTTCCACGCTGCGTCCCGTGACAAGGCTTGATAAATAAACATATTCGCCGGACCCCACCGTGATAATCCCATATCGATCCAGAAGAGAGGTTTCCCCAATATTTAAATTCTCTCGCTTGGACCCGCCACCTTGTACAAGTCCCGTAGGTATGATCGACCATTGCGCCCAATCGGTATAATGCACCTCAATTGCTTTCACATAGGATTCTGCC
>JAOXSG010001040.1 GCA_025800105.1 Cohaesibacter sp. | reverse complement strand
GGCAGACCGCCGCACTCGCGCACAGGTCCAAGACTTCACAAATCTGACCGCCGAGCTGTTGGCGAGACGTCCAGTGCAGGCCGCAAACATCGGCGGAATGAATATAGGCGTCAAACTGGAGCGACCTGAAGCATTTGAAGGTGCGAAACACCAGGATGTTGATACCTGGTTGTTTCAAGTCGGTGAGCATCTGCGGATGTTGAACATCCCTGCGCCCAGCCAAGTCGCGTACGCTGTGTCGCTACTACGCGGCAATGCCGCTATGTGGTGGCGTGAGCGGTGCGAAGCAGGGGTTCGCCTGCCGATTGGGGTGCATTCTGTGCGACGCTGCGCGCACAATTCTGCGTGGAGAATCTTGCCCGCTGCGGACGCGATGAATTGGCAAGCGTACAACAGTACGCGAGGGAGAGCGTCGCGGATTTTTTGTTCCAATTCCGGGGGATATGCCTTAAAATTTCTGACTTGGGGGAGGCGGAAAAATTGGACCGTTTTTGTCGTGCGTTGTTGCCTAGTGTGAAACTGCAGGTGAAATTAAGGGGCCCAGCAACGTTTCCGGAGCCGGCGG
>JAOXSG010001022.1 GCA_025800105.1 Cohaesibacter sp. | reverse complement strand
TGCAGACTCTTTGTATGTCTGGTTTCCGGCCCACTGGGTTCCACACCTTCTCAGGCGCCTGGAGGCCAGAGAGGATGAATATCGACAGAAGCATCTCATGTGGTTTGACCGAGAGCTTCCAGATGATGAACTCCTGGAGGACCAGAAGAAGGCCAAGGCTGGACGGAAGCTGCAATTTGGCATGAGGCCATATGATGATGGTAACGTCCGGCAACTCACAGGCTCAATTCGTGCTGACTGGCTTTCCTTACCACTGAACAGCTTTCGCCAACAGTTGCAGCAAGTCCGGAAAGGGGTAGTTGCTGGTGTTTTTCAGGCCAAAGTGGCTTCACCATGGGCGGAGACCAGTGCTCCCCGCTTGCAAGTCTCCCTCTTCCTCCCGAATGGCACCACTATGCTTCGGCTTTTATAACCTGCGCAAGATCTTCCAAGTGCCTGGTATGTAGGGAAAGTTCATCTCCAAGTGGAATTTGTTAGGCAAGCACCTGTACAACAATGGCCCCAAC
>JAOXSG010001021.1 GCA_025800105.1 Cohaesibacter sp. | reverse complement strand
AATTCCAATAACCGATATGACAATCAAGAACGAGGACCTGGACGCGGCCAAGGACAACGTGATTCAAACTACAGTAGAGGGCGTGGTCATGATAATTCATACAAAGGACGAGGAAGACAGTGGGATGGAAATGACTCGAATAACCGTGACAGAGACAATAGGGATAGAAATTATGATAGTCAAGGTAGTTCTAACAGAGGTAGACGATGGGATAATAATAGTAGAGGGCAAGGACACAGTGATCGTGGGAGAGGTAGACGATGGAACCCCAATCAGCAGTATCATGATCCAGGGTACCAACAGGAGTCTCAATTTCAAAACCCAAATCACTACCGACCACCCCCGATGGGAAATCAATACAGATACCCAACCCCATATGGTCAGTATCCATACCCATCCCAACAACAACAATACCCGTCACAAATGCCAACGCCTTCTCAACAAGCCGCTAATATCTGCCAATTGTGCTACAGCCAAGGCCATTATGATTACCAATGCCAATTTGCAGGCGACTTTATGGCACGCACACAAAAAGCCTTTAATCAAGGCAGATCATACAGTCACCAAGACCCTAATCATGGGGAATGGT
>JAOXSG010001020.1 GCA_025800105.1 Cohaesibacter sp. | reverse complement strand
TAGAGACAAAGTGGCATGGAATTGGGGCGATTCCCAAGAGAGCAGCTTTAGAGCGCTACAGGTTGCCATAGCTACGGCGCCGATCTTGCGTCTGCCAGATTTTGAACGACAGTTCATTATCACGACAGATGCGAGTGACGTGGCTATTGGTGCAATCCTAGAACAGGATTTTGGAATGGGCTTGCAGCCTATAGCGTTCTCTAGCAGGAAGCTCAATTCCACTGAAATACGCTACTCGGCGTATGAAAGGGAATTACTAGGAATCGTTTGGGCGATTGGTCAATGGAAACATTATTTCCAGGTCAATCATCCAATAGTTATACAGACTGATCACGCCCCACTTCGCCATTTACCCAGTCAGACCGCTGTCAACAGCAGAGTCTGGAAGTGGCTGGCGGTCTTGCAGGGTTATGATGTGGATATACGTCATATCCCTGGGAAGAAAAACCCTGCAGACTCGCTCAGTCGCCAACAGGTGGCTGATGCATTGGTGCGCAAAACTTCCGTCACTGATGCTAATGCTAGTTATGTACAAAAATTGCGGGTGGCAGAGAATGCCACTGATGAAGAAGTGCAGGCTGCACTGCATAAATTATTCAAATCAAGTCCTCAAGCTCAATCAGTTATAGTTGACCAAGCCCAATGCAATTCAGTTCAAGACCAAGCATGC
>JAOXSG010000996.1 GCA_025800105.1 Cohaesibacter sp. | reverse complement strand
CGCAGAGCCAACACCCAGCAGAACTTGTATCGCCTGGCGGGATAGTTGTGGAGATTTTGGAACGAGACCGTGCGCACAAGTGGTTGGGCTGTATGATAAGCACTCACACGGATGGCAGCCACGGACTTGATTTGGAACACCACCTCCAAGCTGCATCCAGGGCTTTTTACGCAAACAAATCAATTTTATCTGACAAGAGTGTGTCCATTTGCACAACGACTAACTTATTTTGACGCTATGGTTACACCAGTTGCTTGTTTTGCAAGTGGCCATCGCAAAATCTACAAACAGGACCTTCGCAAGTTGGACATCAAATTCCGCAAACTTGTGCGCGCCATTGTGGGCCCTCCTGGCGGCTTAGATTGGTCTGCTCCATGGCACCACATCCTTCGCGAGTGGAACGCACGCGTTTTGGAATGTGCTGAACAAGCTGGTGTCAAATTATGGTCCCGAAGATGCCTGGAACAACAATTTTTTTTCATTGAAAGTTAGCAAGCTACATTGCCAACCTTTCAGACAACCGTTGGTTGAAACGTGCGCTTGCGTGGAATGCAGGATGCCGGACACGGATTGGAAGACCAAC
>JAOXSG010000990.1 GCA_025800105.1 Cohaesibacter sp. | reverse complement strand
TAAATGAATTCACTAGGTTGCTTATCTTTGATAAAGCTTTTGTGCTTCATCTCAACAAGCGCCCACACGAATTATCTGATCTATCTGTTAAAGAGCGTTGCTGACCTCGGCCAGCAGCTTGAGAAGCTTGCCTCAAGCGAGGTGCGTATTCTACTCAACACCCCGTTGAAGTCAACCGTTTTGCTTGAGAATTTTAAGAAAATTTTCAAACTGCCTGGCTGGCTTCGAACTGAGAAAAGACACTTAAAAAGTTGTTGCTTATCAAGCGCTTATTTTCAGTTCTTTCGCTTGTCTCAGTGACCGTTTCCGGTGGCTGTCTCAAGCGAGGAGGCGTATTCTACAGACGGGTGGATCAGAGTCAACAGGGATTTTGTAAAAAAGTTACAAATTTGTCATGTTTTTTGTTTTCTTAAGGAAAGACGTGGCTAGAACGCAAAGCAGAGCTTTGCTTGCTCGTGGCTAGTGGCTCGAAAAGCCCTTCTATATAGGTAATGTGGAAATGAGCGCCGTAAGGGAGACCAGTGTTCTTTTCTGCAAGCATAAAAAGAACAAAGCCCTTAAAACATAAAACCGCCTGACGGCGGTTATATGTTTTGCTGTTTCTAGCAAGGAAGCTTCAGCTTCCGGTCTAGCCACTAGCGAGGCTGGCTTTGCCAGCCGCTCTCGCCACT
>JAOXSG010000982.1 GCA_025800105.1 Cohaesibacter sp. | reverse complement strand
CAGTGCACGCGTCTCGGAAGTCACGTACGAGGCTGTGATCGGGGTTCGCTACCCTGAGCTTGACAATGTGGTGCAGGGTACACTTCGGTTTGGCTCCCACTTAAGTGCAGGGCAGGCTACCATTGGGGGTTTCCTTCCCATTTTCTGGCAGGTCCCGTCGTCACCCATTCAGGCCTGCTCTATGCTAGGACTAGCAGTTGAATGGATACAAGAGCAGTTTCAGCTTGCTGCTGGCGAAGATGGATGCCTTGCCGTGCTACACAATCGGAACGACATGGTAAGCTCCTTCCATCGATCTGAGTGGGTCAGCTCCTCGGAAGGCAGTGTCATATCTAGAGGCATTACCTCATGTGCTGGGATGACGGCGAGAATGGTGCTCCTGTCACAGACCAAGATAGGCTTCCTCACAGGAGGACGCAGCAAGCTGTACCGGGCTCTTCCAGTGGAGCAACAGGAGATACAAAAGGAAGAAGCCTATGCCAGGGCAACAGTTGCACTCACGAGAGCACAGCAGTTGTG
>JAOXSG010000974.1 GCA_025800105.1 Cohaesibacter sp. | reverse complement strand
ACCAGGACGACCCATACTTTGTTCTTGACTTGCACCTGCAACGTACCGCATCCGTTTTGCTTGTCTCTCTTGGGGATCTTCTAAATCTTCATCGTCTTGTCGCCAGGGATGCGGACAATACACTGCATTCCGCCATTGACCTTCCTTGCCAGCAGAAGTTAAATCAGCATTCTCATGCAAAGCAATCCGTGATGCATGTCCGTGCCCAATGGACAAGCCACACTCGCGCAAAGTTCTATCCTTAATGTCCTCCCACAGTTCGGGATAGGCCTTCATTTTCACATTCTTTTGCTCTTTGTTGGATGGCTTCTGTGATCCTAAATATTCAAAGTGAACCCCACACAATTGCTGCAGCGCACCTTTGGACAACCCCTCTTTGGCAAGACCATTGCCTTTTTTCGTGTATGGAAGGAGATCGAAAAGCAACATGTGAAACACGAACTTTTGCATCATGTCAACTGCAGAACATCCTTTTTTTGGCTTTTCTCCCAAAATTGCCTCCAAATATTTTTCCATCTGCAACTTTTTGGGCGGTGGCTTCTTTGCCACACAGGCCTCTTGCACCGAATATCTCATTTCTCCCTGTCCTGCACTCCAAGGAAAACCATGTTGCTCCGCGACAGCCGTTCTGTTGTCGGCTGTGTCTTCTAAATGATGGTTCTGCTTTTTCTTGGACCCCTTGCTGACGGACAGAACAGTCACGTCAGAAGGTCCTGCATTTGCACTTTCCTGCTGCGACGAAACGGCGGCAACGGGCAGCAAAGCCACATCACCGCTGACTGTGTTTGCTGAGGCGTGATCATCGCGGACGGGCAGAAGAGCCACGTCGCTTGCGATCACTTGCTGCTTTTTCACTTTCTTCTCTTTATTCTGTCGACGAAATCGTTGTTTCAACCAAAGTGGACACGATGGTGATCCCACGAAAGCATGCAATTGTTCGATGGCGTCCTTATCAGACAACGTCATTGGATCTTCTGCCACAGATCCGAAACACCGATGCAACCTCAAGGCGTATCGAGCCATGTCTCCAGCATTTGGTCTCCTACGATCTAAATTCAAGTATGGTTTTTCTTTCACGATGGCGTTCTTCTTCCGGTAACTGAATTTTCTACCTCTTCGATCAACCCGCGCCACAAATTGCGTCCAAGACATTTTTCGAATCTTGTCTATTGTCAACTTTTCTCCAAAAACGTTGTTTTGCAAACGCGTGGCATAGATGTCAGATTTCGTTTGCCGCGTCACCATTGTGTCTTCCGTGCCAGCTTGGATAGCATCCAGCGCTTTAAGTGTCGGTTGCTCTTTAGCATTCAGATTCACGAAGAATCGACTGGACAAGACTCGCGGAAGGTCATGCAAAACGTGCCAGGCTTCCAGCGAGCAAATCTGATCTGGCACTGCTGTATGAATGAACAGCTTGGACAGCAACGACGTGACCGTCATGGTCTCGTGATCTTGCATGCGACATAAAATGTCATCAAGCAGTCCGCCTATGCGACTTGTGGCTGTATGTCCTGTGCCCAGCTTACCCATGTATTTTGTCAGGTAATTAATGGCAGCTTGGATGGTCAACACCACTTGATCATCGACGTTTGCCACCAACCCGATGGCCTTCAAAGGATCGTGCGTGTTCACATGATGGCAATTTCTGCGCGGATACAAACGGTATAACCCCTTTCGTCGTGAATCCTCTAGAATTGCAGCACGACCAGGTGCCATGCGTGCCTTTTCATAGTCTTTGTTGCAAAAAGGCAAAGACTGTGTCTTGTGAGCACAATTATCGCCGTCACCAGGACGCCGTGCAACTTTGGTCCCGAGACCAGGACGCGCAACACGCAAATATTCTGCTTCTGGTAACTGTCCTTCCACAGCTCCCGACTGCACAGTAAAACGGCAGGAAATAGCAGCGTGATCCGACAAACCGACACCCCATGTGCGTTCGAAACTGTTTTTCACCATTTTCAAACTCTGTAATTGCACCATCCTTTGTTTTTGACTTTCTCCACGACCAAACTTTTTGCCGGACAGAAAAGTCACGGCGGCATCAGAATCTTTGCCGGACAGAATAGTCACAGCGCTCTTATCACCAACTGCTACATCTTTGGGCTCCAAGACTTTGCGATCAAACAATTTGGGTTGATACAAGAAACGGTCAAACCGCCAAGATTCAACCACGGGATGCGTCGTGTCCATCCAGTCCTGACACCACGTTCCCGACAACGTTGCGTCGGCGCCATCCACCTCCCAAGCATCATACCACTCCTCTTTATATTGTTCCGGAATGCCCTCATCAGCATGCATGTTGGTATCCCCAGCAAAAACACAACCATCTACAGTTAAAGCTTCTAAAGCTCCCCAGATCACCTCCATCTCTGCGGACCTCTGCGGTCTCTCCTCTTTGCTTGCCGTGCAATGCGCGGTGGCCAGCGCCAAATACGCACCATTCTTTTTGACTTGAACTTGAACATGCAACATATGTCGAATGCCGGCCGCGCTCAATGGCACGATGCCAACACGTACACGTTTCAGAGTTGCGTTCCGCAAAAGCATGCAAACGTCGAAGCCTTCCAACGTAGTGTGACCACGCTGTACGGGACTCGCCACATCATATCCTAAGTCACGCCCTGCTGCGAGTATAGCTGGTAAGGTTCCTGGTGTCACTTCCTGCAAGCAAAATGCATCATGTTCCGAAATCATCTGGCGAACATCAGAACGCAAGGGCTGCATGTGCAAATTTAAAGTCCCAACCACGATTTCGCTGACTTCATGATTGCTTGCGATTCGGGTCTCCTCTGCATCCCCTGCTGTCGGCATTTCCACAAACACCGGTGGAACTTCGACTCCAACGCCACTGTGTCTATCGTGCATATTACATTTCTCAGTCAACTTACGGTAGTACTTGCGCCGCATGCGCCGAACCAGCTGACAGTTATTTGTCATCAGAACTTTTTTCACACCCGTTCCTATTTGACAAGGGTGCCAATCTTTTTGCTGCAACAAAACGTCCAGATCTTGCAACAACTTTTTCTCAGCAGATGTGAGCACAGAAACTTTTCGATGCCCTGCTGCATCCTTCACATATGCCATGCTTGTTGCTGTTGGAAACACACGCAGAAAGTCTTCATCCGGGGCTAATGCGTGTTGAGCAAAAACATCCACTTCCACGGCAACTTGACACTGATCCTGCTGCTCCTCCTCGGCTGACGTCGCAGTCAGAAAAGACTTACGACCCTGCTGTGATCTCTCTACTTCCACGGCAACTTGACACTGATCCTGCTTCTCCTCCTCGGCTGATGTCGCAGTCAGAAAAGACTTACGACCCTGTTGTGATCTCTCAAACAC
>JAOXSG010000916.1 GCA_025800105.1 Cohaesibacter sp. | reverse complement strand
GCAACAACACACATCACACACAAAGCTTGATGCCAGACCACGCTCGCCTTTTTTTTTACCTGCCGCGTTTGTTTCATCTTCATAAGGTGTCTGCCGGGTACCTGCAGGACAACATCATGCGATCACATCCAGGAAATCATTTCGGGAGCAGGTCCGCAGCTGTTAATCTTTTTTCTTTCGCCGATGAAGCAGGTCTGCAGACGTCCCAAACTGCCAGAAGAACCAGATGCAGATTCCGTCACATGCCCGATCTCACTCATGAGTTTCTCGACCAAATTCCTCACCAATACAGGCTTAGTGTCACTGACACCCAGATTCAAATACTTGCAGCAATCCTTCACTGAAGGTTTGCCCAGATGAGAAGTCTTGTGATTCATGGAATCCATTTCAGCTTTCAACCACGCTTCTCGTGTCTCAGGAGCCTGTCGTCGTAGCTCGGCACGCACTTGGCTCATATACTTGGAACTCAGGGCAGAACTGCCAGAAGAAGCAGATGCAGATTCCGTCACATGCCCGATCTCACTCATGAGTTTCTCGACCAGATTCTTCACCAATACAGGCTTATTGTCCTTGACACCCAGATTCAAATAC
>JAOXSG010000895.1 GCA_025800105.1 Cohaesibacter sp. | reverse complement strand
GGCAGATTTTTACGGTTTATTTAGATTTAGACTGCTTGTTCATAAAGATTTTTTTTATTTTTCCAGTGAAATGGTCTTCCTTGTCGCGTTTATTTTGTATTTTCGCGGCACAAAAACCCGAGAGAGTCGGCTCTTTCGCCCGTTCTCCCTCTATTTTTAAATTTAGAAGCCATTTCCGGCAAAAAGACTGGTAACTAAAAGGATTGGCTACCAAGCAGGTTGAAGCAAACATGGCCAATGTCTTAGAGAAGGAATGATCGAAATCATGGCTTTACAGGCTGTTTTTTCGGCTCAATTTTAAGGAAATATCACTTTTTCCGCGGCCAGGAAATATGAAAATTATAGGAGAAACACGCTGTTGAAACGCAGTGGATATAAACTCTCAAGAAATGTCGTTAACTGTTTCAAAGTTTGGCTTCGATGGATTGAAAATCGCAGTGAACAAAGTTGATTTCTATGACGAGTTCCAGACAAAAGGTATTTTTCCAGGGTCGGTAGTGCGGTTTTCCGCTTTTCGCCATACTTTTCCTTTTATAATATCGCTTGTATTTTTATACTTGAAAACGTAGCGGATACAAAGTTCTTGGAAATCAACAGTTTTCTGCGAATCTTTTAGGTTTCGTTGATTGCTAACAGTT
>JAOXSG010000869.1 GCA_025800105.1 Cohaesibacter sp. | reverse complement strand
AGTTGTACGCCCTGACTGGACATTTTGCAAAACCCAGCGCCGGGCTGCCCCGGCAATATTGACAGGCCACATCTGACTCAACAAATCATAGGGCATGGGAGAGACCTGAAAAGTCATGCCTGCGGTCAAAACATCATCGACAAGCGCAATCGATCCTGCGCCATCAAGCTTGCCTTCCTCAGCAAGCGCTGAAAAGCGGTCAATATGCATAATGCCGCTTTGGCGTCCCACACGCGCATGTAGTACCAATTCATTGAGAGTTTTGGCGGAGTTTGGATTATCGCGGGCATCCAGAACAAGGTCCTGTGCTTCAATGACCATCTTGACGTCACCAGACTGTTCTTCTGGCCAGACAGCAACCCCTTTAAACTGACCGCCCGTCTCACCAAACAACACTTGGCCAAATTTTAGGGCCAAGACGCGATCATCTGGCTCCCAGTCCAAACGAAAACTCGCCTCATCAAGTAAGGCGCTGTCATTGTCGCCAAAATCAAGTCGACCCGCGCCAACATCCAGCGCCACCCGCATGTCAATCAGACTATCGCGACCATCAAAATCCATGCGCGCTGCGCCATAAAAAGGAGAATTGAATTTGAAACGACGGGCTTTTTCTGCAAAGCGTGGCCAGATATCAGCCAGCGAGACATCAGCAAAGCGAAACTCGATCGATTTCCCAGCAATCCCGTCTGTTTCTTCTTCCAGCTTATATTCAGCCATGGCGAAAGCAATACGGCCCTTTTTGCCGTCGACAGCAAAATCAATACGCCAGTCATTATCATCATCGCCTTTGGGCTGATAGGAAAAGGCAACATTGTCCAACAGGCGGGTTTTATTGGCCAATTGATCGGTAAAATGCAATTCGCTGGCCCGAATAAGAATACGGGGGGGCCGTTTTGATAAATCAGCATCCGCCAAAGGCTGCATGGCGCGGCGCATCCCATAAATCAGCGAGACAAATTCAGGCTCATCCGGGTCATAATAATCGGCTTGAGACCGTATG
>JAOXSG010000867.1 GCA_025800105.1 Cohaesibacter sp. | reverse complement strand
CTGTTTGTCCTTGGCTGGATTGCGACAAGGCGCGCGCCAAAAGAGGCGGCAACAGACCCCCCCATGCGATCACTGTTGCGCCAAGGCCACCGCGAGATTGGGTCATGAACAGAGCAATGAAGCTCAAGAGAAGCCCCAAAGACCAAATGATAAGAGGAGCCCGGCGCTTCACTGGCAGTCGTGATGGAAAGAAAACCACCTTTGGGAATTTGAGCAGCGGAATGCCTTTTGCCTTATGGATGATGAGGGCCAGAAAGATCAGGCTGGAAAGCGCGACAAGTGTCGCTGCATTATTGCGGTTTATCAGCGTGCCATGAAAGCTACGGTCCGGGCGTTCCAGTTCACGGATCAGAATATGGTCGGGAAAAATCCGTGCCTGTATGATGCCATAAAGGATGAAGACCAAAGATAAGCCGCCTAAAAAGCTCATCAACTTCCAGGCTTCGTCATCCCCCTGAAACGCATGCAATATGGCAATGAAAAGCAAAAAGGGGGGGATGAGTGAGAAAAGCCCCCAGCGAGACAGAGACGGCTCGACAGAAATAGCCCCGCCCTCGAAATATATCAGCTCACCGGCTGTTTGCCAGATTGAATGGGCCAGCGGGTTGCCTGCAAAGAACCAGGATTGCAGCAAAACATAAGCAACCAGAATGCCGAGCAATATCCAGCTCTGTTTGGCAAGATGGTTCAGGCTCCCGCGTTTGATGGGTGCCCAGGAAGCAATCATCAAGGTGATGGTGATAACAAAGGCGACAAGCAGCTTGGGCAAATCATGGACGGCGCCGAACATCAGCAAGCCCAAGATCAATGCGCTGTAGATGCCCCACTGTCCTGCCCGCCGAATATGGGTCCCACTTTTGTTTTTGCCATGAGGCCTTGCCTCGTCATGCATCTTAGTTGTTACAACCATCTTACATATCTTTGAATTCTGAAATTAACCATAGATTTACACAGAAACACGTATCTCTAACGTGTATTCTATAAAATAACAAAGCAAATTCAATATATTAAATAAAATAACCATCTATGACACAAATGGATGTGTCACGCATCTTGCACTTGACTCCTTAATAATACTGAGTTTAATACAACCAAAAATATAAGGCATTTTTAACGTTTGAGATAATCACCGCATCATCAGGTGCGGGCCATTTTGGAAGTCATTTAAACGAGGCGCGCGCCACAAATAAAAACGCAAAGCGCCCCTAACACAAAGGGATATCATCATATTTTGGTGACAGGTGTTATGAAAAGATTGTTTGATATTACATTGAGTAGTGCGGCTTTGATCTTGCTGTCTCCATTGCTGTTGGTCACTGCCATTCTGGTCTACTTCAATCTGGGTAGTCCCATTCTGTTCCGCCAAAAACGCATTGGTTATCAAAATCAGCCTCTGGAGATCATCAAATTCCGCTCCATGCGCGAGGCCCGTTGTGCAGATGGCCATCTCCTGACCGACGAAGAGCGCCTCACAGCATTCGGCCGCTTCCTTCGCGCCACCTCAATCGACGAGCTTCCGAGCCTCTGGACAATCCTCACCGGAAAAATGTCCATCGTAGGCCCTCGTCCGCAAGACGCAAAGTTCATCGCCCTTTGCAACGATCATCAGCTGCACCGCCATGATGTCAAGCCGGGCCTCACCGGATGGGCACAGATCAATGGCCGCAACGCCATCTCATGGGAACAGCGCTTCGAGCTCGATCTCTGGTATGTCAAAAACCAGTCATTCACCCTCGATCTCAAAATCATCCTCATGACAATCCCAACAGTCATCCTCCAACAAGGCATCTCAGCCCCAGGACACGCAACTATGCCAAAGTTCAAGGGTAGCAATAGAAGGGAAATAGTCGAAGCAGGAGAATGAAAAGAGAGAGAGTGTAAACAACCAGCTAAATGCGCATTTACGGGCTTGTCGCAAAGTTTGCTTGTTAACGAGGATTTGAGACTTATGGGACAAAAAGCTTCTCCTATTACAGGAGATCTATCTATGATTCTGAATGCCATTGCCCAAAAGCTGAAGCGGAAATCGAAAGACGATTTCAAAGGCAGGCAGTTTGAAGCATGGT
>JAOXSG010000855.1 GCA_025800105.1 Cohaesibacter sp. | reverse complement strand
CCCTGCGGTTGTCCTGGTACAGTTCTGGATCCAAGAGTTCCACCAGTGCCATCATTATCGCCATTTCCACCTTGTCCTGACAACGCATCAAATATGAAACCAAACGAGACACGACAATTGCCCTGTGGACCCCCAAATGGTGTGGGGCCCAATGTGGGACCACTCATGGGAATAGGACTCACTTGGGGTCCACCAATCACTGGCATGGAAACAGGTGCTGACATTGCAACATAGGGTTGAGATACAGGCATGCCAAAATAAGGAAGTCCACTACCACTGGCAACAGATTGCACATTTGTAGTATATTCTGGTGTGGTATCCTCATTCCAACTATCCAATTCTTTTTGCAGATTTTCATTTTTCTGCTCTAGCAACTTGGTACGCCTTTCTGCAGCACCAATCTTGTCTTGTGCTGTAGACAATTGGCTTTCCATTTTCATGCTGTTTTTTCGTTCATTGATTACCAATTGATGGAGCTGATCCACTGTATGCTGTATCTCACCCAATCTTGTCTCATACGCTGACATTGTTGTCGAAGCAAATTGCGCCACAGATTGCGCTTGAATTGCCAATTGAGTTGCATCAACTGCCTGCTATCGCGTAGACTCCACTTCTGTCTGCATCCGCTGAGACAACTGTTCCGTAGTTCGCTCTTGTTGTTCTCTCCTCGATTGCTCTTGGAACAATGTCTTGTC
>JAOXSG010000839.1 GCA_025800105.1 Cohaesibacter sp. | reverse complement strand
CATTACATCATGGGAGGCATGCCCCGGCCTGTTTTCATTAGGGGCTTTCCCGACTTTCTGAAGTCACGATTTTCGTCACGGATCCTTGTATGTTGAATCTAGTGAGGCTCCATTTTAATCTTAAGTAGTCTACTTGAACTTACCCATTCTTCATCCCTGTCCAGAGTTATCACAGCAACTTCACTATAAAGATACAGAAAATGGATATTAAGCTCAACATTTGGCTCTCGCGAGATTTTAACTGTTTTTGGAAGAACATTGCTTGCTAAAACCCTGACACCTAAAATAGGCAGCTTCCTGCATTGCGGAATGTTGTTCACCAGCGCAATGTCCTGGCTAAAACCTTTCTTGCTAGAAATAAGTTCCTTACATTTTGACGGATTACACATCATACTATTATCCCTAGACCAAGCTAAAAACTAATCCACTAAATCCGTGCGACAGTGGCCTTTACTCCAAACTGCATTGTGACACAACATAAGCTCCCTCGAAGAGCATTTTGAATAAGGATGGATTCCGAACCCCCCCCCCCCCCCCCCCCCCCC
>JAOXSG010000831.1 GCA_025800105.1 Cohaesibacter sp. | reverse complement strand
TTGGGCAGCAGAAGCTGGCTCTGGCTGGGTGATTGGCGAGAACATTTCCTTGCGCGCCAGCACAGGCGATACATTTGGCTTTAACACCCAGACCATTGAAAGCCACCATAATGGTCTGTTCAAATCCTCTGGGCACAGAACCAATTTAATGAATGACCGCTTTTCTGAAATTGGAATCGGGCAAGAAACCGGATCATATACCAATTCAAGCGGTACGACTTTTAATTTCAGTTCCATGCTAACGCAAAATTTTGCGGATGGTGGTCGCACATATCTGACCGGTGTGGTGATTGATGACAAGGACAAAGATCAATTTTACGACATCGGGGAAGGCTTGGGTTCAGTCACCATTACGGCGACAGGGGCAGCAGGCACTTTCACAACATCAAGCTGGGATGCAGGCGGCTATAGCCTTGCCATCAAAGCAGGCACATATAGCGTTACCTTTTCAGGTGGCGCACTCAATGGCCCCATCACAAGGCAGGTCACAGTCGGTAGTGAAAATGTGAAACTGGATGCTTTTGCTCAAGCAGGCCAACAACAAACATCTGGCACCAGTGGGCGCGATAGCTTTAACGCAACAACCGGCAATGATATCTATGATGGCAAAGATGGTTTGGATGTTGTTGTCATTGCTGCCTCTCAAAATCAGCTCAATACCTCTGTGAATGGTAAAGTCGTGACTGTCACAGGAGGCGGGCAGGGAACAGATACCTTTACCAATGTCGAGCGTCTGCAACTCAAGGACGGCACATTGGCATTTG
>JAOXSG010000813.1 GCA_025800105.1 Cohaesibacter sp. | reverse complement strand
AATCGAATCTACCATCTTGACCAAACCGAAATCACCTCCCGCTCAGATCCCACCCAGCCCCCACTCCTGGAACGTCACTGACTTCTTCTTGGCCATCGAAGCATCGCAACAACAACCAGTGCTCCTCCGCTTCTCCTTTCCGCCTCCATCAAGGATCCGATTCTACCAAGGATGGCAGGAAAAATGGGCCCATGGATGGCAAGCAGGACCACCGTGACATTGTTTGCTTGATTGTATGTGTGACACAAAAAAAAATAGGGACGCCCGCCGTGACACTCGGTCCGGGCCCACGTTCCCGCTTGTAAACCTCGCTCAGGCAGATTTTCCATTAAAAACACATTTTGACATTTTTACTTCCGCTTCCGCTCTTTTGACTTCCGCTTCCGGCTCCTTTGCCCAAATATGGGCATGATTGACAGCACCCATATTTGGGCAAAAATGGCTTCCTTTTCCCACGCTCTCGACCAATCACAAAACACCCAAATCCAACATGGCCGACACTTTCACGCTCTCCACCAATCACACCCCAGAATTTATTGTGCTGTGCTTTTCCAACTACCCTTACTACTTACTGTAACCTCTTTCAATACCTAACGGCCACAATACGACGATAAGATAGGTTAGCTCGCTAAATCGACGCCTAAATTGACTCAAATATGTCAAAAATCGCCTATATACAATCTACGCCTCTTCGGGGAAAGTTAACATCCTTACCAGCTCAGCCTTTTCGGACGCCACAGCCAGCTCTTTTTCTTTCACCGCTAACTCTTTAGACAGCTGAGCAACTGATTCACTGGC
>JAOXSG010000080.1 GCA_025800105.1 Cohaesibacter sp. | reverse complement strand
GGAATCCTTTGAACTTGGAGTCTTTTTGCAGGGCTTGAGGCAGAAGCAACATCGATGGGGTGCAGCATGGGGCATTCAGAACAGATTCAATCAAAGATTTTACATTGAGACCGTGTTGACACAGAAGAGCTCTCGGGGTTGTTGTTTGGAAGACGTGGCTATCCTAACTGAAGGGAAAAGTAGCCGTAGATTACAGCCCTCATACCAGCTTGAATTTGAGCAGCTGGAGATGACATATTTGGAAGTTTACCATTTGTTCAAGCTGCATTCCCTATCGAAACTACGCGGCTCGTACAACTTTCACCAAATCCAGGCGAATGGATTCTGTCAGTGGAAGTTCGCCAGAGCTCATTTTCGTCTCTCTTTAGAAGATGACAGGTCCAAGTTCTCACTTTGCTCGTGTGAGATCTAGCAGCTCCTGCAGCGACACATCAACCGATGTACCGAGATCTTCTGTCTAGCATGCTGGACAGCTCCTAGTTGGCGCAGAAGCTGCATTAAGGCCAAATAAAGGTTGCTACAAGGTTCATTTCCTGCAAGTTTGGCCAGTCAGATCTGTCGGGGTTAAAAGACCATGTGACCTTGCTCGTTTTGTTGTTGTGAGCAAGTCCTTTGTAGGATCCAACGCCCAAGGATGCGCTCTTCCACTTGGTTCCTGTATTCAGGCCATGCAAACCTCCGGCCGCAAATGGACACATTGCAACCTGGGTTGCGGGCGACCATTCTGCAGAAAGAGCAGCCGCCTCGAAACTGATGATGTGCACTTGATTTGCCTTGACTTTCAGAGATTCAGAAAGATAGCCAGCGTTCCCCAGCCCATTGTTT
>JAOXSG010000808.1 GCA_025800105.1 Cohaesibacter sp. | reverse complement strand
TTGTTTTATGAATTCGAAAGATGACACTGTTATCGCCGAAGATACTCAATCAAAACATTCACCTGTTCCCGTGGTTCGAGACAGATGGACGAAAATGGTTTTTGCACATGTGTTACCTTACAAAGGAGTTCAGAAAGGTCCAGTTGGATCCAATTGTCTTTTGAATGATTTGAGGAAACTGGGATACCCAAAGATGATTGTAAGGTATGATCCAGAACCTGCATTGCAAGCGGTTGTAGAAGCAGCTAAGAATGGATTCCAAGGTCAGTTGATTTTGGAGAAAATCCCTGTAGGAGTTTCAGAAAGCAAAGGAGAAATTGAGAGAGCAGTGCAGACCATCGAGGGTCAGTCCAGAACACTTCGAAGCGCTTTGGAGACCTCGTATGGTACGAAAGTTGGAGATGACAGTGTACTCCTGACATGGTTGGTTGAACATGCAGGAACTTTGCGCAATTTGTTTCACAGGTCTGGAGATATGAAGGATGGTAAGACACCTTACTCTAGACACAGAGGTCGTGAGTGGAGAGTTTCTCTCCCACCATTTGGAGAGACAGTCGAGTTTCTC
>JAOXSG010000806.1 GCA_025800105.1 Cohaesibacter sp. | reverse complement strand
TCCATTTGTGCGTCCTGTTCCCCTTCCATCTTCTCATCACCTGCCTCTTCGATGACATTCATCTCAATTGGCATCAGGTTGTTCACTCCTGGTCTGTCGGCGAGTGCCGTACCAGCGACAAACTTCAATCTCACTGGATTTTCTGCATGGGTTTCCGCCATGTCTCTGGCCTTTTCGATCATTCCAGGAACCGTGATGAGATTGTAGTAGTGAAGGACATGCAGCATTTCTCCGCGTACATTTCCTCCCTTAGATTTGGATAGGACGTATGATTGGAAGTCTTCCATGTCGAATGCATAATGTCTTGGGGGACGATTTGTGCTAACAAAACTGTAGCTGTTGGCCCCAAAGGCAATTCTGATGGCTTCTTCCATGGCGTTCTCAACCCTTCCGGTCGCAAGCATTGTGTCAGTATTGCCGACGAGTCTTGCCTCCTCTTTGTCGGCTGCTTTGTTCACCACCTTGACCAACCTTGCGAATTCCCCATCAAGATCATGACCTCTCCGGTAGAGGGCCTCGATCAGCTTTGTGATGACAACGCTGAATCGGTATCGGCGAGCCATTTCGGCACCGTC
>JAOXSG010000800.1 GCA_025800105.1 Cohaesibacter sp. | reverse complement strand
GATCGACAACAAATCCGGCAGCAGAGCGCAGCTTTTCCTGCTCAACCGCTGAAGGGTCATCATAATAAATGCCAATGGATTTGGTCTGTTCGTTCAACAGATTGTGTTTAGCGGCCCACATACCAACCTTATCAAAGGCTTTTCCAACTTGCATATAATCGCCTTGATGATCCACGCAAGCCAGTTTGATAGGGTCGAGTGTTTTGATGTCAACGGTGAACATCTCTTTCATCTCCTTGATTGGAATCTGCAAGGATAAAATTTTCTGATATGTTGACCGATAAGAGCCAGGCGCGACGCCATAAGAGGCTTTGAAAGCACGGCTAAAGGCTTCCAGACTGCCATATCCCGCCTGTTTGGCAATGTGCGCAATATCGCTGTTTGAGCGGATCAACTCACCCGATGCCCGATGCAGGCGCAATCGGCGCACTGTCTGGATGACTGTTTCTTCCATCATACCGCGATAGATACGATGGAAATGGCAGCGAGAAAAACAGGCCACGTCGGCCAGTTTGTCCAGATCAAGATCATCATCCA
>JAOXSG010000787.1 GCA_025800105.1 Cohaesibacter sp. | reverse complement strand
GGGGGGGGGGGGGGGTTATAACCGGGATTCTACGGTAGTTAATTAGTGACTTATATCTATTCCCCACCTTTCTAATATTATCCTGAAAAAGTTCACCTGTGCATTTTTGTTTTCTCGATATCCCGGATTAAAGGTGTTGTTGAACGCCCCATGATTTTATTGCTGCAGCATTAGCCAGTTGCATTCTACTTTCGCGCAGCACATCCCATCTCATCATAGTACCTGTGCATTTGCGTCCGTGTCCCTGATATCCCGGATTACACGAGCAGTTAAACGCCTCCTTGGTATTACTGCACACAGCATCAACACTAGAGGGCCGGGTTGTTCAAAGCCGGGTTAAGCTAACCCACGGTTAACATCAATTTTAAACTCCGCTTTACAGCTTAACGATGCAGAGTTTTGTAAACGCGTTTTGTGCTTCGTTTTAACTTTGGCTGCTTTCAAACTGTAACGTAAAATTAGCAGTGGAAACGCTTTTTAACAAGAGAAACAGAAACCTTGGTTAACTTTTAACCCTAGGTTAGCGTTAACC
>JAOXSG010000775.1 GCA_025800105.1 Cohaesibacter sp. | reverse complement strand
GAAACTGGACCTGGCCGGAAACTGGGCCACATACTGTACTCCAGTTTTCCACTTTTCTCACCGGCCGGTGAAGAACAAATTTTTTTGTACCACGCATTCAAAAACTGATTTCAATCCATGCAGCATGATTCGGTTTGTTTTTCTCGTTTATATCCTCAGTAATCTTGTTCTGAGATTCATGAAGATGTTCAGCTGAATAAATCATTTCTCCAGTTCGATAAACGACATCAGAAACTCGCACATCAATCCACGATGCAAACTGCTTGCTACCTCCAATCCACAACCAATACACTGAATCCACAATTAGAACAATTCTTAAGAGGAACCAGCAAACATATACCATATTATTTTCAGAACCGATTATGAGTGAAAATTCTCCGAAAAATGTTCTCTTTTCTTCTCATCAGAGCAGTTTGAACAGTTTCATTCAGCTTTGCGAAGAACACTGCGCGACAGTGTGACGCATCCGCAAGATTTTGGCGCCTTTTTCATTCATTCGCGTGCAGCTCTTTAGTCCACTTTTTCATTCATTTTTTATTCCCTTTTCTTTCCGTTTTATTTTTTCC
>JAOXSG010000743.1 GCA_025800105.1 Cohaesibacter sp. | reverse complement strand
GACAAGCAGGTCAGTTTTGAGGAATTCCTCAAAAATAAATAAACCATAACCAACAAAAATCCGGCCCTCACAAAAGGACCGGATTTTCATCAAGAGAATGCTGATGTGAAATCTTATACCAAAGGCCACTAGAGCATTTGTTTCTAAGCATGTTTTTGTCCGAAAACCGCACACACTTTTCGAAAAATATGCTCTACCGTCCGGGAAAATTCAAAGCGAGTTGATTTTTCTCCATTTGCGCCTTCGGCTTTCCCGGACAATAGTGGCCGTTGGTATTAATCTTCTATGCGAACCAAGCCGGTCAAATCGCGCACCGCACCTTTGTCAGCAGAGGTTGCCATCAAACCAAAAGCCTCCAGCGAACGCGACACAATACGAGTGCGATGCTCCAGCGGTTTCCAGCCATCGCGTCCCTTGGCATTCATCGCCGCACGACGTTGCTCCAACACCTCATCGGAAACATCAATATCAATGGTGCGGTTTGGAATATCGATATGAACCATATCGCCCTCTTCCACCAAAGCAATGGCCCCACCAGAAGCAGCTTCCGGCGAGACATGGCCGATAGACAGACCAGATGTGCCACCAGAAAAACGCCCATCAGTAATCAGGGCGCATTCCTTGCCAAGGCCAATGGCTTTCAGGAAGGAAGTTGGATAGAGCATTTCCTGCATACCCGGACCACCGCGCGGCCCTTCATAGCGGATCAACACAACATCCCCTGACACAATTTTGCCGCCGGTAATGCCCTTAACCGCACTATCCTGACTTTCAAAAATACGGGCAGGACCAGAGAATTTCAAAATGCTCTCATCCACACCAGCCGTTTTCACAATGCAGCCATCCTTGGCGATATTGCCAAACAAAACAGCCAAACCACCATCCTGACTATAAGCATGCTCTTTG
>JAOXSG010000727.1 GCA_025800105.1 Cohaesibacter sp. | reverse complement strand
GCAACCGGCCTCAGGGGCGTACTGAAAGGTGGTGCCCATGAACCCACCCCTAATGGGTCTGTAAAAATATATTAAATGCCTACTTTGGTTATTTCCGTAAATTAAAATTAAGTTTGAAAAACATTTGAACATAAATAATGAAAATTTAAATGACTCAAAACGCAGTGCAGCGGAGGAAAACAGCGTTGAGACATATGTTTAACATTTCCCAGTAAAGTCGAACTATCTGGCCAGTGTGAAAGATGACCCCGTTGAAACTGAAAGAAAAATGAACGCGAAAAAATATCTGGTGTAGAATGATGGAAAGAGCTTGTTCAAGAGTTCAAAATTCTCTTGGGGGAGGTTCTCTCCTTCGCAGAGGTCTCTTTCGTCTTTCCGGTAGGCTGGAGAATGGGGAGAGGGGAATAAAGCGCGCGGGAGCTGGGAAGAAGCGCGCGGCCGGGGACTGGCCCTTCTTATCGGCCACCGCGAACCCCCGATTTTTAAGCACGTTCGCGCGAAACTCTTCTACCCAACAGATTTATTTAAAAAAACTGACAGATAACGAGTTATTCATGTCAGATAACGAGTTATTTATGTCAGAACTGCAAAAAAAAAAAAAAGTAAAAGTAAGAGTGCAATTCGAATGCGCGTGGGTAAAAAAAGATGGAAAAAATCAAACATTTACACAACAGATTTTTTCCCTTTTTTCATAAACCGTAGATAATCGC
>JAOXSG010000067.1 GCA_025800105.1 Cohaesibacter sp. | reverse complement strand
CTCCGGCAATGTGTAGGACTGCAAATACCACAAATACACAGACCTTAGCAATATATATATTTTAAATATAAAGGAACAACAAAGAATGGGAATGTGTTGTGCGCACCATTTCTTCAACGGCTCTGCCAGCTTCCCCATCTGACGTATTTTCATCGTCTTCACCGTCAATCCGGCCATCCAATTCCATGTCATTCTCTGAGAACCTTGTGATGGCGTCCTTCAACTCCAAGGCTCTGTTGATGCAATCAAACACACTATTCCATCGTGCCTTACAGGCGCATGCAACCTCAAAGCACCTCTATCTGCCGCATCTGCATTTCCTTCACATTCCCTCTTCCCTTCACCCTCAGACTCGGGATGCACACCGCCCACAACCTCCTGCTGCCTCTTTTTGAATTTTTTCCATGCCACAGATGAGCGACTCAATCGGCGGCACAATTTGTACAATGGGTGTAGGCGTACATCAATTTTTGCAGCATTCAAACCGGCATTGACTGCGAGATGTAACATGTGGCATGCGCATTTATTCCAATCCCATAAATTTTTCAATTCCACACTTGCACTTACGTTTGCCCCACAATCCGTTGTGATGGAGGGCCTATCTAATGCGTTC
>JAOXSG010000664.1 GCA_025800105.1 Cohaesibacter sp. | reverse complement strand
AACAAGGCATGCAGCTCTGTCAGCTGACCGAGCCGAACGCCTCCTGGATTTTGCCCATTTTATCCCACTTCCACGCGTTCCTCGCCATCCAGCCTCGGGCAAATGAAAGCCACATAATGTCCGAAGATCAGTGCCAAAAATCGTCGAGTTTGCTTGGTTCTAACGACCTGAAGTGCCGCTGTGAATTTTCACATTCGATGCCAAAGCGGCATCGTCACAGGATGTCGAAAAAGTGGTCGATCATAATGGCCGCGATCAAATTCGAATTAATGACAAAGCGACAAAATTGACCCTTGCCATCTCCCCCAGCCGCCTTTTGCATTTTTATGGTGTTTTGAGTTGCTTGCCGCTGGTGCCCCGACAGAAGAAGGAAAGAAGGAACAAGGCGTGCAGCTCTGTCAGCCGACTGAGCCGAACGCCTCCTGGATTTTGTCCATTTTATCCCACTTCCACGCGTCCCTCGCCATCCAGCCTCGGGCAAATTGACCCTTACCATCTCCCCCAGCGCACCATTCCGGCCTCGCCTCAAACAAAGAAATTATGTCCTGCATCGGCAACCCAAAGGCATAAAACTTGCT
>JAOXSG010000064.1 GCA_025800105.1 Cohaesibacter sp. | reverse complement strand
GTACAGTTTCTGCCTCCAACTTAACGCTGATTGGTTAATTCAAATTTCAGAGGGGCTGGCCGTATGCAAGGGCCTCACTTACATAGTCAAGTTTCCAGTCTGGACCGAACCCTCCACTGCCACGTTTTATCTCCATTCCTGTCACGTATCCTATGTCATAGTCCTGGATGGTAATCCTGTCTGTACTATAATAAAAGAGAATAAATTTGAGATTTTTGTAAAGAGACTATGTCATTGCGGGGCTTTTTGCTGGTTTTCAGTTATCAAAAGTGTGCTAAATACATGACTAATAGGCTCTTTGCAGGACGGGGTCACGTGACGATCGTGACCATGTCAATCATAAAAATAAGTTTTAGTACATATTGGTTGCCGGAAATGAAAAGAGCTTGATGAAATTAGTAAGACTGCTAATTTTGAGACCACGGTTGATTAAGCGCGAGATTTCACGAGGCGTCGAAAGTTTGAAAATTGCTTATGCAACAGCGGTCTCAAAATTTTCAATCTTCTTTTATTATCGCTCCTACAAAAGATGCTCCTATACCAGGGGAGGGGGAAGTATTCCCATATATGAACTATAGAGGTATGTGCCACTGTGAAGGCATGGTTTTCAGGAAGTCTAGTCTGGGATAGGGTATTGTAATCAGAGATTTTTGGTCTACAATAGGGTGTCATTTTCCACAAAACTGATCAGTTGCTTGCAGATGAGGATGCGGATCATGATGAGGATGAGGATGAGGATGAGGATGAGGATGAGGATGGGGATGAGGATGACGATGAGGATGAGGATGAGGATGAGAATGAGGATGAGGATGAGGATGAGGATGGGGATGGGGATGGGGATGGGGATGGGGATGGGGATGAGTATGAGTATGAG
>JAOXSG010000658.1 GCA_025800105.1 Cohaesibacter sp. | reverse complement strand
GGGAGATCCTTCAGTGTTCTCCTCTTCTGCGTTGCCATGGATCCCTGGTACCACCATGTCAATCGGATTCCAGATATTACTATAAACAAGGGCTACATGGATGATAATGCTACTGGGGGTGTTGGACTATCTTGGCTTCCTGCCGCCGAACTTTTACTTCAGTCTTTATCCACCGCTGGCTTTTTAGTACTCTCTCACTCCTGCTACCAGGTTGAACCCATCACTGGTCCTGTGACAGATCTCCCAATTTTCTCCTCTCACGATTTTGTTAAGAAAGGACGCCATTCGCTTCTTTCAGCCCTCCGGGGGTCTCCTCCTTCTCCAATGTTACGACTACGATGTGGCAATCGGGCAGTCACACTTTCTTCGTCTTTATTAATAGTTGGGGATACCGTGGATTGCCCTAGTTTCCCCTTTCTCCTATCATATTTACACACTGCTGAATGCCAATGTAAATGCAAGACATTTCTTCTGCCTAACACACCCCTCTCCCCAGAACAACT
>JAOXSG010000652.1 GCA_025800105.1 Cohaesibacter sp. | reverse complement strand
GTATTTTTGCCTGGTTAACCATTAACGTGTAAAACATTTGAAAGCTTGGCTCGGCGATTGCGAGACCCGTATTTTTTTAATAACCATTCGCCACCCCTGCAAGTGGTACTGATTTACCGACAGATAAAAAGAGAAAATTGTTGCGTATTGAAGTATGCAAAATGCATAGCATTGTTTTTGATCTCGCAGTCAGTTTTAATTTACGATTTAGCCTTAAAACAAGTTCAGTCGAATATTAAAGAAATATGTCAGTCGAATATTGAAAAAAAAATGTAGTTATTTAATGGAGTCGATATATTACACTGACTTGTTCTGCCCGTACGGCTCTGATCTCGCGATATGATTGCTGTTTTCGTTCCACAAGCCCCGTATTCGTTGATTTATGTTTTGAGCAATATGTCGGGCATTTTCTTTAAGACAATTTTCTGGTTCCGGTGCCATTTTCTATTCCGTTCCCGTTCCGATTCCTGTTCCTGTTTCCATACCGGCTCCCATTCCTATTCCGGATTCCTGATTTTCCAGACGCCATAATTTTGCAACATGGCTCCCGTGCGACAAGGCTCATCGAT
>JAOXSG010000651.1 GCA_025800105.1 Cohaesibacter sp. | reverse complement strand
CAGCAAGTTAATAAGATACATGGGAGCAGCAACTCAAATCGGCCAATTCAATGGTCCTCTAAGCAGATCCACTCACTCAGAAGCAGAATCCGTGTCTTCGACCAACTCTTCATCGTCTTTCTTATCTTTCTTGGTCTTCTTAGCCGCCTTAGGCTTCTTGGGAGGCTTGACGGGATCAGGCTTGGCATTGGCGTCAGCAGGGCGCTTCTTATCCTTCTCGTCGCCCTTGGCCTCTGAAGCAGCAGCAGCCCACTCAGGGCTGTAAAAGGTGGACCCTTCAGGCCTCATCAGCATCTTCACATAGTCTACCAGCTGAGATTTGAGCAAAGAGCAGCGCAGGTCAGACATACCCAGTCCAAGGTACGGCACCCTTCGGAGCAAACGTGATCGTGCTAGATCTCCACAACCTGGAGTTAAATCCAGGCAACCTCGGATCTCATATGCCCCAAGGGCATCTGAGTACAGTGGTTCAGGCAAGTGATGGTAGAACGTTGGTTCGAAGCTCTCGTCACTTCGTTCCTCCTCCTTGCCATCGTCAGGATCTGCACCGCCCATCATCTTGGCCCCATACATTTCTTTCCTTTTTGTTGCCGATGGACGAAAAAAGATGAAAAAAGACACCGATGACAAGTGATTTAAACATAATGGAACCGTGAGATGAATCAATGATCAATGACAAAATTACTCAAAGAAAGAAACAGCAAAATCGTTTCTTATAGATTTCAATTGCCAAATGTCTTCTGTCCATAAGTCATTGTCCATTCATCTGCCTGGCTTCCCCATCCAATCCATCCAATGCAGTTGCCACGGTTCGTCCCAGGGTACTTTGTGTGCTTTCTCTCTGGAAGCCACGACGACATAGACTCTGTTGATACAACGTGCCACCGTTGAATCTGGTTGGTCATTCCACGATTGAGCTTTCTTTTAGCCTCAACGGACTCCTGACTGACATGACAAGAACCTGTAACAATTAAACCCAATTCTAAACCCATTACCAGAAATAATATGTTTCAAGGGTGGTCACAGCAATGGCAAGCTGTCCTGACTCAAGCAAAGGGTGATCTCAGAGACATCCAAATAGTGAGCGAGAGCTGCACCTTTGGCGTCCTTCGTTTTGAAAGGGGACATCAGTATGTCTGCCACGTTGCGACCTCCATCATTCAAAAAAATGAAATCTCCATCCAACGGTTTGTCATAGTGGTCCGGACCCACCTTTGAGTTGGGGGAGGCACCCCTTCCCTTGATCGCCCCGTGGATTAACTTTTTGAGAAGGGCAGAAGTGAGAGCAGGTGATCTTCTGTCAGGTCGCTTCGCGGCTTCGGCGAAAAGCTGCACGTCAAAATGTATCATGATGCAGGACTTACCTTGAACACCCTGGTACTTGCCAGACAACTGGCTCTCTTCAATCACCCGAGCAACACCTCCCAAAGTTGCAGGCTCGGCAGCAAGCGAAACGTAGATCTGCACTTGTTGAGCAGCCGTCGCAGTGTAGTGCCTCAAACAATGCATAACAACGAATATCAAAGAGACCGGTTGAAACAAAGCAAATAAGATAGCCAAGTTTTAAGTTACCCCCCCAAAAAATACACAAACACAAACTTTAATCACTCGGAGCAATGTACAAACTGTAAGTCATTAAATTAATTGCCGGCCAGGCGCTGCGGGCTCCCCCTTTGGTACTTTGAAGGTTCAGCTTGAACTGAGCCAAGGGCAATCTTCTGACACTCATCCTTCTCCTCCTCCATCTCCTGGTCCTTTTGTTTGGAATCAAGAGCTCGTTCAGCTGCAATCTCATTGTCCTTCGCAGCAACTGCCGCCTTCCAACGGAGGCTGAATGTTTCAATCTCCAACAGTTCCAATGGGCTCGCTCCCTTGCCTTTCCGCAGCAAAGCGATCATGGGGCCGTTCAAAGTTGTTGTGTAGAGGATGTCCTCCACCAGCTTCATGCAAGCCATACTGCTACATTTGAGGGTGCCCATCCATTTGTTGTCAGCCTGGCTGCTACCAGATTTCATAGGAGTGACGTAGGCCCGGTAATCCTTAACGGTCAAAATTTTTTCCTCGATCAGCTTCAAGTCAGGTACATGGAACTGGCTACGTGGCATCTCAACCTGTAACAGCACGGGAAGCCAAAGCGAATAATTAAGCCGAAAGCCAAAAATAAACAAAACCAAAAAGCCTTACTTAAATTTCAATCGGTGAACAACAAACTTCTTTTTCACACACCCCTGGGCCTGAAGGAAATGCTTGACTGTTTGGAGCTTGAGCTTCAACAGTTCGACCAATGACGCATTCGTTCCACTTCCCTGCAGGTAGGCCTTGCTGATAGTTTCCCGGTCGATCTGTCCATTCAGCACCATGTCCGTGATCACTTCCATGACCCATTGCCTGACGACGACTAGTTAAACTGACATGCGCTCAGACCTAGAAAATGTTCGAATTTTTACTTTAACCATTTAAAAATATCATCCTGTGGCCCCACCTGGTTGGAGTGGATTCCGACTTCTCAATTATCACTCTCATTTTCTGAAGTGAATTCAACGGGGATGACAGGCCAAACTTCTCTTCCAAGATGTCTAAGCAAGAGTTGCACACTGGATCAGATAGCATTTTCTCGAACACAAAGATGCAATCCTTCACAAAGCCATCGGCCATGTCTGTCCGTTTGCTTGCACCGGCCATGTCGCTCTGGTGCAGGGCGAACATATCACTCAACTCTTTGACTGACAATAAATCACCAGTCTCGGCTTCCTTCTTTGCTTTGAGAGCCGCAACCTCATAGGCTAGTTGCCTTGCGGTTCGGCGACAGGCCTCATAGTTTGCAACCACTTGCTGACGCTTTTTGAAAGCTTGCCAATAAAGTTGGTCAGGGCCGCCCTCCATGAGAATGATCATGACCGGACAAGACAAAATCATGGTGCGCCATTGGTCCAAAATATCATCGCCAACCTGACACAGATTAGAACGCAAACTAATTATATAATTTGAATGACAAAACGTTTTAAAAGACCCAACTGTAACCCATTAAACCTTGACTCCGGCCTCGCCCGAATCGATTGCAGCCGCCAGAGTGAACAGCACGCAGTGATGCATCTCTTCTGGGGACACAGGGGGCCAACTGCCCTTCGAAGCGTTAAGGTCAACGTCAGGGGCTGTCACACCCACACAGAAGCTGTCGGCCAAATGCACTGGCTTGTAACCAGGGAATGCAAATGTGCCCAACTCCTCGATCCTCTTCTTTGAAAGAGGGACCGTCGGAGTCGGGCTTCCGAAGGCGTCCAACCAAAACAAGTTGAATGAGGACCTGTAGCAGCCCTCTTTTCCCAATGCAATCGCCGCGTCAGCCGAGCAGAACACCGCCTGGTCGCAAAGTTGAACACTTATTACTATTATTATTATATAATATTATAATATCAGCCCTCCAATTAAATAACACTTAAACCTTAACAGTCAAGTCAGTGGAACTCTGACCGTTGACATGACTTTCAATACAACAACGCAACAACGGCTTGAATCCAAATGACATGTTGAATAATTTTTTGTCGACCTAAATTAAAGATGTCACCACCCATCACAAAATCTAATCATACTTATTATTAACATTCACTGTGTTAACCACAATTTATTCATGACTCAAATAATTAACCGATGGCCTGCACTCCCGACGCAGCTCCGACTCCACCTTTGATTGCCAGTGGTTCGGCAACCCGGATGTCTGCAAACTTCGGGTGATGTAAGATGGTGTTGATGGCTTGCATCAGCGCTTCATAGTAGCCCTGGTTCTTCTGGGCATCAGTCGGCATGTGGAGATCAGTCAAAGCCGCCTTTGCCCCCACAGCGGCTCCTGCAGCAGCAGGAGGACCACTGCCAGCCTTCTTAGCTTGACTTCTTTGCATCTTTGCCTCTTTCAAGGCCTGTCTGGCTTGCACAATGACTATGACAATGCCTATCATCAAAGCCTAGCATTGACGATAACCATTTTATAAAGTATAAAACCAATTAAATCACGATATATCCAAAAAAACACAAACATTAAATAAAACAATTCAAGTTCCGCCCAAAACGCCTTCGTCTGCAAGTCCTTTGCTTTGCTCGCTTGGTCCTCAGCTTCCTGTTGGGTCTTTCCTGCCCCGACAAGCTGTTTAATGAGATCTTTCTCATCGTCGTCCACCTTCTTCTGCTCCGACTTGTTCAGCTTCCACTTGCTGTAGTGATCACCCGGCATGATCAGCGTCCCGTGAGAAGACTTCAGGAGCGTCACTGGCTTTTTCACCCCTTAAAAGCCAAAGGCTAGGTAGTTGAAATTTGTAGCAGGCTGCCTTCCCAAACATCCAAAACTGAAACATCTGTAAATTGAAACTCTCATGAAATTTGGTTAGAATTTACTTTGTTGGTAATTTCTTTGAATGAAAGATTCCGTGACATGAAGTTGAAGGCGGCAGCTGTCACTCACTCACTGTTTTCAACTCCGTGGTCAATGCTCCATCGATGTCATCGGTTCGATTCAATGTCACCTGGCACAAATGTGACAAGACAAGAAAAAAACATGGACTATTAAATTAAAAAAATCATACCTTGTAAAATAATAAAATAGCATTAAATTAAAAATGTATAAATTAAATTAATATTAAGCTTCGACGACGCAATTTACGCAAACTCATTTTGGAAGTCATGAAACTTAAATTTACTATAAAAACTTAACGCTCTTAAAAATTCCTTGGCGAGGGGACCCCCCCCCGTTAGGGGGGTCCCCTCGCCAGGCGAAGCCAGGTTCGTCCGGGAGGGGCACCCCCCCCCGTGACTGCCGTGTGGCGAGAGGACCCCCT
>JAOXSG010000060.1 GCA_025800105.1 Cohaesibacter sp. | reverse complement strand
CGAGCGGAAATTGCTTTTTTGGACATGAACGAGCAAGAAGGTGTATGGATCCCGATGTACAAGTGCATCATCTAGATGTTTCTGTGTTGACCCAAAAATCAACCATAAAATTTCGCACCATCTAGTGGTGCATGTGTTGAGCACAAGGGCGTTACATCTTAGTACTATATGGACTGAAATAGTGAAATTAGATGGTGCATCAGATCATCAAATTATGGCTCAAAACCAAAAAAAAACGACAACCCTCTGCAGAATATGTGATCCCCGATGAACCCATGGCATGGATTTTTAATCTCCCGTCCTGACCCCCCCCCGCTCCCTTGTCCAGCCTTTCCCTGTGTCCGTCTTCCACACAGCTATGCTGGATGCGGCTCTGAGCTTTTGGCAGTGTTTTTTTTCTGGGGCCAGTGCTAGAATATTTTTCTAGGGAACATATTTCTCAGCTTTTTGTCAGTGTTTTCTTTGTGGGGCCAGAAACTTTCTAGGAAACAGATTTCTGAGGTTTTTGGCAGTGTTTTCTTTCTGGGGCCAGTGCTTGAATATTTTTCTAGGAAACAAAGTTCTGAGATTTTTGGCTGTGGATTTTTTCTGTGGCCAGTGCTAGATTATTTTTCTAGGA
>JAOXSG010000638.1 GCA_025800105.1 Cohaesibacter sp. | reverse complement strand
CTGAAATTCCCATTTCGAGACGACTTGCTCAAGCAGTCCTATATCATCTGCAAAGACACACAACCTACGACGAAACGATTCACCTCGGTTCACCTCCACTGCGAATACAGTTCTCCTTAACCCACAACGGAGACATACAAGACATCTACAACATAATCAAAGCAATGGTCAGGTCCCTCATGCCCTCCAGGATGTTCACCTTGATAATTCATGCGTGCGAGATCCATAATGTAATAATCGAACCAATTCGAATCAACAATTTCACAGTAACAACAATCATACACGGTTGACTCCTCTCTGTTATTTCATTTTTCAACAGTTCCACTTCGAACATGAAAGTACAACCAGAATGATTTCGGAAATACTTGGCTTGATGAAATGGAGTTTACGAGCGTACAATCGCATCCATCCAATCGACGTTGGAGTCATCGTCGACAATTACAGCATGACAGCATTAGACATCTATCACCCACCCATCGTTCGAGCAGCCCCTACTTCTTTATTAAACAATGTTCTGAACACTGACTTCAACATAGAATTCTGTGTGGTCGTCAATCGAGCATTCCAAGCC
>JAOXSG010000637.1 GCA_025800105.1 Cohaesibacter sp. | reverse complement strand
GCTGTAACCAAGTCTTGTTTCCTCTTTGCAAGCAAAGCAAGCGAGGACTAGGTGCAATTTAATCCAGCTCTAAAGGCCATGTTACACGAGGCAATTTTTCTTGCAACTTTTTGTTGCGAGACAAGTTGCAAGAAAGATTTCACGTGTAACACCCCAGTTTTGCAACCTGCAACGGCAACCAAATGTTGCGTTGCGAGTTGCAAGAAAAGTAGAAATATCCTGTTCGTGACATGTCCATCGAAACCTGCAAGGCAACTTTGTGAAAATTAGGCAATCAGACCCCGTCTTTGCTCGCAGGAGATTTCAAGCTGGCGGAGAAGGAGTTGTAAATAATATCCACCGGGGGCGTTGCAAGTTGCGAAAAAATATTGCGAACGTGTGACATCCCCTCCGCAACTTGCAATGTTTTTCTGTCGTCATCGTTGTGAGACGAGTTGCAAGAGAAATTGCTCCGTGTAACATGGCCTAAAGTCTGGATAATTTGTGCTATCGACCTCCGAGCAAAACAAAATGGCTTCCTGCTTTGTTTTGAACGAATGTCGCTCATTTGCAGAAAGCAAAATAATTATTTGGGGCCGGCCGGTGTGGTAAATACAAACAATTATTCCCCTCATTGTCGGTGAATAATTGTTACTTTTCTTAAAATAGAGAACGGTGAGGAAGACTGAGGAAACCTGGCAACGCAAATGTGCATGTGACTGATAAAGAAAAAGATGGTAAAGGTGGAACAAGTGAGGAAAATCGTCGATTGGAGCAAGCGGTGCGACTCTTGAGGAGCGGGTTTGGAAAGTATCTGAATTCCCCGACATGATTCTAGTATTGTCCACTCCAGAAACCTCGGGAAAACTGGGCGCTGGCCTTAAACGCTAGGAACATCTGGGATCGTTTGGGT
>JAOXSG010000058.1 GCA_025800105.1 Cohaesibacter sp. | reverse complement strand
TACCTGGGGGGGAACTGGGGTTGCTTTCAATGATTCAGGTACCTGACTTCCTTTTATCAAAATTTTCCCCCCCTCTGCAGCCCATGCTTTCAACTACAACATTCCTTTTATCAAAAACATTCCTTTTATCAAAATTTTCCCCCCCTCTGCAGCCCATGCTTTCAATGATTCAGGTTACCAGGGGTCATCTGCGACCCTACCTGACCTCAGTGTAAAGAATCCCACAGGGTTTTTCACTATTTCAAGGTTTGAAGGTTTTATGGTTTAAGGTTTCGGGTTTTATGTTGAGGCTTTTTGGCTTTTGGGTCTATGGTGCTGACATCCCCCGGTCCCTGGATGGAAAACAATCTGGCAAAGTGATGGGTTTGACATGTGCCCCGTACACAGCGAGATCTTTATTGTCACAATATGTGAAAACGGATATCACATGGGTGGCTATTTGGCTTTTCCGGAATATGTCTGAATGTTACGTTTGCAAGCTCTTGGAAACAACAGTTCAAACAATAGGTCAAACAATTCGGTCAGACAACTTCACTTGGACTGGACTCTTCCAGCGTGGCCTCTACTTTTGCTTCGTCGCTTCGTCTGAATCCGCTCTGTTGGAGGAAACGGTGAGGAGGCCCTCGCCACACACACCGCCAGGACGCTCGAGCTCTTGGCCGTGGGCTCAGCTCTTTGAAACATTGGGAATCGACGTGAATGAACTCCCTCCGTCCACATGTCTTTTAAAACAACAAATTTAAAAACACCGACAAACTTATCATCATGAAAAGGAACATGCTACAGAAAACTTGGTCCCGATAAAAGACAATCCTACCTAAATTCAAATTTGCTTACTGAAAAGGAGTCATCCTGGCTGCCATGCTGCAGCGGTAGACGTGAAACTGACCCGAGATCGTTGTTGTGACACTGCTCATCTAACACGGATTGGAACGTGCTGCGCGTCTTTGACGCTGTGTTTCGAAAAAATCCCACTTGGCTTGTTCACGGGCCATGTCCTTTGCCCAGCTAACAGGTGTTGCAGCGCTTGGACTGGGGACATCTGAACTGCAAGTTGCACCAGCTTGGCGGCTTGGCCGCTTACTGGGTGTGACCGCTCTTCTCTCAGCCTTCAGCTTCTCCTGCTGCTTCCGGCGAGCCCGCCGCGAGAAACGCGAAGGATCTTTCCGGGCTGGCGACGTTGGGTCAATCATGCCGTGATGCACGAATGAAGCATAGCAATGCTCGCATGCCCCGGCCCGCATAAATGGGCCACAGTTCATGCAAAGTCCCAAGGAATGGTCACAAGGTGCCACCTCAGAAAAGCAAAGATCGAAGACATTGCATTCCTTTCTGCTCATAATTCGAGTCTTCCGTGCTGTCTGAAAACAAAACAAAAAGATATAGACTATACCCACAAAAGTGACTTC
>JAOXSG010000057.1 GCA_025800105.1 Cohaesibacter sp. | reverse complement strand
GCCTCTTGCCATTTCGGTAGTAAATAGACGTCTTTTCAGCGCGAAGAAGTCCATGATTGTTCCCAGTTGACAATTATTGTCCAAGACACAAACAAACACAAACACAAAAACAACCTCAACCACCAATCTAGTTCGGGGTCCTTGGCTTAGCCCCAGCCACTCCGAGGGGTGAAAGCTTAGCCCCAGCTATGATGGCAGATCGCGTCTGATCTTTGTGTCGTGAGTCAGCGACGGAAGTGTGAACGTGTTGTTGACCTGTGGTGACATCTTGTGAATCGAGTGGATCTTAGACGAATGAAAACTGGCGCCGAAAGGTGTTGATCTCGTTGACCACTGGTCTGTTGTAACGACGGAATGGATGTAGTAGAGGGTGTCTGTAACGTCTTGTCTGGTGTAGGGTTCACGTTGATATCTTGAAGTTGTCGGGATGGTGGGCAAAACTGCAAGTTGATCCAGTTGACAATTGTCTGGTAGATGGTGTCATCATCCTTCAGTGAGTATCGCGGGTACTTGTCATTCTTGTACCCATCCAAGGTGAGGCGAAA
>JAOXSG010000606.1 GCA_025800105.1 Cohaesibacter sp. | reverse complement strand
ATGAAATTTCCGCCAAGTTTGCTGGATGATATAAGAGATCGGATCTCTGTTTCTGACGTTGTGGGGCGCAAGGTCAAGCTGCGCCGCCATGGGCGGGAATATATGGGCCTGTCGCCCTTTAACAAAGAAAAGACGCCGAGCTTTACGGTGAATGATCAAAAGCAGTTTTATCATTGCTTTTCGTCTGGCAAGCATGGCGATATTTTTAAATTTTTGATGGAGACGGAAGGGTTATCCTTTCCCGAAGCGGTTGAGAGGCTGGCGGGAGAGGCCGGGATTGCCCTGCCATCGCCCGATCCGCAGGCCCGCAAGCGCGAGCAGGAAAAAGCCTCGCTCTATGATGTAATGGAGATGGCAACCAAATATTTTCAGTTGCAATTTTCCTCTGATCTTGGGCGCGAGGCCCGGCTTTATGCGCAAAAGCGCGGTTTGAGTGCAGAGACGCTCTCGACCTTTCGCTTTGGCTTTTCTGTCAATAGCCGCGATCATTTGAAAAGCTATCTGTTGCAGCGTGGGGTGAGTGAAGCGGATATGCTGGCGACGGGGTTGATCATCAAACCCGATAATGGCCGCCCGACTTATGATCGGTTTCGCAATCGTTTGATGATTCCCATTGAGGATGAGCGGGGCAGGGTGGTGGCCTTTGGTGGGCGTAGTTTGGACCCAGACGGCAAGCCCAAATATCTCAACTCGCCAGAGACCAAGCTGTTTCACAAGGGCTATATGTTGTTCAATGCCAAGCGGGCGCGGCAAGCGGCTTATGAGGCAAAGGCGGCAATTGTCACCGAGGGCTATATGGATGTGATTGCCTTGCATCAGGCAGGCATTGGCTATGCGGTGGCCTCATTGGGGACGGCCTTTACTGAGACGCAGATTGCGCAACTTTGGAAATTGGCCCCAGAGCCTTATATCTGTTTTGATGGGGACAGGGCCGGGCGGGCAGCGGCCAATCGGGCGATTGAGCGGATTTTGCCACAGCTCAAAGCCGGTTTTTCCTTTCAATTTGCTTTCATGCCAGAGGGGCAGGACCCCGATGATGTGGTTAGCAAAGGCGGGGCGTCGGCTTTTGTGGAATTGCTGGGCAAGGCTTTGCCCTTGTCTGATGTTGTTTGGCAGCGTGAGCTGGCGGCTGGGCCGAGCGATACGCCAGAGCGCAAAGCCGCGCTTGAAAAGCGCATTGAGGATTTGCTGCGCACCATTCAGGATGAGCGGGTTGCCCGGCAATATCAGATGAGCTTTAAATCTGCGCTGTCCAGTCATTTTTGGCAGCAGGCGCGCCAACAGCGCGAGCAGAGCTTTGCTGGTGGTGGGGCTGGTGGAGCGCGCGCCGGTATGGGGGGTGGCAAAGGCGGCGCTGGGGCGTCTGCGTTGGCGGCATCCGGTGCGATTTCGCGCTTGCCGGTTGCCGGGCAGTTTACCGAATATGAGGAAAATATTCTCGGCCTTTGCGTGCATATGCCTGCGCTCTTTGAAAATTTTGCCGAGCAGATTTTGGCTCTGTCTTTTCAAAAACCGGGATTGGAGCAATTCAAGCAGGTTTTGGCGCATCTGATCTTGGATCAGGATATCGGGCATTATTCAGACATTTATGCCAGAGCGCCGGGGGATCTGGGGCCATTGCTGGATGATTTGCATGGTAAGGCGATACTCGATGCTGAGGGTCGGGTTGTGCAGCCGGGGGGCTGGCGGTTGGCCGGTCGCCCCAAAGTGCCGCAATTGGCCTATTCGCCGGGCCGGGTATTTTTGGAGCGGTTGTTGTCTTATTGGCTATCGGTTTTGGAAGTGCGCGACATTCAGTCTGATCTGGAGCAAGAGACCGCGCTTGCCTTGTCTGATCAAGACGCCAGCGAAAAAGCCTTTGAGCGCATTCAGGCCTTAACGCAAGAAGTGCATCGCCGGCGCGAAGAAAATGCCCGCGATGATCAGGAATTGACCGATGAATATGGCAAGATGAAAAGTGCAGGCATACAGGCCAGCCTTGCTGATTGTCTGGCGGAGCTGGCGCAAAAGAGCGACGGCTGAGGCTGAAACTCTGTTTTCTTAGCTAAATCCTTGAAAATGATTCGAAAAAACATCGAATCAGGCGGATTTTCTGGAATTAGGGGTTGCCGAATCGAATCACTGCGCTAAATATCAGTGTTCGGCAGACCAAGGCGCCAATTTGTCAATATGGCGAGAAATGATTGATTGCTGCCTCATACTTGTATTGGATCAGGAAACCGGAGATTTGTTGATTTCTGGCCGTGTATCCTTTTGTGGATAGATGCGTTCTTCAGGCCATTGGTCGGGGGGCGATTTCGCACGGTTAAGGGGCGTTTAAGATCCCCTTTGGTAAAACTGGTCTGAGAATCCTGACAAAGCTGTGCAAAGCCTTGGAATGGGCTGGCATGGAAAACCTTCAGCGGACGAATGCAGAGGGACGCATTCGTGGAGACAGGAATGGTTACGAAGGCAACACAGAACGACGACAATAGCCAATCGAGCGAAGGGGGAGACGCGCCCTTGCTTGATTTGACGGCTTCTGCTGTCAAGCAAATGATCAAGACCGCCAAGAAGCGCGGCTATGTGACCTATGATGAGCTGAATGAAGTTTTGCCTTCAGATGAGGTCTCTTCGGAACAGATTGAAGATACCATGTCCATGCTGTCTGACATGGGCATCAATGTGATTGAATCGGAAGAGGCAGAAGATAGCGAAAATGCCGCCTCTGGTTCGACCGCCGTTGCCGAGGTTAAAGGCTCGACCGCCGTTGCCAAGACATCGGGCGGCAAAGAGCCAACGGACCGCACCGATGATCCGGTGCGCATGTATTTGCGCGAGATGGGCTCTGTTGAGCTGTTGTCGCGCGAGGGCGAGATTGCCATTGCCAAGCGGATTGAGGCCGGGCGCGAGGCGATGATTGCCGGTTTGTGCGAAAGCCCTTTGACCTTTCAGGCCATTATCATTTGGCGTGATGAATTGATCGAAGGCAATATTTTGCTGCGCGACATCATCGATCTGGAAGCGACCTATGCCGGGCCGGGCAATGAAGATGAGGAAGACGAGGACGAGGATGACAGCGATGGTGATGGTGAGGCCGCAGAGGCATCCCAGAGCGGGTCTCCTGCTGCGCCTGTTGCTGCTGTTGCTTCCAAACCTTCTGAGGAAAAAAGCGAAGGTGAGGAAGGCTCCTCTGATGAGGATGATGACGAAGATGATGACATGGACAATAACATGTCGCTGGCCGCGATGGAGGGCGAGCTAAAGCCCAAAGTGCTGGCTATCTTTGATCAGATTGCCGAGGATTATAAAAAGCTGCGTCGCTTGCAGGATCAGCTGGTTGAAAACCGGATGCTCAGCAAGGGCCTGTCGCCTTCGCAGGAAAAGCGCCATGACAAGCTCAAGGAAGATATCATCGTTGAGGTCAAGAGCCTGTCGCTGAACCAAAATCGTATTGAGGCGCTGGTGTCTCAGCTTTATGACATCAACAAGCAGTTGGTGGGCCGTGAAGGGCGTTTGTTGCGTCTGGCAGAGGCTTATGGCGTCAACCGCTCTGACTTTTTGAAAAATTATCAGGGGCATGAGCTGGATACCATCTGGAATGAGCGCGTGGCGCAATTGCCGGGCCGTGGCTGGAAAGACTTCATTGCCCATGAGGCAGAGCGCATTGATGACTTGCGCGAAGATATTCAGATGCTGGCAACCGAGACTGGCCTTGAGATTGGCGAATTTCGTCGCATTGTTTCTTCTGTGCAGAAGGGCGAGCGCGAAGCGCGTCAAGCCAAGAAGGAAATGGTCGAAGCCAATTTGCGCTTGGTGATTTCCATTGCCAAGAAATATACCAACCGGGGTTTGCAATTCCTTGATCTTATTCAGGAAGGCAATATCGGTTTGATGAAGGCGGTTGATAAATTTGAATATCGCCGGGGCTATAAATTCTCGACTTATGCCACATGGTGGATTCGTCAGGCCATTACCCGCTCGATTGCCGATCAGGCGCGCACCATTCGTATTCCGGTGCATATGATTGAGACGATCAACAAGATTGTGCGGACATCGCGCCAGATGTTGCATGAGATTGGCCGCGAACCAACGCCGGAAGAATTGTCAGAAAAGCTTCAAATGCCGCTTGAGAAAGTGCGCAAGGTGCTGAAAATTGCCAAAGAGCCAATCTCTCTGGAAACCCCGATCGGGGATGAGGAAGATTCGCATCTGGGTGATTTCATTGAGGATAAGAATGCGGTTCTGCCGATTGATGCGGCCATTCAGGCCAATCTGCGCGAAACCACAACCCGCGTTCTGGCCTCACTCACCCCGCGTGAGGAGCGCGTGCTGCGTATGCGCTTTGGCATCGGTATGAATACCGACCACACGCTGGAAGAGGTAGGGCAGCAATTCTCGGTGACGCGCGAACGTATTCGCCAGATCGAGGCCAAAGCCCTGCGCAAGCTCAAGCATCCAAGCCGCTCGCGCAAATTGCGCAGCTTCCTTGATAGCTAGAGAACTGATCCAGCTCATCCAAGACAAAATTCTAAAACCCGGCCTCGTGCCGGGTTTTTGTGTTTTGGGCTGGGTGACGTTGGATGATTGCGCTTTCAGGTTGCATTTTTGCAGCGGGCTTGTCACTTTGGCGGTGAGCGAGAGTAGAGCGGAGCGGCGGTTATGGATTTTGAGATTTCATCAAATGATGAGCTTGAGGAATGGTTGCGAGATAAGCCGGCTGTATGGGGGAAGATGATTGCAGTGCGGGCTGCGTTACGTGTGTTCCCTCTTGTTTTGTATGGTGGTCCTAGGTCGGCTGTTGATCATATGCCAGATTATATTGATCAACGATCACTTTTGACCTTGCAGGCCTTTCGTTCGATTTTCATATCATGGGCAGTGCATTATTTTCCAGCCCATGATATGAAGCAGAATGCTTCGTATGCTGCTCGTGCTGCCCGTGGCGCCCATGATGTCTATGACACTGATACCGTCAAGAATGCTGCCGATGCCGTCGCCGATGCAGCCTATGCCGTCCGTGTCATAGATCCCGACTATTCCTTAGATGTCCTCGGTGCTGCCGCTTATTCCGCCTTTGCCGCCCGTTATGCTGCCGATGCTTCTAGTGTCGTCGATGCCGCTGTCGATGCTGATTGTGCTTGGTTGATAGAAAATCAAGGACTTGGGCATTTGATTGACCAGCCACTTTGGCTCATAGATGTTCGCGGAAATGAAAAGTATTTGGCAAATTTTCCTGATTGGGTGCGTAAGCCTTTTGATGATTTTGTGAAGCAAGATAGATGGGAGCTTGGAGCAAGCCGTCTGTTGATTGCTAACTGGTATCGAGCTCTATTGCCCAATTCCCCTACAGCTATACCCAAAAGCGCTTTTGGCAAAGAGGCGGATTTGGTGATTGCGACGCAGCCCAATGAGTTTTGGAAAGTGTCTGAGGATCGCAGCGCCAAGCAAATTTTCGATGAGATTGCGGCGATTATTTTAGAGCATAAATCTGATAAAGAGGTTGGATCTGATCTGGGTGGAGATGGCTCAGATGTTTCTGAGTTTGAGCAGGATATCGCCAAGGCCGTTGATAATCTTGAGCCGCAAGCGCCTGCGGCTTATCGCTTTGGCTGGCAAGAGGGTCGGCTTGCGGCTTTGCCGCCTGCGGATGTTGCGTCTGATCCGCAAGGGGCGCAAATCTTTTTGGAGGAGGTTCGGCGCAAAGCTGTCTCGCTGCAAGCGCAATTGGAAGGCTCCAATTCTGATCGCCGTGTGAAACAATCCATTGATGGATTGCTGGATATCTTGCCGGAGCGGGTGGAGGATTTACGGCCTCAGCTTTTACGCTCTCGTGCCCGATCCATTGCAGCCGATGCGGCCGCTTATGGTGCTGCCAATGGGGAGCTGGAATTATTTCCCGGTGCTGTGGCGGCCTTGCTTGATCTGTCAGAGATAGCGCGAGACTTGCAAGGATATTATCCGCAGTTGCGAGATTTAGAGGCCGAGATTGCGGCGCTGGATCTGGATCCCAATCGCCTTGAGGAGGCACGAGACAATCTTGATCAGATTGTTGAGGTTGCCAAGGGTGAGGCGGATCTGATCGATCCATCGGCTAAAGCTGCCTTAGAAAAGGTGCAAGAGATTGCTGCAGAAGAAGCCCCCAAAGCGGTGCTGCTAAAACGCATCTCGGAATATGGGTTGGTTGTTGGGAACTTTCTTTTCAAGCTTGCTCGTCCTGCGCTCGACAATGCTTTTACCCGTGAGGCGAAGCGATTGGGGTCGGACATTTATCAAAAGCTGAGGCCGCAGATTGTAGATGGTGTTGCGGATGGTGCCGGGTCAATGGTGAAGCCTGCGACCATCGGTGCAATAGTTAGTCTTGTTTATAGCTTTTTCGGTCCTATGGGGGTTTTGGGGACCATGGCAGTTAGATTTGGGAAAACTGATATTCTTTTCAAAATCGTTGCCAAATTGCTAGAGAAGAAGATTGATTCAAAAGAAGACTCTGACGGCAAGGATGATGCTAAGCCGTCGGGTGAGGCTTTGGAATAGGATGAGGGTGCGTGTGGAGAATGAGAGTCAAGTTGCTTGGTTTTTGAATCAAGAAGGCCAGTCAAGTGATTGATTGGCCTTTGTTTTTTGTCTCTTCTTAAAGTTCTGAATCTGAATCAGAAAAAGGGGGCTTTCTTACTGGTTCAGCTCCCAGACGGTGTTGATGGTGATGGAGAAAGACATGGAGCCTTCTGCAACAGGGACGGCAGCGTCCATTTCCATTTTCATTGCGGCGGCGCGCATCATGACTGGGCGCGGAGCGCTGCGGCTGGTCTCGGACAGGGATTTCAGACGCTTGATTTCGCTGCCCAGCTCAGCGGCATAGAGGCTGGCTTTTGCCTTGGCATCTGCTAGAGCGGCTATGCGGGCTTCTTCCAGCTTGGCCTTTTTGTCGGCCACATCAAAGCGCAGGCCAGACATATTATTGGCCCCTGCATCGACAAGGGCGGTGAGCACGGTGCCGATTTTTGCAAGGTCGCGGATTCTGACAGTCAGCTGATTGTTGACATGATAGCCAATGATTTTGGGTGGGGTTTGGCCGCTTTTGTTGGGATAATGCATCTGGGGGTAGATGTTAAAATTGCTGGTTTGCATATCCTTTTTGGCGATGCCTGCTTTTTCCAAAGTTGCAAACAGGGCGGCCATTTTGCGGCTGTTGTCGGCCAGTGCGTCTTTGGTGGTTTTGGCGCGCGATTCCACCCCGGCAGAGATGATGGCCAGATCCGGCACCATGTCCACTTTGCCTATGCCGCTGATGGAAAGGGTGCCTGCTTGATGGCTGGCGGCCTGATGATTGCCTGCCAGTGTGGGCGTGCTGATCAGCGGCAGAATGGCGGCAAGGGTGATGCAAAAGCGTTTCATGAAAATCTCCTTACATGCATATGGCCAAAGAGAGGGAGGGTGGCGCATAGGCTTTGGATCGTTTGTGTGCCTCCATTATGGCTGTATTGGGGCTTATTGTGGTTGGCAGGGCCGATTGTGTGCGCAATCCACTGATTGCCGCTCTGTTGCTGTGCTAGGGCTTGCCTGATTTTTTAATTCGGTATAGAGACAAGACTGAATTGGATGGGCCTGTAGCTCAACTGGTTAGAGCCGACCGCTCATAACGGTCTGGTTGGGGGTTCAAGTCCCTCCGGGCCTACCATTCAGTTTTTCTCTTGATTTTGTTGTTGATGCTTTTGCTATGCTTTGTTGAAAAAGCCACAAATCTTCGTGGCTTATTGGGCTTTGTGCTCTTTTTGATTCAGGGTGAAGCAGTTAAGCAAGAGAATCAATTTTTGCCATTAAAGTGGGGCAGGCTTGGCATGGATCTGTTGGATGAATTGGCCCAATGCGGGGCTTGGTATGAGGCGTTGCGCGATCAGCATTCGCGGTTGGTGGAGCTTCAGGCTTTTTTATCAGAGGAAGAAAAGCAGGCTCAGATTTTGCCGGTTGCAGGGCAGAGATTGGCGGCTTTACGCATGACACCACTTGAGACGGTGAAAGTGGTGATTACCGGGCAGGATCCCTATCCGGGGCTGCAAGGGGATGTGCCTCATGCTATGGGATTGGCCTTTTCGGTGGCACCCACTATCAAGCCGCCTCGCTCGCTCAATAATATCTATAAAGAATTGGCTGAGGGTTTTGACTTTACAAGGCCAGCTCATGGGGATTTGCGTTGTTGGGCTGCGCAAGGTGTTCTGATGCTCAATTCTGTTTTGAGCGTCAGACAAGGAGAGGCCGGGAGCCATGCGAAAAAGGGCTGGGAAGCCTTTAGCCATGCCGTGCTGGATTTGGTGTCTCAAAAAAGCGAGCCGGTTTGTTTTCTCTCTTGGGGCAAGCATAGCCATGCTTTGATGAATGATGTGGATGAGGCGCGGCATTTGGTGATCCGCACCTCCCATCCCAGCCCTTTGGGGGCTCGTAAGGCAGGGGCCGATTTTGAGGCCTTTTTAGGCTCGTCCTGTTTTCAGCGAGCCAATGATTTTTTGACAGCAAAAGGGCGTGTGGCTGTTGATTGGGGCTGTTTGGGTGTGTGATGGGGCGTCACAGAGCAGAATTTTGCCTCGCGCTTGTTGTGATTGGTCGATAAGGGATTGAACCGGGGGCTGGCTTTCAATAAAACGGGCCAAACGGATATTTCCCCTTTCACTTACGTGGCGGCAATTTTATGGCAAGACAGTTTATCTATCATATGCATGGTCTGTCCAAGACCTATACCGGTGGCAAAAAGGTGTTGGACAATGTTCATCTGTCTTTCTACCCGGATGCAAAAATCGGCATTCTTGGCCCTAACGGGGCTGGTAAATCGACCATTCTGCGGATCATGGCGGGGCTGGATAATGAATTTACCGGTGAAGCCTGGGCGGCTGATGGCGCGAAAATCGGCTATTTGCCACAGGAGCCTGAGCTGGATCCTTCCAAGGATGTGATGGGCAATGTGATGGAAGGGGTTGCGGAGAAGCAGGCCATTCTGGATCGCTATAACGAGTTGATGATGAATTATTCTGATGAGACGGCCGAAGAAGGGGCCAAGCTTCAGGATATCATCGACAGCCAAAATCTTTGGGATCTGGAAAGCCAGGTCGAAATGGCGATGGATGCTTTGCGTTGCCCTCCCTCTGACTCTGACGTCTCTGTTTTGTCTGGTGGTGAAAAACGCCGGGTTGCTTTGTGCAAGCTGTTGCTGGCCGAGCCAGATTTGTTGCTGCTCGATGAGCCAACCAACCATCTGGATGCCGAAACTGTGCATTGGCTGGAAAAGCATTTGCGGGAATTTAAAGGCGCTGTTCTGATCATTACCCACGATCGTTACTTCCTTGACAATGTAACCGGCTGGATTTTGGAGCTGGACCGTGGGTCTGGTATTCCTTATGAGGGCAATTATTCTGCTTATCTGGAAGCCAAGTCCAAGCGTTTGGCGCAAGAGGGCCGCGAAGAGGCTGCCCGCCAACGTGCCCTTGCACGCGAGAAAGAATGGATGGGGGCCAGCCCGAAGGCCCGTCAGGCCAAATCCAAGGCGCGTATCAAGGCCTATGATGAATTGCTCAAACGCAATGAAGAGCGTGCGCCAGGTACTGCCCAGATTATTGTTCCTCCCGGAGAGCGCCTTGGTGATGTTGTGATCAATGTTGAAGGCTTGACCAAAGGCTTTGGCGAGCGGATGTTGATTGACAATCTGGAGTTTAAATTGCCCCCCGGTGGTATTGTCGGGGTGATTGGTCCCAATGGCGTGGGTAAATCAACGCTCTTTCGTATGTTGACCGGTCATGAACAGCCCGATCAGGGCTCCATTCGGTTGGGCGAGACAGTGCATCTTGGCTATGTTGATCAGTCCCGCGATGCGCTGGATGGTGACAAAACCGTTTGGGAAGAGATTTCCGAAGGCGATGACATTATCAAATTGGGCAAACGGGAAATGAACAGCCGGGCTTATTGCTCTGCCTTTAACTTTAAAGGTGGCGATCAGCAACAAAAGGTTGGTTCTTTGTCTGGTGGTCAGCGCAACCGGGTGCATTTGGCCAAGGTTTTGAAATCTGGCGCCAATGTTTTGCTGCTCGATGAGCCGACCAACGATCTGGATACCGAGACGCTGGCCGCGTTGGAAGATGCGCTTGAGGATTTTGCCGGTTGCGCTGTGGTCATCAGCCACGATCGCATGTTCCTTGACCGTTTGGCGACGCATATTCTTGCCTTTGAAGGCGATAGCCATGTTGAATGGTTTGAAGGCAATTTTGAAGATTATGAAGCCGATAAAATTCGTCGTTTGGGCCCGGATGCGGTGAACCCAAAGCGCGTGAAATATAAGCCATTCAGTCGCTAATTTTTGGTTTGTTTTCTGTCGTGAATTGAAAAGCCCCGCTTTCGTTTGAAAGCGGGGCTTTTTGCTTGTGGGAGTTCTTTGATGGCTTTGTTTTTGTTGTATTTGCACGTATAAATTGTTTTTATGTGGTTATTAATTTATAGTTAATGTCTTGTCATGTGTTTTGTGGCGATTTTTTAAAGATTGGATTTTGATATGATTTTAAAGCAATTCAGGACTTTTGGGCTGTTTGGTGCAGCCTTTATTGTGACATTCATGCTCTCATGGTTTGGGGGCTCTGATGGGGTGTTGGGTGGTCAGGCCCATGCCAATACGCATTGTGATCCGGCCAATCTTCCCAATTATCAGCCGAGTAGCGCTGATGATGAAATGGACCGGTTTTATGCACTGATGGCCTATGCGGTTGTTTATAAGCGCTGGCAGGACAGCTCGCCTTCTGATGGTGCGGCTGGGTATAATATTGGCTCGGTCATGGCTAATGAAAGCAATCAATTTGTCTGTTGGGCGTGCAATTCCGTCGGGGCTACGCATAATTCCACGCAGCATGGGGAAGTGCGCCTGATGACGAATTATTTGAATCAGGAAGCCCTTAACAATCCCTCGACTGAGGGTGAGTTTCACCTGCAAGGCTATAAGATTTATACCACTTTGCAACCTTGTGCCATGTGTTCGGGCATGATGACGCTGACCAATTTGGAAGCAACGATTTATGGTCAGACCGATCCCTCTTATGGTGGGGCTTTGGGCCGGTTGCAGTATAATTCGTCCCAAGATCCCGGCGGTTACTGCCCGTATCCACGCGGGGTTTATCATCAATTGGCCGATGTGAAGGTCGCTTCCATTCTGGATGATATGTATGCAAATTGGAGCAAGACCAACGGGACCGATATTACGCAATTTCTAACCACGCCCCAAGTGCAGGCGCTTTATGAAGAAGCCACAAATCAGTTTATGGCTTTTGAGGCTGGTTTCGCTGAAAATACGCAGTTGGTTGCTTATGCCAAGCAGATTTATAGCGACATTCCAGATGGCTATGTTCCAACGCCTTACGGGGTTGCCTGCGATCTTACACAGTGATTATGTCTAATTGATCTTTAGAACCGGCGGCTTTTTTAAAAGAAGCTCGCCGGTTTTGTAAATTTGGTCTTAGTGCCCGATTTAAAAGTCTCTGTCTGAGACTTTTAGGCCGCATATCCATCCCTCTCCCCCCTTCATACCGCCTTTGATGGTACCATGACGGGTGGTCTGAAGGGGGGAGAGGGATGGCTTAGGACTTTTAAATCAGGCTCTTAGGTGATGCTGTCTTCTTCTTTGACTTCCGAGATATGCCAGCCGACTTCTGATGTGGGGATGGCGTCGGTTTGGTGGAAATAGGGCTTTATATCCAGCAAAGGCGTGCCATTGAGGCAATCGATATAGCGAATTTTTAGGCCATCTGGCAGCACTTCGAGAAGCTCCACAACCGAGATTGCAATGGGATTGGGGCGATTGGGAGAGCGCAGGGCAAAGGTGCCATGGCTGTTTTGTGCAAATTTGGGGCATTGCTGCACCAATGTGCGAATGGCCTCATGCATCCAGTAAAAAACAATCACATGGCTACAGGTTTCCAGAGATTTCAGCGCTGGTAAAAAGTCTGGTTTGACACGGACATAAGCTATTTCTGCTGTCTTGCGGCCATTGCGCGGACAGTCTGCTCTGGTGTGGAAAGGGGTTTCGATATGGCCGATGAAACTGAGCCAGGCATCTTGTGTCAGGCAGTCAGAATCCAGTTCCAATTCTCCGGGGCGCACGGGCATCTGCTTTTCCTTTGGTCGAATTTGATTTGAATTTGATCTAAATTTTATCATTCTCTTCAAAGTTTTATCATAAAAATTGAGCGCTGTGTTTAGTCAATTCTACAGATGTGACAATTATTCTGTTCTTGAGTTTCCGTCCTGCCCCGTCTTGCAATGCTGGTGGGTCTGGCCGAATTGCTGAGGTAGAATAATGTATGCAGCTCTTAAGACCGAATTGGTCGATTTGAAATCGTTGAATGATGAGAATGGGCATGGCAAAAGCGATGAATTGGTTCGCCATGTCTCCAGCTTGTTTGCGCTGACATCAGAGCATTGTACTGACGAGCAACTTTATACCTATGATGTGGTTTTGCAGCGTCTTGCGGATATTGTCGATGTGTCCGGGCGGGCTTATGCGTCTGAGAAATTGTCGAGCTTGCAACGGGCACCTTATGCCTTGATCCGGCGGTTTGCCTTTGATGTGATCAAGGTGGCGGGGCCTGTTTTGCGAAAATCGCCTGTTTTGAGCGATCAGGATTTGCTGGATGTCTCAGATGAGCGCGGTGCGGACCATATGTTGGCCATTTCTTGCCGAAAAGATTTGTCTGCTGCTGTGACGGACCTTTTGATCCATTATGCCCATGGCCCTGTCTTGATGCAGTTGGCGGCCAATGGCCGGGCGCAGATTTCGCCAAAAGGGATGCAGGTTTTACAGCATTTGGCGGCCAATGATGTGCAGATTGCCCAGAGCTTGCAGCAACGCCAGAGCGAGAAAGAACGGTTGCATCTGGTGAAAAATCCCGGCAGCCCTTTGGCAAGAGAATTGAATTTGAGCGAGATTATGCGTGATCTTGAAACGCATATTCCGGCTGAGAAACTGGATTTGTCGCGCGATCCTTATTTGGCGCGCTATAAATTTGAGGCGTCTGCCAAGCGGGCGCAGGATTTGCAGAAAAAATCTCGCCTTAATGAAACCAGTTTGCTGCGCTATGCGGGGCATGATCAGTTTGCAGATGTGATTTGCGGCATCGCTTTGATGTCCGGTATTTCCTATAAAATATTGGCGCGCATGATGTCGTCCCTGCATTGGGAACAGGTTTTGTGTTTGTTCAAGGTAATGCGCTTTTCGGATCGGCTGGTGAGTGAATTGCTGTGTTGTGGCCCGTGGAAGTTGCGGTTGTCTCGCAATCAATGTATTGCCATTCTCAAGCATTATCGACAAATGAGTGTTGAACAAGCCCATGCAAAGGTGCTTTTATGGTCTCGTGACGGTATTATCCTTGATTGATTAAGGATAGACTTAATAAATATAGGTCATATCACTGGGATGCAGCATTGGGTTGCTGATATGGCTTGTTATGGACGGGGACAAAGGGACGCTCATGCATGTAACCGCATTTCGGATTTTTGTACGTGACCTTGCTGTCGCGCGGGAATTCTATGCAAATAATTTGCAATGGCCCATGGTTTGGGATCGCTCGGATCAGGGGGCTGTCGGGTTTGAGCCGGGTATGCTGGTTATCATTGAAGAGGAAGAGGCGGAAGGGCCGCAATCTTCACTGATTGGGCGATTTACCGGCCTGTCTTTGGCGGTTGATAATTTGCCAGAGGTTTATAAAAATCTGAAAGCCAGAGGCGTGCCTTTTGTTGCGCCACCAGAGCGTCAATTCTGGGGTGGCTCTTTGGTGCATTTCATTGATCCGTCAGGCAATATTGTTAGCTTGGTTGAGTGATCTCTGATCCCCGATCGATTTGGGGCGCGTCAGGCAGCAGATTTGTGAGATGTTTGGCACACAAAAGCGGGCTTTTGGCCCGCTTTGTCATATCCGCTCTGTTGTTTTTTACGCTTTATTGTGCCGTTTTGCTGTCATAAGCGCTGACCAATTCGCGCAATTCCTCGATGATTTGGGGGGCAAGGTCTGGCCGGTCCAGACCATAGGCGATGTTGGCGGCCAAAAAGCCCGGCTTGGAGCCACAATCATATGTGGTGCCTTTGAAAATCAGCCCTGAAAATTCCTGATCCTGATCGTTGTTGAGTTTGATCATCGCATCAGTGAGTTGGATTTCGCCGCCACTGCCCGGTGTCTGGGTTTCCAGATAATCAAAAATTTGCGGTTGCAGGATATAGCGCCCGGACAAGATCAGATTGGAAGGAGCCGTGCCGGGGGCTGGCTTTTCGATCATGGTTTCAATCTCGACGCTGCCATTTTGCCGCTGGCCTTTTTTGACAACACCATATTTGTGTGTCTCGTTCATGGGTACTTCTTCCAGCGCCACAATATTGCCCTGCCGTTCGTGATAAATTTCCATCATTTCGGACAGACAGCCCTTGTCTGACTTCATGATCATGTCGGGGAGCAAAAGGGCGAAAGGCTCATGGCCCACCAAATCGCGCGCGCATAACACAGCATGGCCAAGGCCAAGGGGCTGTTGCTGGCGGGTGAAGCTGGTGCGGCCTGCTTTTGGCAAATCCTGACGCAATTCTTCCAGAACATCCAGTTTGTCGCGCTGCATCAATGTTTGTTCCAGCTCGACCTGCACATCAAAATGATCTTCAATCACCGCCTTGTTGCGGCCAGTGACAAAGATGAAATGCTCAATGCCGGCTTTTTTGGCTTCATCCACCACATATTGAATGACCGGGCGATCGACGATCGTCAGCATTTCTTTTGGCATGGCTTTGGTGGCAGGTAAGAACCGGGTTCCAAGTCCGGCAACCGGAAAAACCGCTTTACGAATGCGTTGTGCCATTGTCCGTCCTATCTCTTCCAACCAGCACGATCAGGGTGTGTTGATTGGGTTTTTCCTAGTGCCGGGATTTATCAATTTTTTGACAGTCAGCCGACATATGCCCCTTTGTGAAAGATCGTCTTTCCCCTTTGCAGGTGAGCAATCCTTTTAAGGTGAGCAACCATGGGGGATTGTGTCGCTTAAGGTTAAAGACTTTTATAAAGATTGTTTATGCGCGCACAATATCCGGGTGAAAAGTGAAAGATGCGCGATAAAATTCGTATTAAAGTAAATGATTTCCTAACTTGTTCCATATTTGATTGGCATAAAGGGCTGGGTGCCTTTTTTGATATCAAGGAGCAGATATGCGGCATGGCATTTTGACGGGTTCGAGCCGGGCAAGCCAATGGAGACGGGCAATTGCGCCTGTCTTTGTGGCAATGGGCATCAGCATGGGGGCTGTTTCTCTTGGCGTTGATGTTGCTTATGGGCAAAATGCTGCGGGCTTTGATCGCTGGGTGCGTGACTTTTGGCCCACTGCCAAAGCCAATGGCATTACGCCGGCGACTTATAATGCTGCCTTTGCTGGGGCCAAATTTGATCCATCTGTTATTCGCCGGGCAACCAATCAGCCGGAATTTGTCAAGCCGATTTGGTCTTATTTGGATGGCGCGGCCAGTGCTAGCCGTATGAAGAATGGCCGCAAGATGAAGGCAAAATATGCGGATTTGCTGCGCCGGCTTGAAGCTCGCTTTGGGGTTGATCAACATATCTTGCTGGCTATTTGGGGCATGGAAAGTGCCTATGGTGCGATTTTTAAAAATAAAAAGCTGATCAAACCGACTATTCAATCTCTTGCCATGCTGGGATATGCCGACCGCAAGCGCTCCAAATTTGGTAAGACGCAGCTTCTTGCTGCTTTGAAAATTTTGCAAAATGGAGATGTGTCGCCCTCGCAGATGATGGGGTCATGGGCCGGGGCGATGGGCCATACACAATTCATTCCAACGACTTATCTTGCCACTGCGGTTGATTTTACCGGTGATGGACGGCGTGATATCTGGAATTCGGTGGCGGATGCTTTGGCCTCCAGCGCCAATTTGCTGGCCAAGGCCGGTTGGCAGAGCGGCAAAACCTGGGGATATGAGGTGCAGTTGCCCCGCGCTTTTGCTTTTGAGCTGGCCAATGGCAAAATCACCAAGAGCCTTGCTGATTGGCAACGCCTTGGGGTGATGCGTGTGCAGGGCAAGGCCTTTCCCCGGCCATCTGATCAGGCGCAATTGATTTTGCCTGCCGGATATAAAGGGCCTGCCTTTTTGATTTTGAAAAATTTTGCCATGATCAAGCGATATAATAATGCAACCTCTTATGCGCTGGGTGTGGGGCATTTGGCGGATCGCATTCGCGGCGGGGGGGCATTTGCGCAATCCTGGCCGCGTTCGGACAAGGTGCTGACCCGCTCGGAGCGCAAAGATGTGCAAAGGCTTTTGAACCGCGCTGGCTATGATACGGGTGGGGTTGATGGTCGTTTGGGCTCAAAGTCGAAAGCCGCTATTCGCCATTGGCAAAAACGGCATGGATTGGTGCCAGACGGATTTGCATCCGGGGCCTTGCTTCAAGCCTTGCGGACACGTTAGGTTGAAGCATATGGTCGCTGGGCGGCTTTTGTGAAATCCGCCGTTATTGACTTGAAAATGGATGACTAAAGAATGGCTTTGATGAGCAAATCCAGCCCGCTTTTTCGGGCTGGCCGTGCTTTTATGATGTGTGTTGCATTCTGTTCCCTTGGCGGTGTGCCGGTTTTGGCTGCTCCTCTTGATGGACAGGCAGCGCCTGTTGCTATTGAGCGCCCGCTTCCCCTGTCTGATAAGTCTTCTTTGTCTGGTGATGCTTCTGGGCGGATTGTTGTTGCGCAGAATTTTTTTCAGCGTTTGTTTGGCATCGGCAATGACAAGAAGAAAAAATCGTCCGGCTCCAAAGCAGGTCAGAAAAAGTCAACAAAGAAGAAAGCCAGTGCGAGTGCGCCCAAAGCTGTGCAAACGCTGCCAAAGGATGAAGACGCGGCGGTGATTGCTGTTTTTGGCGATGAATTTTCACAAGATATTGCCTTTGGCTTGCGCGCTGCCTTTGCCAAAATACCGGATGTGAAAGTTGACATTCACAGTGTTGGAAAAAGTGGCTTGATGCGCAAGACAAAGGGCAATCCGTTTAATGATTTCAAAGCTTTTGTTGAAAAGAAGCCGTTTAATTTTGCTGTTGTGATGGTGGGGTTGAATGACCGGCGGCAATTTTTTGAAGTTAAAAATGAAGATGGCGAGATTGTCCGTGAGGCCATTAAGTTTCAGGAGCCGGGATGGCAGGCTTTATATGCCCAGCGTATTGATGCTGTGCGCGCCGTTATTCAGGATCTCGACAAGCCGCTTTATTGGGTTGGTTTGCCACCGGTCAGAGGGCCAAAATTGACGGGTCAGTTGAGCTATTTGAACAGCATTATGCGCTCGCGCTTTTCTGGCCGGGATGAGCGCTTTATCGATATCTGGGATGCGTTTTCCAACGAAGATGGCGACTATGTGCGCCGGGGGCCGGATTTGTCCGGGCAGGATAAAAATTTGCGTCATAAAGCCGGGGTCCGTTTTACCGAGGCAGGGCGGCGCAAGCTAGCCTTTTTTGTTGAAAAGCTGGTTGTGCGGCTTTTGTCGCAATCCGTTGATGAGGCAGCTTTGCCGGATGCTTTATCGAAAGAGGATGAGATTGCCCTGAAAGAGGGCCGGGGGGATCGACGCGGTATTTTTGTGGTGCGCCAGCCACCCGTTGATGCAACCAGCCTTTCGTTGCCAGATGCTGCTTTGGTGGATCAGGTGGCAGCAGGCAGCACAACAGAGAAGGCGCCATCTTTGCGTGTTGATCATTTTGCCTGGCCTGTTCAAGCGCAATAAGAGCAAAGGCATTTGCTCTTGGTTGCAAAACTGTCTAAGAGTTAGGACTTAGAGTTCGCGCATAGCCTTTACGATTTTAAATATGTCCCTGTTCGAGATGGCTTCGCTCTCTTTTGGGACATGGTCTATATGCCAAATTGCAGGATATATGATGTCTGAGACTGTCAAGCCAGATCAATCTTTCTTTCATTCCCTTGCCGATATTGCAGGCGAGACGGTTTTGCCGTTTTTTCGTCGCTCTATCGTGATTGATAACAAGGAGCAAGATGATTTCGATCCGGTGACAGAGGCTGATCGCGAGGCCGAGCGCCGGATGCGCGAAATGATTGCCGGTACCTTTCCAGAGGATGGTATATTGGGCGAAGAATTTGCCTCTGAACGTCTGGATGCCGATGGTTTGTGGATTCTGGATCCGATTGACGGGACGCGGGCTTTCATTTCCGGTTTGCCGGTTTGGGGCACTTTGATTGGCTATCGTCATAAAGACGGCACCCAAATGGGTATGATGAGCCAGCCTTTTACGTCTGAGCGGTTTTTTGGGGATGGGCATCATAGTTTTTATGCCGGGCCAGATGGCAGAAGCCCTTTGCAAAGTCGGGCTTGCGCCAATTTGTCGGATGCGACCCTGTTTACCACCACGCCAGCTCTGTTTGATGCGCAGGAGCGGGCGGCCTATGACAAGGTGGAAGGGGCGGCTCGCCTTGCCCGTTATGGGGTGGATTGTTATGCCTATTGCATGATTGCTCTGGGTATGGCGGATCTGGTGATTGAAACGGCGCTTAAGCCCGTTGATATTGCGCCGCTTATTCCCATCATTGAAGGGGCTGGGGGCATTGTGACCAATTGGCAGGGTGGCTCTGCCTTTGATGGTGGGCAGGTTGTTGCCTGTGGCGACAAGCAGTTGCACGAGCAAGTGCTGGACATGCTGGCGATCAAGGCGGCATAGGCAGCGTTTGAGTTATCTTTCTTTGGGCGAGCCGGGGATGAATGCGTCAAAGGCTGCCCAAAATTGTTCTCTATAAATGTCTCTTTCCATCAGAATTTCGTGGCGGCTGCCTGCAATGGTGATGGCGTGCCCGCAGCGCATGGTTTTTGCCAATTGGGCGGTGGCTCTGGAGCTGACAATCTGGTCAAAGCCGACGGGCATCATCAGGGTTGGGGTATGGACCGCTGACTGAAAGTCGCTTGATTGCAGTCTTTGCATGGCTTTGCAGGCTTCATTGACCCATTGAAAGGTGGGGCCGGCAATGCCCATTTGTGGAAAGGCTTCCAAAAACAGCCGGTTGCGGTCATAACGCGGGCCATCGGATGTCAGGGGGTTGTTGTCAAAGGACCATGGGCCGGTCACGGATGTTTTGTCGACACCCAGTGCGAACCTTTCCCCCAACAGCAAAAGACGGGCGATTGTGGTTAGGCGCCTGATGGTTGTTTGGGATGTTTTCTTGCCTAGAATTTTGCGTCTTTCTGGTGCCAGTTGCACAAGGGGGGCGGATAGTGCGGCCCGCTCCAGCATGGTTCTAAGGCGTGGCAATTGGTTGAGCAGGATCAAAGCTCCCATGGAATGGGCAAGCGCAAAAAAGGGCTGGGGGCAATCTGGCAGAACCTGTTTTTGCATGAATTGTTCCAGATCCCGCCCATAATCCTTGAAAGAGCCGATATGGCCTTTTTTAGGATTGTCCAGCAAGCGGCCAGAGCCGCCTTGACCGCGCCAGTCCAATGTTGCAACCGCAAAGCCCTTGGCTCGCAGCTCTGTTATGACTTCGTAATATTTTTCAATATATTCGGCACGGCCCTGCAAAAGGCAGATTGTGCCTTTGGGACTATTGCTTGTGGCGGGCCAGATGGCCGTGCGGATGGGGGTTTGATCAAAGGCCAGCATGGTGCTGCATTGGCCGTCTTCCAGCTCGGGAAAAGTCTCGATCTGTTCAAGCTGCATGATGATGTCCGTTATCCGCCCCACAATTTTTATCAGTTTAGCGGCAAGTGAGGCTGGCCGTAAGGGAAAATTGACAGGCGTCCCCGAAAGAAATCAATAAAGGCCGGATCTGTTTCAGATATTCGGCTCTTGTTCTTCATTCGCTTTGCGGATCAATAATACCAGAATGGCTGACGGGGCGGGCTGTAATCATGGTTCCAGCCATAATGCTCATAGGGGATGGGGCGGGCGCGTTTGACAATGTGCTTTTTGATGATTTTGCCATTGAAGGCGTTGATTTTCAGCCTGACCAAGCGGTCACGATGGTCATAGGCTTTGGCTTTATAAAAGCGGCCTTTGATCTTCATGTCATGGATATCGTAAAATCCATGATGGCGTATGATGCGGGCAATGCGACGCGGGCGCAGTTTTTTCTTTTTCCAGTCTTTGCGCTTTTCATGGATGACAGGGGCAAAATTGCCTCGCTCATCGGTTGAGATTGTGAAGCTGCCATTGGGGCCATGAAAGCCAAAGCTCAAGCTGTTGGCATTGGCCGGTACCGTGCTGGCAGAGGTGGCAACAAGCATGGATAGTGCGATCAGTGTTTTTTTCATCTCTCTCTTCCTTTTGTTGTGCCTCTGCCGGAGGGGTTTTGGTTCTTTTGGGAAACAGCTGGTGCCTGTTTTTATGATTATGCGTCCAGTTTAGCGGTGTGTATCTGAATGAAAGCGGAAAAGGCTGTTCACCTGAAATTTAGCAACATGGCGCAAATGAGGGCGAAATGTGGCCGGAATGAGCGGCAGATGTGCGCTGATGCCGTCTTCTATTTTCTTGCCTTGTCAGGTCTTGAAAAGGCAAATGTGGGTTTCCATATCAAGATCATCGGAGGCCAGAATGGCTTCGATATGTGCCGGTCTCGCCATTGATTGGGAGGCTGGATTTGACTGAACCTTTTCGCATTTGTTGCTCACAAGGAGGACATTCTTATGCGTCATTTTGATTTGACCCCGCTTTACCGTTCCACCGTTGGCTTTGACAAGCTGTTTTCTATGCTCGATTCCGCGTCTTCGATTGAAGGCGGCGCGCCGTCTTATCCGCCTTATAATATCGAGCGCCTGTCTGATGACAGCTATCGCATTAGCATGGCCGTTGCCGGATTTGCCGAGGCTGATTTGACAATTGAGGTCAAGGAAAATGCCTTAACCGTTGTTGGTGAGAAGGGTGGTGAAGACGAGCGGGACAAAGATTATTTGCATCGCGGCATTGCCGCCCGCGCCTTTGAACGCCGCTTCCAGCTGGCCGACTATATGCGGGTGGATGGTGCCAGCCTTGAGCATGGTTTGCTTCATGTGGATTTGACCCGTGAATTGCCAGAAGCCAAAAAGCCAAGGCAAATTGAGATCAAGGGGTCTGGTTCCAGCACCAGCAAAACGCTGGAAGGCACGACCCATTAGAGTGTTTCACTAGAAATGCTTTAGCGCTCTTTATGAGCCGGACGGGACTTAACATCAGTGGTGAGCGTTGTCCTGTTCGGCTCTGAGCTTTCATTTTTCGCGTGCAAATCCACTCCTCCCGGGATTTGCATTCCCCAACTGAGCCGCATTATGCGGCTCTTTTTTTGTTTGTTTTAAAGCGGATTATGCAAGGATATCGGCCAGCATATTTTGCCATTTATGCGGTTGTCTGCCTGCTTTGCCCATGGCTTGTGCGCCAAAATAAAGATGCAGGACCGCCTGTGCCCTGTCTTCTTTGGCGGCTGTGGTCATGTGTGGCAGATGCTTGTCAATTTGCTGATAAATGGCCCGATAGAGACGGTCGGCCATGGCGTTGGTGCGCTGTGCGACATCTGAATCGGTTGGGGCAACCTCGATCATGGCGTTGCAGATGAAGCAACCGCGTTGTATCTGGTCTGTTTGTGTCTGGTCTGTTTGGGCCTGATCGCTCTGCTCTTGCTGCTCTTGCGGCGTTTGGGGATCTGTTGGGGCAGGGGGCTGTGGCTCTTCTTCTTGGCTGCCACCAAAGAGCAACATCAAATTTGCGGTCAAGGTGGGTTCGTTGGCATTTTGCAGCAATGTGACGGCACCGCTGACGACATTCTGGTCGTAGAAATCCAGCGCTGCGAGATAGACAGAGCGTTTGTCAACAAAGGCCTTATAGAAACTGCCGCGTGTTATCCCCATGGCTTTGAGCAAATCGGGGAGATTGGTCGCTGCATAGCCCTGTACCCAGAAAATGTCCATTGCACCATGCAATGCGTCTTGCATTTTAAACTCTCTTGGGCGGGCCATTTTTGGGCATTTCTCCTTAGGACGTAGACTCATAAATGTGATGCATTTGGTAGAGGCTCATTTTTTCTTCCACTAGGAGCAAGGATGCAGACAATGTGGTTCATTTTCAAGTCCTTGCGACGACGTGGGAGAAAAAATGAGCCCTATCCTGCGGACGTTTAAATGGCCACGCTCTCGCTTTGTTATCACCTTGGGTTGGTGGGCGGCAAGGTGCAAAGAAGAGTGTTTGAATGGGCAACCAGCCCATCCTTCACACTTTTTCGCGCGATAACGGGCCATTTAAGCGCCAAATGCACTAGATTTATGAGTTTACGTCCTAGTGATCTGGGCGTTTTGCGGGTCATGTCTGATTTGCCATTTTTCAAGATCTAACAGCTTTCACGATTCTTCACAATTATTTGTTTTGTACTAAATGGTTCCTAACTGTATGGTCGCCTTGTTCCAAAGAGGTGAGCACCAAACTGTCAGCCCATAAGACTGACAGCCCTTATCGATCCCGGTCCTGGTGTCTCTTTCATGCCTCTGTCTTTGGGCCGGGTCGAACGAGGAGAGAAG
>JAOXSG010000603.1 GCA_025800105.1 Cohaesibacter sp. | reverse complement strand
TGTTGTTGTTGTTGTCGTCTGTGCTTGGTCTTCCTTCATCTTCTGATTTACACACCCGTCACATCCAGTGTTGTTGTTGTTGTCATCTGTTCTTGGCCTTCCTGCATTTTCTGATTTACACACCCGTCACATCCAGTGTTGTTGTTGTTGTCATCTGTTCTTGGCCTTCCTGCATTTTCCGATCCAGACACTCATCACATCCATTGTTAGAACAACGCCCCTTTGTTATACAGGATTTCCACATCCTCCCAGTTTATAACATGATTCTAATCTTTTGCATGCGCTTGTTTGCTAATATGGTTGCTCTTCAAAACGTTGATGCTATCCTCCCTCTATTCTTTAAGCCATTAGTTTCTTTGTTGGCTGCATCGTGATGTGTTCTCTGTGTGACATCTATCTCTTTCACTCATACCCTCTCATCTGTAGTTTATAAAGCAGTTATTCCCATAGCCTCTGTTGCAATTGCTCACTATCATTAATGTAATTCCTTTGTAGGAAGTCTCTTGTAAGTTTCGTGGATGACCTGTCTTCAGGTATCAGAAAGAAC
>JAOXSG010000570.1 GCA_025800105.1 Cohaesibacter sp. | reverse complement strand
GTTAAAAAGCACTTGTGGGCGAGCATACCACCTCAATCATGATTGCGCTGCTACAATTCGTGGTGAAATTTTTGCAGTACAGTAGTTTCAAACAAATGCAAGAAGCAAAAGCCTTCCCAAGCAAGTGGTACCTCGCGGTTTCTAATAAAGGTGAGCAGTAGACGCCTGGTTACCAAAAATCATGTGCTTGGCTGTGAACATAGCTTCGTTAGAAGCTATATATCACTGTCAAATGATTCGTTCAAGCATTGCTTACCGAGTTACCTTTGTTGATATCGTTGGATTCGAGCAAAATTCCAGATTGCAAGACTGTTTGCACGGAATACCACCAGGTCCCATGGTAAGCAACGCTCCAGCTTTCGCCGCGTACAACTCTTGGCGTTTTCACATACCTTAGCTATATCCTTCTAGCTTCGCCCTCAAACATTGCTCTGGCTTTGGCCAAACAAATCCACAAGCACACCTGACAAAAAAACGATTTTCTTCTTAGTTTCCTTTGTATGATACACCAAGTTTCTTGTAAACCAACCATCCATCGTTAGTGTTTGGAGCTGCCAACACAGTG
>JAOXSG010000551.1 GCA_025800105.1 Cohaesibacter sp. | reverse complement strand
GTTTACGACGCGCTATAATGGCCTAAACCCCCCAAGCATATATCAATTGTTACCAAACCAGGAACTCAAGCTGAGACGCCACTTTGGCATCGATGATTTTGCAGGCATATGCGCCGTTTGATTTTGAATTCCTCTGGTGTTGCGTAGGGCACAATGATCGAAAAAGAAGCTAGACATCTTTTGGCTCTGGGCGATGAAATCATTGTTCACAGACCTGAAAGCGCGGAGGTGCTTGCAGCTTGGCGAGAAGCCGTATTTGCCTTCACTGACAATGCAATCCAACCCAGCATTGCCAATGAATTCGAATTGGAGCGCCTGTCGCTTGAGCTGCGATCGATCTGGATGCAAATAGCATATGATCATACTGCACACCGCCTGAAATCGCCCTTGATAGGGGATAAGCTCACATTGCCGCTCGGGGAACCTGTTGAGGTGGAGTATGAGCGCGTCATGATGCCGGATATTATCGAACGGAAATGCGGTCGATATCGTCCTACGATACGCGGGTGGCCCGTAAGGCATCTTCTTTTCCGTAGTGGAATGGCTGCAATTTCATCTGTTTTGCAGAATATCCGGCCATATTTTTTTGGTCGGGAACATCCTCCAATTGTGGTTGATTTCTTTGGCGGATATTTTGAAACGCAACGTGCTTTTGATTTGTATTCTTCACCCCTGATGATGTTTC
>JAOXSG010000537.1 GCA_025800105.1 Cohaesibacter sp. | reverse complement strand
GTGTTGGTCCTGTGAGGCAATGAAATTTGCGAATGTCCCATGTCTACTTCTGCGCCGTTACCGACGTCTTTCAACCCACTTCGTCCACTTCCGCTTTCTCTTTTGGCGCCTTCTCTTGCCGGGACTCGCATAGGTATCCTTAGGGAGACAGGATCCCTGGCTATCCTGTTCCCAACGCCCCCACTGTATATCTAGGTTGCCAGAGTGGGGGCAACCTAGTTTCCCTTACGCTGACTAGGGGAAACAGTGGTTCCTTTCCTCTCGGGCTGCTGACCCGAACCCTGGCCTTGCTGGCCAGCCATCACCTCCTGTTCCATCACTTTATCCTCTGGTATGGCCCGCACCCCAGCTGTGCGTGGCCTCCGCTGGTTCCCCCGACCGCCCCTACGTGGTCCAGGTCCACCACCCCGCTGTGGCCCTGGGTTAATGGGCACAACACGCAGAGGGGGAGGAGCAGCCTGAGTAACCTGCAGCCTAAAACCACCCCGTGTGGTTCTCCCGGAATACGAACCCCTGTAATACCAATTTTTGTTGATTTTTTGATTTTGAATAATATTGCCCTTGGGCTGCCCGGTAGAACTGCCAAAATTGGGTTTGGACCCTGCAGCCTTCGTCTTCTGTTGGGT
>JAOXSG010000527.1 GCA_025800105.1 Cohaesibacter sp. | reverse complement strand
CAAATGTTGATTGGAACGGATCGCCAGAATGTAAGGTTGACCACGATCCTCTAGAGCATATTTTTCGAAAAATATGTGCGTTTTTCGAAAAATATGCTCTAATTAGGCTTTTGCGCCGCCTTTTATGAGATTCTCTTGCTTTTCAGGTTTTGCTGTTTTGTCAAATGATAGATAGATCTTGCTAGCAGGGCTTAATCCGGCTAACCAAGATCCATAAATCTTGCCCTTTGAGGCTTTCAGGACTGGATGACTTTGATGACTGATCCCAATCAACCTGCTTTTTCTGCCAATCAAGATGATCGGAGCAGCCTTGCGGCGCTTGTTGGCGAGGCTGAGCTGGAAGCAGACCTGCTGGAGCGTGGCCGCAAGCTCTTTGCCCAAAGCTGGGATTTTATGTGGGGCACCAAATTCTTCCATCAATTGCCCCCGATTGAAGGGGTCGAGATTGCCTTCGCTGGCCGCTCCAATGTGGGAAAAAGCTCGCTGCTCAATGCCATTACCGGTCGCAAATCTCTGGCACGGACCTCTAACACACCGGGCCGCACCAAGGAGTTGAATTTTTTCCGCCCCGAGCAGGATCCCACTTTGGTGATTTGCGATATGCCGGGCTATGGCTATGCGCGGGCGTCCAAGAAGGAAGTTGCGG
>JAOXSG010000520.1 GCA_025800105.1 Cohaesibacter sp. | reverse complement strand
CCGGGAGTGGAGGTGTCGGTGGGGTTAGGGGGACTGTCGGAGTGCAACTTGGGGACGATGCCCCGCCCCAACTCAAACCGACCTGGAGCCCATTCTTCGATAAATTTCATGTGAAGGGCAAACTTTCGTCCAAAAATCACTTGAGGCACTTGATGAGTGTAATCCATATTCTTTGTGTTCAAGAGCAAATCCCCCTCCTTCGTCCACTCGAAGCGGGGGTACAGCTTGGTACCATCGTCCTCGGCCAATTTGCCAGTCCCCTCTACACTATCAGCCAGTTTTCGTTCGTAGCTTTCCACGAGGGTTCTGAAAAATTGATATCCCGAACCCAACAGGTCCTCCTGGATCATGTGCATTCCCACGAAGTTGGTTTCTTGTCGGTAATGGTAGTATTTGTTGTCCGTCGTATTCAACAACCGTACGTGCCATCGAATGTATACTACGTTATCAACATCAAGGAGCAAATCTTTGGCCACGAGGGGAGCGTCGGGGATGGACAAACGGACCAGTCCCACTTGCCAATCGGAGCCCACGAATCGGATGGGACGCGGCAGCCGGTTTTTGAAACGGTAGGATCCGTTGTGGGGAAACTCCTCCATGTCGTCTTCACTCCGGAGCGTCACGTAGAACGAATGCGACGAGGGGAACGTCATGGTCGTTTCCTTTTCCGGGTCTTCTTCTTTTGAGTTGTGAGGGCTTGATTGGGAATCCAACTGTTGAACTTGTC
>JAOXSG010000465.1 GCA_025800105.1 Cohaesibacter sp. | reverse complement strand
CAGTTCGTCATCCTTTGGGATGTCCCCGGGAATCAGGTATGGTATGTCTCCATCAACCTCTAGAAAAGTACATATGCCATCATCATTGATCATAGCGGGTTTCATCTCTTCACCTTTAGGCCATATGAAGGAATATCCTTCTTTGCTACATCTGCTTCCAATCGATAGTACTGCAGGAGTCTGGTTCAGTACGTGTAGCTTACATTGTCCTAGCCCCTCATGATTCATGATCGTTATCTCATTGGAATCAGTTAGTCCATTCGCCGTCATGAATGTCATACCATCATTGTCAAGGAATGTTTCCAATCCTAGCTCTTTGACCTTCCTTTGAGATATCAAATCATGACCACATCCAGTGTCCATGATAAACCGCACAGATTTGTTTGATGATTCTGCGGAAGCGCATGACTGGTTTTTGTTCTTCCTGTTAGTTGGTTTCACCATTTCTTCCAACGCTTCATCGTTCTTCCACCGCACTTTGACATAAATACCTTTTCCTATGATTACCTTGATTTCCGGCTTCCTCCCCATAATATCATCATTTAGGACTTTAGCCTTTGCCCTAGCTATCAACTGGTCTACCGCAGCTTGATGCTTGAATGTCTCGGACTCTAGGAAATCACCCTTGACATACCTGGGCTTGCTGTCCCTTTTCTTTGTACGTTTGGGTAGTCCAAAGGTATTCATCCCTACATCAATGTTGATCATCTCAGGTTTTCTTTTGATTTTCACTACCTTATCCTTTCTAACATGACCTGGTCTTCTTACTCTG
>JAOXSG010000119.1 GCA_025800105.1 Cohaesibacter sp. | reverse complement strand
TGGGATATTTTTTTGTTTTTCTAAAGTGGTGGCAATAAATTATTTTTTACTAGTTACTGGCCGAGACATTATCACACTCCAGTGCATCATTTGTCGCTGGCATAGACATTTTATCCAGTTGAATATGAACAGCTGGTGAACAGTAATCACAAAATATTTTTTCAAAAAACTTTAGTTTCATTAATTTCAAGACCAGAGTGGTGTAATGGCACCCAAGCTGACATGCACTAAAAAATATGTTAGAATAAAAACCTATCTAATATATATTTTCTTTTCGAACTCGGGACAAATTCTGATCGCTTGCGAGTGTAAACACACAGCTTGGGGAAATAGCATTCATGCTTTTATTATACTAGTCTGATTCTCAGACGGTCCGAGGTCACTCGCCCTCACTCCCTCCTCTCCCTGAGATTAGGTTAGGTTAGAGGAGGGAGTTAGAGCGAGCGAACCACGGACCGTCTGAGAATCAGGCTATTATTATACAAACTCTACTTTTTTCCCTGCCAGGAGTCTCCAGATTCTAGTTGCTGGTTT
>JAOXSG010000430.1 GCA_025800105.1 Cohaesibacter sp. | reverse complement strand
CTGAACATTTGTGGCCCTTATAAATATAGAATAAATGCAATAAATAAGAAATATTTAAACATACCCAGATGCAGAATAAATCCTAAAAAAGTGAGACTAGAAAATATCCATGTTATCTCTTGGGTGCTCTTGAAGGGTCTGAAGGCACATGGCCCATGGAGCAGTCAACCCTTGAAAAGACTTGGGCATGGGTAGGTCAGGTTGACCTATTCTGGACTAATATTGGTGGAAAATAACTAATTTAGGGTCCCAAAATTACAGTTAAAGTTTATGGCATCGGATTTCTGATAGAAAGAACTGGTTTGGTGAGATATTTCATGCAAATAAAGGGAAATTTCGACCTAACAGTGGTTTCTCTTGAAGTTATCATACCTACAACTTTAAAGGAAATTGCCTGGCCCAGAGTTAGTTACGACAAGGCCAGTTTTAGTCTATTTTAGTGAAGTGTGACTGCTTGAATTAGTCAAGCATGTCACTGAAAACAAGGACATAGGTTCTTGATACATAAGCCTAAATGAAGGAAATGAACAAAACGTTCAATGA
>JAOXSG010000426.1 GCA_025800105.1 Cohaesibacter sp. | reverse complement strand
AGCAGGTCTACAATGATGAGGTGTAGCCTCCTGAGCTTAGCCATCTCAGTGCCTTGATCAATATAAATTTGCGCCATAGACGCAGGCGGGAACTGACCCACTTTGTTGCTCGCCGAAGTATGTAGGTGGTGCAGGAACTGTGCGTCCTGTAGTGAGTTGCCAATCGACTGTGCTTTCAAATCCATTAATAGTGGGGGGCCTTCCTCGAAGGAGTCACACACCCCACATCCATGCTGTAGGCTTCCAATCACTGTGGCTACACCAATGAGCCCTTTCATGTCCAGTGGGCACATAATAAAACACAACTGCTGTGCTCTTGTGAGTGCCAGGTTTGTGACAGTAGCACCATTCTCGCCGTCATCCCAGCACATGAGGTGATACCTCTAGATATGACACTGCCTTGTGAGGAGCTGACCCACTCGGATCGATGGAAGGAGCTTACCATGTCATTCCGATTGTGTAACACGGCAAGGCATCCATCTTCGCCTGCAGCAAGCTGAAACTGCTCTTGTATCCATTC
>JAOXSG010000368.1 GCA_025800105.1 Cohaesibacter sp. | reverse complement strand
TTTAAAATGCGTGTTTAAAAACTGCACGAGTTCAGGTGTAATTAGCGTTTTATTGTTCCCCTCAACAATGCGAGATGCAGCCCATGTTTCGAAACCCGTGCCCATTGTTTGCATTGCAAAGTGATTGGTTATCCAAACGAGCTTCAGATAAATCGCGAACTAAATCCTACTACTGCCTGAAATTTAGACGGGGAGTTATTTCTTTGAACCCTGCCGTGTTGTAGCCTCGTTGACTTTATTTTAAATCGTGATTTAGATTTTGGTACTTCTACGGTCTACACTAAATCGCGGTTTAACTCTTTACCTGAAGCTTCGTATACGAACAGGTGTTGGCAAAGCGTTCCCAATTGCCTTTCGTATTAAACAAAGCCTAACGGAGGTGAGAACAACTTTTGTTCTTCACTCATCCATTTTCTTGGATTGAGCGATTTTGTATCATGCGATGCCATACAGCTGCAAATAACGTTACTGGATGAATACTACTTGGCAAAAAAGCAATACAATTAACAACGACAACAACATGACAATGCTAATTTGGTCGAAACAACCCGATCTGCCATAAACGATTGTTGAGTGTTTTAAATTGCCAGCAAATA
>JAOXSG010000356.1 GCA_025800105.1 Cohaesibacter sp. | reverse complement strand
GAGAGTGCATGGAGTTGCCCTGCAGACGAAGAACCAGAATTAGATGTGGAATTGGAACCCGAAGAAGTATATCAAATTGAAAGAATCCTCAAATGGCGACGGGTGAAGTCGGGCAGACATGCGAGCCGGGAATTCCTTGTTGAGTGGCGTGGGTACCCACTAGACGAGGCACAATGGGTCCCAGAACGAAATTTTCCATACCCCGAAGAATTGAAGATCCAAATCAGACAAGATCGACCAGTTGAAGAAAGAGTCAGTTCATCCCGATGACTACCCCATAAATGATGATTCGAGGACGAATCTTAGGAGAGGGGGAGTAGTTGTTGTATTTGGCAAGATGAACTGGTTTGTACAGTAGTCTGTAATGGGTAGAGTATAGCGCAGTGCAGCGAATGGTGAGGAACTGCAAATTCGGCTAAGGTAATAATGGGACAAAATGTTAACGAATGATCTTGATTATGTTTGTATTTTGAACTGGTACTTGAATTCAAACGTGTGCGGTTGTCGCCGGGCAAATTTGCCGGGACAACCGCCGGTTGGTATATATACAGTGGACAGACACAGTTTTGTAATCCATTCTATTCTTCCGTTTGCAGTGAACGTGTGAACTTG
>JAOXSG010000349.1 GCA_025800105.1 Cohaesibacter sp. | reverse complement strand
CCCTTGTTCAGCGATGATGTTGTTTATATATCACCTTGCGTCAAAAAGTTCACACTGGCGCGCATAATCGTTTATTTTTTCCACCGCCTGTGCCCAAAATGGGTTAGTTTCGTGGCGTGCAGGCCATTGACAAGCAGCATGGCGGCCGAACTTTTGAAGTCAAAGCATCTGTATTTCCAACGCTCCCATCCGGGTGTAAAGGAATTTGTGGACCAGATCCTCCCATAGAGCCATTGGTTCCGCGGCTGTTCGTGCCAAGGTCAAATCAGGCCTGCACGCCAATACTGGCAGGCTTTTTCAGGGCGCAGGCCCGAAATGCGTCCATCCCACAAAATACGCTACAGAAACAAATTGAAATTCTTTAATGCCATCGTGACACCAATCACTTGTTTTGGAGCTGGGCCCCGGTGCATCCACAATGCTGATATGGCCAAACTTGATATCAACTTTCGACGTATGATCCGATGCGTGGTTGGAGCTCCAAACGAGATCTGCTGGGGGGATCCCTGGCACGAAATTTTGCATATCTGGAATCAGCGCGTGCGGGAAGTGGAAACTTGCGCTTTTGAGCACTGGAAATTTGCCTGCCATATCATGAATCTCCTTCATGAACGTTGGGCACGCCGAATGCCACATTGGCAACCTTTCGGAAGAGGACCTCTGGGACGTCCAGCAATGAATTGGACGACCACATTTGAACAATGTTCTCGATTCAAGAATTGGCGTGATTGGAAGGAGGTGGCTGCAGATGCTGACCGTTGGATGAAGGAGGCGGACGAGTTCATCAAATTTTGTGTACACAGTAGGCGAATTTGTTTCACAGGTTGTTTAGATTATAATTTC
>JAOXSG010000037.1 GCA_025800105.1 Cohaesibacter sp. | reverse complement strand
ATCCGGCGTTATCGCGCGGTGTTGGCACCGGAAAAACTGGGCTTGGAGGTCACGGTTTTTATGAATGTGACGCTCAATACCCATAGCCGGGACAATGCACGCTATTTTCGCACGCTTTTGCAAAATGTGGCGGCAGTGCGTGAAGCCCATGCCTTGGTTGGCGATATGGATTATCTGGTCAAGTTGGTGGTCAATGATTTGTCGATGTTGTCGGAAATCGTCAATGATATCTTTTTGCCTCATGAAAGTGTGCAGCATGTGCGCACCTCTATTGTGCTGGAAAGCCTGAAAGAGGAAGGACCGTATAATCTGGAGCATTTGAAAGCGGCTCTTGGTTAGGACGTAAACAGGTCAAAGGTGCGTGGTGGCATTGCCTTTTGGTCAGATTTGGTTCATCAGATAATCATCCTTTCCGATACGGCGGACAGATAGGTTCAGGCAGGTTGTTTCATGGCAGAGCGCGTTCTTCGTTCGGCAGATTTGGCAAATGTGCATAGTCGTGTCCTGATGATTGCGGCCATCTTTCTTGCAATTGCTGTGATGATTGCCGGTATTCTGGCCTATCGATTGGCTCTATTTGCAAACACAGATCAAGCACAAGCGCGCCTTACGTTGCAGGTTCAGGCTTTGGCAAATTCTCTTGAGAAATATCGATTGCTTGCCCCCCTTGCAGCTCGCCGTCCTGATGTTCTTGCAATCTTGTCCAATCCACCTGATTGGCAGGGCAAGGATGCTGCCCTTTTGACCGTGTCGCAGCTTGGGGTGATGAGCAGCGCGGTTGAAATTGAACTGACCTATTTGTCCGGTGATCGTTTTCTTGTGCTGGACAATCAGTTGGTTCCTGCCTCTGCTTCCAATGGGGTGCGCGGGTTTCGATCCGATATTGTGGATGCCTTTCAGGGGCGTCTTGGGCGACGCTTGCCCGCTGAGAAGGATGGACAAATCTATATTTTCTCCAGCCCTGTGAGATTTGACGGTGTTCTGGTGGGTGCTCTTTCTGTTCATGTTGATATGAGCGAGACCGAAGAAAACTGGGCGCTCTCTGCGGAGCCGATCATCGCGGTGGATGCCACAAATCAGGTGATTCTTTCCAATCGGGATGGGTGGTATGGGGCTGATTTCAGATTGGCGGAGCAAGCACGGGCAAAGCCTGATAAAGGCAAAACAGACACAAACAACGACAAAGATGTCAGGTTGCTGGCCGATTTCAGTTTGTTTGGGCCTGCTCTTGTCTCTGTCTTTGGGAAACGGCAAAAGCAACGGTTTGTGGCTGCTACGCATATTGACCCTTTGCTTGGTTGGACATTCTATGCGCTTGAACCTTTGCGAAAGCCCGCTCTGGTGGCGGTGAGTGTCGGTATGGGTGTGGCCATGGTCGGCGGGTTTCTTCTGGGCTGGCTTTGGGTGGCCTTCAATCGCCAGCAGCTTCAATTGACACAAAGGCGGCGTGATAAGGCATCGGCGCTTTGGTTGGAGCGGCGGGTGAGAGACCGCACCAAAGAATTGCGCCAGACGCAGGCTGGTCTCATTCATTCTGCCA
>JAOXSG010000315.1 GCA_025800105.1 Cohaesibacter sp. | reverse complement strand
ACAGGACAAGAATTGGAAAGTGCTGATACCCAATGACCCGGAAATAAAGAAGACAATTTTGGATGAAATTCATGCTGTACCATACTCCGGGCATTTGGGATATCAAAAGACGCTCAAGCAAATACAGAAGACATTTTACTGGACAGACCTAATTTTGGACGTGAGAGATTTTGTTCTAGGCTGTCCAGTATGTCAGCAGGAGAAGAGCGTTACCAAATTACCTGCAGGTCTCCTAGAGCCTCTAACACTGCCCGAACAAAAATGGGCAGATGTTAGTATGGACTTCATTATGGGATTTCCTAGATCGAGCAATGGGAACGATGGTATTTTGACGGTGGTAGACCGTGCAACGAAGATGGTACACTTAGTACCAGTGAAGCAAACAATTACTGCATCAGAAACTGCACAGGTCTACTGGACCAATATTGGAAGACTTCATGGTGTACCTCGTTCCATTGTTAGTGATAGGGATCCCAGATTCGTGTCCAAGTTTTGGCAGGGGCTCTGGAGTCTGCTAGGTACAAAGTTGAGGATGTCCAGTGCCTACCACCCTCAGACAGATGGTCAAACGGAGGCGATGAATAGGGTGGTAGAAATGATTTTGAG
>JAOXSG010000301.1 GCA_025800105.1 Cohaesibacter sp. | reverse complement strand
TTTTAGAGCGTTCCGTAGGCAACGTTAGGCATTTTTTCTGGCTGCTGTTTCGCATGACTTGGGCACGAATCCTGCTTGTGAGCCTGTCGGAACCGCTTCGCCAAAGGCACCGCTCTCATGCTTTTCTCAAGGCCTTTCTCGCAACGGTTACCAACGTGTTTGGACGGTATACTGTAGCTTTTTAGGGCGTTCCGTATAGGCAACGTTAGGCATTTTTTCTGGCTGCTGTTTCGCATGACATGACTTGGGCACGAATCCTGCTGCTGTTCGAGTGTTTCGAAGGCGCTCCTCCACCAACATAGGTTGAACGACCACATAGGACCCTGCAAGGCACCATGTCGCATAGGACCCCCCAGTGACCACATAGGACCCTTGTGCTATGTCTGATGACTTTGGCCACAGGTGCTAAGCATATGTGCAAGGACTTGCCAACCAAAATTGCACATAAATGCGATGTGGCGCCGCAAAATTGCAAAAGCAGCCTGCTTTGCATGGCAGATCTCTGGGAATATATAGTGTGCGCTGCGCGGAATGCTTTGTATTTATGTGCCAAATATTTGCCACGTGACAAACCTAGGTTATAACCTAGGTTTGTCACGTGGCAAATATTT
>JAOXSG010000276.1 GCA_025800105.1 Cohaesibacter sp. | reverse complement strand
CAAGACTGCCAACACTTTCCAACAATCCATTTGCAGGTTTCTGTGAAGCCCTAATAGACTAACATAGACTAATAGACTAACCTTTTTCACAGACAGATCTCAGCACTCCAAACCATTTCCGAGGAAAAGCACCATACTATAACCATTTGTAAATGTTTGGCCAACACACATACATATCGTATCTTTTAATCTCCAAATTTCTCCATGGCTCTCAGCAGTCAGCAGTTAGCAGCATCCAGTCTAACATCTGACTAAACTCAGACCAGTTTCATCCCTGTCATCCCTGTGCAGTCCCGCGACCGCATTCACGACTGGTGCGATTGGCATGGGAAGTGGACGTTGCACAAGTTGTACTTGACCATGGACTACATGCACTGCTTGGGCTCGGACAGCACCGACAAACGCTTTATCAAGTTGGTCTTTCACCCGGAGCTCAACTGCTACATAGATGACCGCCGGACGTTGCATTTCCTGGGTAGTGCGCCTTCCGTCGGACGAGTGCACCAATTGGTGCTTGACCATTTGAGGCATGAATCTCGACCTTTATTGGACCGGATTAGATTTTTTTCTTTTTTTAAAACGACCTTCCAAGAATACTGGGCAGTAGGTTATTTTTGACGGACAGTCGATTGGACCCTGGCCCGTCCTTTCAGGTCGGACGCCCGTTCGAAGAGTTTCCACAGATGCCGGACCCGGGGCCAATGCCCATGTTGGTACCGACGGCGCCGTACTTTAGCCCTCCTCCGCCGGCGCCGGCGCCAATGCCGGAATGTGTTCCTGTGGCTCCGGATACTGTGGCGCCAGATCCATACAGGAAGAGGTCTGTCTCCAGATCCAGGTTCAACAAGGCGGAGCAGAAGAATCGATGGACGACGACGACATCGCCGACGAGATTCCCAAACGATCGTGACTCGGGTCTTTTATTTTAAGATAGAGAGATGGACCCTTTACTAGTTTTGTTGGAGCATTGGGCAAGGTTTCCTTTCCCGCCCTGTTAAGTCTACACCATGAATTTTTCCAATCTAGCTTTGCTTGACCGTCCAAACGCTCAGGTCCTGTGAAGCTCACTGCACGGCCAGATGACACCAGAGGGTGGAAGCGCACGAGTCCAGCTACTCCGCCCATCCCTCCCATGGCAGTGAGCAGGACGACGGTTTTGAAGAGAGAGAGAGAGAGACTCAGAAGTGTTGCAAAGTAACAGCGAATCGTGTTTCAAGGTAATAATCGTTACTTAGGGCCTGAATGAGTTTCAGAAAACTGGCCAAGATAAATTTTACTGCTAGGACGTGGAACGGGCCGATGCAACCATTGCATTCTACAAGTGTGCGTTGGACTCAGTGGCAAGATGCTTCGACAGCCGATCCTCGCCGACGTTTGGCATTGGAAGATGCACCGCAGCTCGGCCATAATCTCATAATGGTCTGACTTGATAATAATGAGTCACTGTCAAAAATTCATGCCAGACCCGGGCCAATCTGTGACAAGGTGATTTCATAGCTATATAGTCCCCAGCCACCCCTTGTGGCCCCTTGGACAAACTAAGGCCCAGACCACCTCCAAAGGATGGCGAAGACGATGACTGGATTGACTTCGCCAGACCACCTCCAGCAGATGACGATGACGATGGCTTTGAGGTCGTTGACCTCCCTTCTGTGTTTGTCTGAGAAATGTCGGACGGATTGAATTGTCTGACGTCACCAGCCGGACGTCGGATGTTTGAGGGTCATAAAGTGCTTTTGCTCCGTCCGTGAAATCTGCAGACTTGACACTTGGGAAGTTCAAAGGCCTGATTGCCCGTTTACGAGACTGACCATTGTTTACCAGTTTGCAATTGCTGTTACAAGATGTTACAAGACCATTGTTGAAGTAAGAGCTTTTTCAATGCATCCCAAGTGACAAGTCAGATATTTTCCTTGACAAACACCAAAAGTGCTGCAGCGGAATCACCAGTGTCAAAAGCCAACACTTGAACAGTTTGAACCTTCAAAACTCATGCGTCGGCGTCATCAGTATTGGCATCAACACTGGTCATCTTAGACAGCCTTGTTCCCTTATACCTTCTTTGATCAAGTCCGAGTCCATTAAATCGTTTTAGCATTTGACCTTCGGCGTTTTGTTGCCAGGCTTCATAATTTGGACCTGCCCGGACACCCAAGCACATTGCTTTTGCCATTGTCACTTTTTTGGGCTCTTCAGCAAGAAGAGCAGTCAGGGTCTCATCAGCCACAACCCTGTTCTTGCCATTGTGACATTGTTTGGCTGTTCAACAAGAAGAGCAGTCAAGGTCAAATCAGCCCAGCTCAGTGCTTGCCTTGCGGCGTCCTGACCCCAGGTCTTGAGGGAAGCTGTTTCCATCTTCATTGTTTGCTTAGCTTGCCTTTTCCCCGTCACTGACTGACTCGTGAAATATAATTGTTGCAGCACCTTTTCTGCTTAAGGCTCAAGCTTTCATTCTTTTTACATGTGCCTGACGTCGACGCCCGTCGCCCAACGTCGGACGCAAGCACAACGTCTTGTCCAGCTCCTTCGAGATATACGCATGGCTGGCATGGTCGATGAGATGGAGAATGAATTTCCTACGCTGTTCTTTGAGTACATATCGGCCGCCGGAATTCCAGACACGGAATGTGCACGGATGCTTTTGGACATCAGGGCTCGCTTTGAGCGTGACAGCGGTCAAATGCTTCCAAGAGAAATTGGGTGGCTCGGTTGTTGAATAGAATCATTGTTTGACACAATGCAGTGGTGAAATCACTTGCTGCTGTCAGTTGTGACCTCGTCTTTGCTAAGGATGCAGATGCTACTTGCACAAATCTCCGTGCGGTATGGAGATGTGACGTCGACGCCTGCGTCGTACCTCGACCTCGAATGCATGCAGTTGCAGTTGCTGTCTTGTTTTGCCAATCAAACAGTGAATAGTCACCGATCAGACTCATTAAGGGACGCCAGAGGTGGCATTTTGGTCCGCCTTGACGAGTGCGGGCGGCATCCCTTTCTCAAGTGACTTGGCATGCGTGGCTGTCAAACAAAAGTTACACGGGTGATGCGGATTGTTTCAGTTCTGAGTTTGTTGGCAGATGCTGTTACAAGTCACCTGCTTGAAAATTGACATTTGATCACATCCAAGGGTGGCGTCGGACTGGCTGTTGCGAAAGCACAGGGAGTTGCTTAAGAAAGAGCTGGATTCGTTGCCCGCAAACCGCAAGCCACCGACTCCGGATGCATTCGTGATGTGGGCGAACAACTGGGTAGAATTTGTGAGCCTGATCATTCCTGCACCGTACTTGGGAGAGATATGGTTCTGCGAGACGACGCATTCGCCGGACGAGCCTGTGTTCTCGGTGGAGCCCGGTACCTCGTCTATGCAGAACTGTGTGAGATAATTTGATAATTTAGTCATGCATGGATACGCATGTAAACATCATAGACACTGACCAGTTTACATTGCTTGGCAGTTGCCTTTGAAGTGAAGTGACAGTTTACCACCCAAGGCACCAACACTATCCAGTTCAGAGTGGCCGGGCTTTACTTGCGGTCAGGGGTTAGGTGGACTCCTGACGACGGACGTGAAAGGCCTGACGCCGGACGTGGACGTCGACATGGACGCACCATTGTAATGCGAGGGCAGGTGCGACCTCACAGGAGGTGGTAGAAGTCAGACGTTGGACGATAAGTCTTGACAAACGTCAGACACTGGACTCTGGACGTCTGTCGTTGGGAAGCAGGCGGACTTTTGTGGGCCAGGCCAAGGTGTCGCAGCAAAGCTTTGAAAAAGGAGCGGCCGTCAGTCTCAGAATAAAATGTGCGTAGGATAGTAGAACATCACATTTGGGGGCACTTTTGTAGTCCAGACTATTTGACATAGAGCCTTTGAGGTGGTGCCACTATGTTCTCTGAGGTGGGTGATTATTTTCAGAACTGGTACTGTCAGTTTGCAATCAGGCTTTGATCTTTTTGCCTTCACAAGTCACAAGCTTTTGATGCATCATCTGTGGTCAGGTGGCCTTGAAGGGATTTGGACGGAAGATTGGGATGTGGATCTTCTTTGAAGATCCGCATCCCAATCGTCCGTCCAGATGCTTGCAGCCCTTTGTTCGGGGATTTGGGTGATAGACTTTGAAAACATAATCTACCATCCAAATGCTCGAAGCGATTGGCCAATGAGGTCGGGTGTTCTTATTTTATTTTTATACTAGCTGTCATCCATTTTCTGTTCGGAGGCCTTGAAGGCATTCTACCATCCAAATGTTCGAAGCGATTGGCCAATGAGGCCGGGTTTTCTCATTGAAAAAATCAGCTGTCATCCATTTTCTGTTCGCGGACAGTGGCCTGTGAATCATTCTCCTGTCATATCCTGTCACCGAAACATGTGCAGCCCTCCTGACTTTTATGTGGGCCGCTGCCGCAAGATCAAACCAAGGAGATGTCAATTTAAGACACACACACATATCTCAACGTGAAATTACATGATCAACATGCACTCACAGTGATTTCTCATGTCATCGGAGGTCGAGTCTCTCGGACATTCCTCGTCGGACGTCGGACGTTTTTTCGTCGGACGTCAAACATTCCCGCCGGACGCCATGACGACTGCCGACAACATCCTTTTGGTTGCCTGGGGCCAGGAGAAAGAATATGACTTTGGCAGCCACGGTGGCTCGGTTGCTGAATCGGATTGATGAACCTTTCATTGTTGAATTGTGCCAGAGCAGCTGCCCCTCCTGAGGCTACAAGAAAGGCAGGCAGGGCATGCAGGGGTACCTCAAATGTGACTTGGCTTTAGAATTGACTCAGAACTCACTTGTGAACTCATAAAGATTGTCTCTTGGAAAGCTACCACCACTGAGGGCGCTATGGCCACGCTCTTCATCTGACGTACGACGTCCGGGCGGCATGGTCCAACCCAGCAAATGGGGACTACAACAAGTATGGTGCCTTGGTTTGGTTGGCAAACATGTCGCCTTTGTTTGAAAATACTGTCACTTGTTTACCTTTCTCGAGGCAACCCTGCGGAGGAGTTGGATGCGATAAAGAGCTTGCTGCTCCACCAGGAGCAGCAAGCGCTGCCTTGCGTGGAGATGATTGTGAGAATTGGCCGCAGCCATATGATGGCGTACAAGAGCAGGGAGGTCAACCTGGTCTTCAGCGTGACATGAAACATGACTGAATTCAGAGTTGGAGCCACTCATTTTGATGTTCATGACCTGCCTGCGTTGATGATGATGGTTTTGCTCTGCCATTAACTTCTACTAAGGCAGCCATGGCAACAACCGCAGTGCCGCAGCGGTTGTGGCTGCGTCGATCATCCTGGGCTGCGACTATACTTTGGCGTCGTACTATGGGTTGTTTGCATCTCAGTCTGATCTTGAGTCGATGAATCATCAGCCTGGATCTTGATGCGCTGCAGTCATGCAACACTTCAGGGACGACGTACGCAAGCCGAAGCTGATTCCGGACGACGACGAAGTCAAGCTATTTCTCCAAAAATGTGGTGGACCGCCAATGCGGGCGCCACCTACGCCCAAAAAAGCTCCAAGGAAAGGCAAGACGGCAAAGGTGGCCAAGGATGGGGTCACAGAGGTCTCTTTGGAGTCGACGTCGGACGAGGACCGAGACAACATCAAAGTTTGCGTTGTGTCTGTCAACAATGATTCTCACATCATAATTACAGACTGATATGAGGAGATGCCTGACGACGTCAGACACCGGACGAGCAGCTGTGGACATCGACGAAATAAGGAGCCCAAGGACCGCTGATGCTCAATGCTTGAATATGGCAGCTTTTCTATCATCAGCCAGCCGCTTTCATCAGGACGAGAAATTGTCCAGTCGCGAGGACGCCTTTGAAAAGGTGATTGGCTTATAAACTCTTTCTCATGTTTCCTGACTCTGAAATTCATTTGCTTGAGATGCTTTCTGATTCAAGGTGAAGGCACTGCTCTTCGACAAGAGTCCAGAGCTTTACCTCGCGTTGAACGATCTGAATGTCGACGACGCCTGCTGGATTGCCACTTGACTAGTCATTAAGTCTGACATGTGCTGCCGTTTTACATGCCTAGAGTCATTGTTAAATCACTTCCTGTTTGATTCAATCATTCAATCCTGCCTGCCGAGAATGTGGCAAGCTTGGTCAATCACAGCGAGCAGGGCAGGCACCTTATGCTTGAGTTCATCCCGACAATGAGACGTTTCTTGGCAGGCAAAATTTTTTGAATCCGAAGATGCTTGCATGGATACACCAATGTTTCTGAGTGCTGATCTCAGGTGAAGCCGGGCCATATGCCAAGTTCTACAACAAGAGTGCCTGCACTTTGCCTGAAGTTATTTGTCAAGTGCTTGCCCTGCCACGGTTGTGGGAGTTGATATTTGTCCTTGTGCTTGTGAGGTGTGATGAAGCACGTCCGGGAAAAGATGGACATGGTCAAGGCTCCGATTCCATATCATGGCCGGACGTCGACGTCTGACAGGTCTGACAGAAGTCCGTCGAGAAGACGAGGAAGCCATCCCTATGAGCGCAACCATGAGCGGCGATCGGCCTGGCAAGACTGGGATGACTACAAGGACTTCCAAGTTTCTTGGCGACATCATATTAATGAGTCAGTCATACACTAGGTTGTTGCTTCACACGCATGAACTGCTTCAAAGATGATGGTCACAAGGAATGGCGCCGCTACAGGGCTGACTACAGGGATGACAGTCGTGACCGCCGACGGTGAGCCCGCAGACGTCGGTCGGTCGTCGTGTCATGTGCTTTGGCGACGTCGGTCGTCGGACGTTGGCATGTGACACATGGAATGCTTTGGCCAAGAAGACTCCCGCACGTTGAAAGATTAATTGATAATGAAGCCTTTTGAATCCTGAGTTTGAAATGTTTTGGTGTCAGAATTTGTTGGGAGCCTTGGCCAAGGGGAATTGGTGGTAAGCACCGCCTTCTTTTACCTTTCCTGTACAGACTTTTCACAGGACCCGGCTCATCTATAGCCAGTCAAAATGCATCCACCGGCATTAGCAGAGCACAAGCTGCCCACTGACAAATTAGTGCCCAAAGCAACTGAAAACATCTTTCACTGATTCACACTTGCCAGGCCTCCAGACGACGGACGACGGACGTTTCTATCTCAGCATTGAAAGTGGCTCAGTGTTTGTCACGGTGATTTTATGCTGTCAGCGTCCTGCTTTGGTTCAGGTCGGTTGCCATTTAACGCGTTCAGTGTCCTTCTCAGTATTGCAAGTTGCGCAGCGTTTGCTCCGCCAACTTTTCAGCTGTCAGCTTCCTGCTTTGGTTCAGGTTTAAC
>JAOXSG010000259.1 GCA_025800105.1 Cohaesibacter sp. | reverse complement strand
GATCCAAGGAAGCAAGGCCTGAAGATTACGTAACGGATCCGGCCCGGATTTACATGACAGTCCAGTATAATAGAGGTGCGTAATGTTAATCCATGTAGCGTCAAGCTCCAGCCAAGCTCAAGTATGTATCTGCCCAAATTCAACAAAAGGTATCTAGTGGACTGCCGGAAGACAGCCAGGGCTTAGCCTCCCCAACCCTTCCCCCTTTGGGGCTGTGCATTTCCAGGGGGCACAGGTGACAGGACTGTGCAACCCCCCTGCAAGGCCAACCTATCAGAAGCCTCCAGCCGGCTAACCTAGGCCGCAAGGGGGGAGCGCAAGGTGTCAGTTCTGGACAAGCGAAAATGGCTTCTGAGTGAAGTCGGACGGCAAACAAGCTCCCTTAAGCCACCCCCTCGCCCCCTCCCCCCTAGCCAGACAGGATTGCACCACCTCAGCCAGTGCTGTCTAGGGTGTCTAGATCAGGGTCTGAGCTGTCCGGTTCAGCTGAGCTATACGGTGCCCCCATCAAAATTCTCGAACGCTATTGGCTTGAAGGCCCACTTCGTCGGCCTTCATGCTCGGATCTGGAGATGCACCTTTTATCAAATCTGGGCAGATATGTGTTTGTGTTTTATTTTTGTTCAAAAGTGCTTTTGTCAATTGGGT
>JAOXSG010000254.1 GCA_025800105.1 Cohaesibacter sp. | reverse complement strand
AGCAGTCCTTATGACATCTTGATTCATGATATCACCATTGATATTTCCCAACACCATTCCTCCTGAATTTGGCAACTGAAGCAAAGAAGGCATCATCATGTTCATTTGCATTTGCCTCATAAGAGAAGGAACATCCATCATCATGGCTCCAAAACAAAAAGGAAGGAAATTTGAGCACAAAGTTTGCTGTAGAAAATTCTAGTTAATGCAAAAATTCCATCCATCTAGTCAACAAGCAAGCTCTCAAAAGTCAATGAAAACATTCTGAGGTACAAACTGGAATGGATGGAGGATGGTTGTGATCACGCCTTATTTGAACAAAAATGAAATTGAAAAACAAAAACCTCACCAAAATACTGAGCTCAATTCCAAAGCACGGACTCAGATCACCAATCAGTCTCTGATTTGTAATCTGTGTCCATGATGATGTCATCTGACCTGAAACAAGAGAGAATCAAAAAGGAGAGCAAGCAATCCAAAGATCTGTAAAATTTATTTGTGGACATCTTCATTGCATACCGAATCTAGAGAACTGAGATGTCCAGCCACAGTACCTACCCAGAGAACAGACAGAATTTTATGAACAAAACTCAACTAAAAACATCAATCACAATTGTCACCTGCATGTAGGACTCCTTGATTGCATTTAATTTTCCAACACACTGGGTACAGCACCAGAATCAAGGGCATAGCGCCTGAATCAAAGGCATGGCGCCAAGGAAGATCTCACCGATAAAACATTTTTTTTGACCTACAATTCACAATTTTTTTGAATCAAGCCCCCCACAAGCAAGATCTCACCGATTTTGACCTACAACAAATGCAAGAAAAATAATTCATTCTCTGGAAAGACATTGATGATGACATCTGTTGAATCAAGGGCATGGCACCAAAGGAGATTCTC
>JAOXSG010000252.1 GCA_025800105.1 Cohaesibacter sp. | reverse complement strand
CCCTCGTCGCATTCGTTCTACGTGACGCTCAAGAGTGACGACGACAAGGCCGAGTTTCCCACCAACCGAGCCCACCGTTTCAAAAACCGGTTGCCGCGTCCCATCCGGTTCGTGGGCTCCGATTGGCAAGTGGGACTGGTCCGCTTGTCCATCCCCGACGTCCCTCTCGTGGCCAAAGATTTGCTCCCTGATGTTGATAACGTGGTCTACATTCGATGGCACGTACGGTTGTTGAATACGACGGACAACAAATACTACCATTACCGACAAGAAACCAACTTCGCGGGAATGCACATGACCCAAGAGGACCTGTTGGGTTCGGGATATCAATTTTTCAGAATCCTCGCGGAAAGCTACGAACGAGAACTGATTCATAGTGTAGGGGGGACCGGCAAATTGGCCGAGGACGATGGCACCAAGCTGTACCCCCGCTTCGAGTGGACAAAGGAGGGGGATTTGCTCTTGAACACCAAGAATATGGATTACACTCATCAAGTGCCTCAAGTGATTTTTGGACGCAAGTTTGCCCTTCACATGAGGTTTATCGAGGAATGGACTCCAGGCCGGTTTGAGCTGGGGCGGGGCATCGTCCCCCTCCTGCACACGGACAATGGCCCCAACCCCACCGACACCTCAACCCCCGGTCGACTGCC
>JAOXSG010000246.1 GCA_025800105.1 Cohaesibacter sp. | reverse complement strand
GGGGGGACTATCGGTGGCATTGATACAAAATAATTCCTCACTTGCTAGCATGGATTCAATCAGGGCACCCTGATTGTTAATTTCGACGAAGGATGGACCCCACAATGGAGAATGCCCATTCCCGTCTATGCCAAGGCACTTGCGGGAACTAGGGGCAAGATCTCTAAGGGCAGATCCAATCTCCTCCAGTCCAACACCAGAAACAGGTTGAACATAACCAGACACAAATACTATTGATTCATTAGGAGGTCCCACCTCCACCACACATACCCTCGTCGCTCTCCCACTTATTGCAGAGGCCCGCCATTGATCTTTCACCAGGATGACCGCCAAACTATCCAGCCCGGCAGGCAAAAACATTTGAAATCCTCTCAGCTGATGTTTCATCATCCACTGCCTGGGTGGGTCTTGAATCAGTAAAACATCATATTGTTGTTCCTGTAGAAATTTCCCCAACAGGTCTCCCACCATGGGAGAGCAACGCATATTAATTTGCCCAACTCTCATTATTTAAGGCCCTGCTGGGGCCATTCCTCGATGGTATTGGGTGGAGTGACCACCCCTCTTTTTACATATGGAGCAATAGTATGTCGGTGGGACATACTCTCTGATGGGGACATACTGCCAGAACAGGTATATCCCTCCCAATCCTAGGAATTTCTGCCTCAATTCGTCCGCAGGGAAGATCACTCGTACTGATTTTCCTGGGACCCACTTGGACTGCTTCGATTCATCAGTTGA
>JAOXSG010000206.1 GCA_025800105.1 Cohaesibacter sp. | reverse complement strand
TGCAGTGAATGAATGCACGTTGTAACTCATTCTCTTCTTCCGTGAAAGCGAACTTTGTGAACTTGTGAACACGCTCGCATCTGCTTCGGCGGAGGAGCTTTGTTTCGACATCGGTCCGTGCGCAAACTGCGACGTGACCTTCTGACCATCAGCACTGACGACGGAGAGCAGTAATAGCTCGAACCAGCCGAGTAACAAACTCGTGACGCGAGCTACATCGGCAGTGCAGCACCATCGTGCTGTGTATTGCGCAGCTGCGGGAAGTTCCAAAACGAGTTGGCGACAGGGCCCACGGTGAAAAGTAGCGTCTACAACATGTATGCACAAACTACCTCTCTTCAATCTGTAAGTTTTTCCCTGTCTGACCTGCTCTCTGCACTCTGGATTGTCATTGAACTGCTGCAGGATTGGTGCATATAACTCTTCCTGCATGAGGTGCTGCATCCACTGCACCCTGGTCTCACTGTCCATTTCTATGGAACTCTCTCCAATAGCCAAGAT
>JAOXSG010000194.1 GCA_025800105.1 Cohaesibacter sp. | reverse complement strand
CACGATAAGTTAACCTTGTTTGTTCCAGGTTACGCAATACCCCCAAGCCTCGATTTCATGCAATATGCTGCGCTAGAAGAAAAAAATTGTGACGTAATATGCATAAGACCCATTAAATATTTATTTTTGCTCTTGGAGATTAAGGCGTGTCGTCGTAGTCTAGTGGATAACACGCTGGACTGCAGATTCAGAGGTCGCAAGTTCGACTCCCGCTGGATACTGAAAAAAAAAAGTTTTTATTTGTAATTCGTTCTTTGAATAATTATAAAGATTGGCGGGCTGGCATAAATTTGCATGCACAAATGTGACACCAAAAAAAAAGAAGAAGAAAAAAAAGAACAAGAGGCTGCAAGTAGCCTTTACTCATGGGCGGGTACACATGGGTGCCTCATTTTTATCATAGCATAGCCCTGGCCCTGAAGAAACTAATTTCGTTAGTCGAATTATTGGCCAATTTAAAAAATCTGCAATTTTGCCATTATGCCAGCTTTACGTCCAGTTTTATTTTTTACACTTCAGTTTTGTTAGG
>JAOXSG010000193.1 GCA_025800105.1 Cohaesibacter sp. | reverse complement strand
GAAAAAAGCTCTAGTAGTGCTTGGTAAATCAAAAGAAAAGCAACAATGAGATGTTCAGAAAGTGTACAATACAGTCCAAGTACAGAATAACAATAGCAAATTGCATTGATGAAAGGTATAAGTTCAACTCATAAGGACAATACTGCTACACTGTATCAAATAATATAGGCAAGCCCAAAATAACCAGACTCTTTTCCTTTTTTCTGTCTCCAAATCAATAAGCATAAATAGGCCTGTCCTATCGGAACCTGCAATACACGTACTTGAGCTGAAGAAGGAGTAAGTATTTGCGTGGCAACTTTATGATCTGTCTTTATTCTCCTGTCGGTCTTCCTTAACCTTTAAAATAAGTTCTTTTTTGCTGGAACTGGCCTTAAACGTAACGTTCAACTGACGCAAGACTTCCCTCAGTAAGACTACCGTCATGCTTTCTGGAGGACCATCTTTTTTTTCGCTTTTTTCCCTTTCTATTTCATTAGTTTTTTTAATTTTTCTTTCGTTCTCCGCCTCTTCAAGTCTTGGTAACATTTCCTTTATCTT
>JAOXSG010000190.1 GCA_025800105.1 Cohaesibacter sp. | reverse complement strand
ACCCACAGCACCTTGGGCATGCTAGTGATACTGAGGGGCATTCACAAAGATTCGCTAGTCACGAAACAACCCTGCAACCGGCTGAGCTTGAGCGTGGGGGACAAGCCCCATCTCTGGTTCTTCCACTATCTGGGATGTAACCATCGGGAGAGTGGATTCTCCATTGTTGCCATTGGCCATTGATGCCTCATCCGAGTATACAGTTGCTGTGGGGTCCATTTGCAAACAAGGTCTTCCAACTTCTTTGAGCAGTACTTCACTGATTGTTGGATCTGAACTGAGTCCTCGGTCTCTGCACTGAATCTCTTTCTTTCACCTGACCTCTGATGATTGGATGACCCTGCACTCCACTGAGTTGATCTGCTCTTACTCTACCTGCGGATGATGATGAAACAGCTCGTGAGTGTAGTCAGCATCAACCCTCTGTCACCCAGTCAAGTGATGCAGGGTGCCTAGTCTGGAAAGGCAACTAGACTGGGCATGGTCAGTGGGTTTAGGAACCTAATCCCATCCAAGAACCACCCATGATGTTCCCCAGCTAGTTCCCCTAGGTCATCTTTGTCATCACAACCAAAACCTTGGGACCCCTAGGCTATCAGGTTTCGCATGCCAGTATGGCAGAAGCGGGGCCCCCCCAAGTAGGCCACCAGGCCAGTAGTGCGGTTCTATCACCATTCCCAAATGCATCC
>JAOXSG010000189.1 GCA_025800105.1 Cohaesibacter sp. | reverse complement strand
GGGGTACTCCCCGATATGAATAAAAGCCATATTAGTATGTGTGACTCCAAAGGGTGTGGTTTTTTTTTAGCTGTTTTGGTCAGAAATGGGGTATAGATTTTGGCCATTTTTGTCTGAATAATTGAAATAGGGTAAGGTATCTGTACTCAGATCTGACTGTTTTCAGATCTGAGTACATCTTATTTTGATGTTTTTTATTTTTAACAAATTCAAAAAGTCATACTTACTTTTGGGGTAGTATAATATTACTTTTAATGCAGAAATATTGTTCAAAACATTTGTTACGTAGAATGGACTAAGAATGGACAATAATGAGCACTCTCTTCCCCCCTCCCCCTTCCCCATTCCATGCACTCACCAGCATTCAATTTTGTTGATAAGCCCCCGCCTCTCCAGGGGGATACTCCGGATTGTTCGAATGAAGGTAAAAATCAAAACCCTGTAGAATCCCTAAGGCTTCAAATGCAACCGCCAAGAATCGCTGGACCAAAAATTTAAATCTTAAAAAAATCC
>JAOXSG010000023.1 GCA_025800105.1 Cohaesibacter sp. | reverse complement strand
GCTCTTTCCAACGATCTCGGGCTCGGTTGGCGTCTTGCAGGAGACGGGTCCACGTCGAGAGTGTCACTGTCGAATACATTGGCACAGAGCGGTGTGGAGACCTTGCCAGAGACCCCGACCTTTTTGAGCCATGAGCCACTGGCGTCGTTTTTTTAAGGAATGTTTCCGACGGGCCAGGTTACGTAGCACGTTTTTGTGAGGGCGGAGTTGGTTCATGGTGGCGGGCGTGATGGGAATGTTTTGTTTCAAGAGGTTCAAGACCAGTTCGCTGACGGCATTGACTTGATCGGCATTGGCGTGTTGGAGGAGTTCTTCTCGTTTGAATCGATTGGCTTCTTTGAGGACGGACTACAAGAAGGGCAATTGACGTCGTAAACGTTTCATCGTGTGTTCATACTTCCCAGGGTTTCCGACGGAAATTGGAGACTGCACCTCCCACGCCTTTGGCCCCCATTCTTTTATACCGTTGATCCTTGCCGAGTTTGACACCTAGGGTGGCCGCGGCTTTCAGGAGAGAGCCGAGTCCTCCACCGCCGACCCATTGCGTGGGTCGTTTTTGGACGGGACGTCGTCGTCGTCGTCGTCGTCGTGCCATTGGATTTTCATTGAATGCAACACGTCTTGTTTCTCTTGGCGTACCCTTTGTCGATGAGCCAACTGTTGTAGCTTTGGGTGCCCCCTCGGCTTTTATACTGTTGGTACTGACTTTTGTAGCCAGCCACAGTGCGTTTGGCTTTGGGGACGTTGATGGGTTTTTTCAAGGCTTTGATCATATCTCGGGTCACTTCGTAGCCTTTCTTGGGATCGACGACCCAAGGCATTTTGCCACCCCGTTGTC
>JAOXSG010000170.1 GCA_025800105.1 Cohaesibacter sp. | reverse complement strand
ATCAAACCAACCTGATCGTACGAATATACAAGTGTTGAAGTGGAGCATCACCAAATGTAAAAGAAAACAAGGCACCAGCGAGAAAAGTAGTGCCCCCGATGCCGAAACAAGCATCCAACTGCCCCAGATCGATCGAAAAGGCAGTCAATCAGCCAGGATATACAGTGGAGGTCCCGTCTGTAGGGTGCAAAATTTCAATGGCTTTACCGGACCAATTTCCAGGGCCGTCAGTGGGACCACCGGCAGCCCAAACTCTTGCTGCGCATGTGGTACGACCCGATCAATTTCTACTAAGCTATTTTTTTGGGGCGTTCGTCTCAATCGCAGCTGCCACACGGCATACGTGCTCATGAAACTTGAAAGTGACACTGGTCGTGGCTGTCAGTCGAGGCAGGAGGATGGTCAGAGTGCGGTCCTGTTGTTTGCGCATGTTTCCGGGCATCCGTGATGAGATTAATTAAGATTTATTCTTTGCCAGCAGATTGCTCAGACTTATTTAGCGCACCTGACCGGGGCTCTTTTGGTGTGAGCAACAGCTGTGCTCTGTGGCGTTTCGGGCCACGCAGAGAGCCATCGCAGCTCATGTGTTTCTTGATGCCTTGTATTGCTTCAAAATTTCATGCCTCG
>JAOXSG010000153.1 GCA_025800105.1 Cohaesibacter sp. | reverse complement strand
TCCCACATTGTTCCTGCATCGGGATGTCCATACAATGCCTTGATGAGTCTAACGACAGGTCTACGAAACTTGTTACGTTTGATCCATGGGGGCCAGGCCTCGTCCGGGAGCTCTACCCAACATGCTACTCCAGTTAGTGATGCTTGTATGTAAGCTTGGATGGCATCAGCTAGCTGGACATTATGTCCGGGGAGACACCCGAACATATCGGCCCACCTGGATGACTCGAATGATGCAGGGGAGTTCCCTAAATCTTGGAACAAAGCTGCTTCGAAGTTCTGATTCTTGACTTGGTTTCCCAAAAGTACACCTCGTCCCTTGAACTTCCTGCGCTTATCTTCTTTGGGGAGTTCTGAATGTTTCTCAACACATATTCCATGAACCCTAGCCATGTGTATCTCTTCCCCTTTGTTGGAAGCTTCCCGTACTACATCATCATATTCCCTGACGTTAGTGAAATCATATACATCAGCACTCCATTGACCCTTCCATTCCTTCATCATGGATTCTAGCGCTTCGGGGTCACTAAGCATCTCTTTCCTACCTACTGGTCTGGAAACGAGTGCGTTGCTGAAAATCCTCCCAATGACACTTTCGCCAAGTCGCGATCGATGATCATCCTTGAGATGATGGATGCATGGCATCATTGGTATATGATGGTTGTGCTGATCTTGTTGTTTGGACGACACTGGAATTGATGCTGTCGCTGGGCTGATGTTGTTCACAAACTCTTCCCACTCTATCCAATTGTTGTTTTCATCTAGCGAAATGT
>JAOXSG010000146.1 GCA_025800105.1 Cohaesibacter sp. | reverse complement strand
AGCAGTGTGGGGAAGCAGCGCGCCTACGACCCAGGGGCCGTGGGCCTGCGCTGTCGCATGCATCCCACCCCATACCACCCAAACTAGAAATCTTTTAGGGTTTAGGGTTTATCGCCGTCGCTGCGCTTACGCTCTGAAGTGTTTTTTCATGTACAACCATCTACATACTTTTAAACGTTGGATCCAAACCCTGGATTTTCCGTTGGGGGTTTGCGGGGGGCTGGCAACCCCCTGCACCCCCAGGCCCCACAGTCAAAGAAACAGCCAATGCAATCATCTACATACTTTTAAACGTTTGCATCCAGACCATGGATTTTCCTCATGATGGAACACTTGCTGGCCAGGTACGTGTCCAGGTCGTCGTGGCGGGGCGCGGCGCCATAAAAACGCGCTTTTTTTTTTGCCCTGCGCGGCGCTGGAAGCACAAATGCAATTTTCAAAGAGGGACCTAGTAACTTGTGAGGCGAGGCCCACGTTCCCAGGAGGCAAAAAGAAAAGCCCAACAAGAGCGAAATTTAACGAAATGAAGGTCCAAAAGGCCAAATTCAATGAAAATCAAGGCCTAAAGAGCTAAAATGGATGGAAATGAATGCCCAAAAGCCCCAAATGCAAAGGAAAGGGCACAAACGGCCAAATTCAATGGCCACGAAGGCCGAAAGATCGAAATTGAATGGAAATGAAGGCCCAAAAGGCCAAAATGAAAGAAAATGAAGGCCCAAAATCTAAAAATGAAAGAAATCTTGGCCGCGACCTTACCGGTACGTTTGGGTCTGGGACCTTAGGCTTTAGGGTATTATAATATTAAGGGCACTGGCAGTGCAATGCACCTTTTATGTTAGGATAAGATGCGGGACGGAGCGTAAACGCTCGGCTGTCGCCAGTATGGCAGCACTGTGTTCCCACTGCTGCGCGGTCCTAAGCGGACGCAAGCGGAAGCGATCGATCGTGCGGCTCAGCGCCTCATGTTGCAATGCTTGATGGGAAGGTGCTTGGCGTCGCATCCTGCGAGAGGCACAGAAAGGCAGTTGATCCAATATCATGCACGTCTT
>JAOXSG010000017.1 GCA_025800105.1 Cohaesibacter sp. | reverse complement strand
CAAGCCAAAAACCCCGTGGTCTCACTAGACCAGGCAAGCGCAAAACTTGACACTGCCCCGGTTTAATGCTTGACTAAGCAAAAAACCAATCCCAGGCAAAACCATGATCGAAATAATAGACCAAGCCAAAACCCCCGTGGTCTCACTAGACCAGGCAAGTACCAAACTTGACATTGCCATTGGCGCAAATGGCACATCAACGAAACTGTCTCGAGAAGACAGTGATGGCGGTACACATATTTGGCATCAACACCACATAGCATCAATCGAGCCTGTTTGCACTTCTACTGACGATGATGGTGATGATAATGTTGATGATGAGGATCATGATGATGATGATGATGATGATGACCTTCATGACTTCATGTGTCGAAAACCAATGTAATTCCGTAGACTGCGGGTGTGAACAAATTCAAAGAACGTTGACATCTGCGGATGACGATGTTCTTATGTAGCATCAAAAATGTGTGCAAGATCAAGACGAGTAAGATCACCAGACAAACATTCACATCCGTGCGCAATTCACGTGCAAGTGTGCGAGCACGCAAATGTGTCGAAAACCACTCTAATTCCGTAGACTGCGGGTGTGAACATATTCAAAGAACGTTGACATCTGCGGATGACGATGTTCTTTCGTAGCATCAAACATGTGTGCAAGTGCATCGAATGTAAACATCCACCCCCCACCCGAATGACACGTAACATCGAAAAGAATGAACAGGTTGAAAAGTGGTGTAACCGCTTGCGCGGTTTCCAACCCTCTAGCACAAACATCACCATTTGGGTGTACCAAATCCCAACCTTAAACTCCCAAAAAATGAAATGGAAAAATTTCCAAAACCATGAAGGACTCAAGATCAACTCCACCTACCCATGTCTACCCCAAATTTTCAGCCAGGCCTCCCCATCCTCACCGTCATCGTTCCCGTCGTTGTCGCAGTCGTTGTCGCCCACGTTGGCGTCTCGGCCACGAGTCCTGGGCAAGAGTGCCATGAATGAAAGCTATTGACATGTGACTTGTCATCATGGCACCATGTACATTCGCAAGACATCAATTCCCCTTAAAGCCTCCGTAACCTCTTGAAATGAACCGCCTTGGAACTTTTCCCAAAGAACCAATTTGAATCACTTTGATTTTCAATTCAAAAAACCGGTGGTTGCTTT
>JAOXSG010000126.1 GCA_025800105.1 Cohaesibacter sp. | reverse complement strand
AAATTCATCTCGCCCTTATCTGCATCGCGCACATCGGCCACATATTCAAAAGCACCACCGGCTTCTGTTTCCTGAATCATCAAGGTGATGGCAAAGGACGAATTGTCGAAATGCCAGCCCAATTCCTGCCCCGTTCTGGCATAGTGCAGATTGATGGAGGAGACGGTATCGGCATAGGCATAGAGGGCGCTTTCTTCAAAGATTTCACACAGGAAGCTTTTAAAGACATCTGAATCATACAATGTGCGCAGCGGTGACGCTGGCTCGATCACATCATCTGGGATGCAGCCCTTTGTCGAAATGACCTGACGATTGCGCGGATGATCCATAGGATAGGCATCATCTGAGGGGGTTAAATAGACATTATGCTGTTGCTTGCAAAAATAGGGCTGATCTTCTTTGGCCATGCCTTCCTTGCGGATTGCTTCAATAGCGGGAGCGGTGAGAAAGCCATCCAGCATCAACGCGCCGGTTTCATCAATCTGTTTTTTGCATTTAGCACGATAGGATGCCTCATTGATCGGGTGTTTGTTCAGATTGATGATAGAAGATAACTGCATTGGGCTGTCTCTAAAAATTAATGAATGTTTCTTTGGCATACAGACCTTTACGCCTTATGAAAGACGGGTGGGGCGACTGTCATATCATTTTATGCTCTTCCGCACCATCCCCCCTATTTTTATGAGTTTACGTCCTAGACCAAGATAACCCGATTGTGATCGGGATCTTAAAAAAAACGGCCTGCCTGTGGGTCCGAAGCGGTTGGCGCTTGCTCCTTTGCCCTAAAA
>JAOXSG010000001.1 GCA_025800105.1 Cohaesibacter sp. | reverse complement strand
TCCTCCAGTTTTCAAGGCTTACGAAGATGATTCGAACAGGAAAATATTCTGTATTTGAAGGCCCAGTTTGTGTATTCGTAGGCTAGTTTATAGCAAGCGCATTTTTTTTTCCTTGTAACACAAGCCGACGACGGGGCGGATACATTGGAAATTGTCCTCCTGATTGTGGAAGATAAACATTTTAGTAAGGACTTGGTGGTGGTGGAGGTGGTGTTTTGTCCACTCGAAGACCACTTCCAAACATTTTTGATACAAGACTGATTGCCATTGGAATACCTATTGAAGCAAGTGTTCCCAAAAATCCTCCTTCTACTTGTTTTCTTGTTGGTTTAATTACAAGTTTTCCTCCTGTTTGTGAAACTCGATTAATTTGATCTATTTGTGATTGAGTTAATTCATTTACAATATGAGGTAACAACGGAAATATTATATTTTTCCAAATATCTTATCAATTCCCAAAGATCCTAATGCGGAAACAGCGCCGGTTGCCAATGCAGGAACAGCTTTTGAAATTCCTTTTACAGCATAAGGCAATACTCTTGCTCCAAGACT
>JAOXSG010000097.1 GCA_025800105.1 Cohaesibacter sp. | reverse complement strand
GAAAAATGAAGGTTTTAAAAGTTTTAAATCCCCCAAAAAATGGTTTTTTTCACCCTAAAACTGAAGGTTTTGGGTTCCCATGGAGTTACCCATTTGCAAAGCCATTTATAGGGGTAAGTCCATTTATAACTCCCAGGCGGCCCACCTTGAGGGTTCCCTCCATACAACATGTATGTAGTTTCACAGGCACAACCATAACGATCTGGGACGTGCAGTGCCAGCGAATATATAATCAGTTAAGCCTGACCCCTATTTACAGCAAAAGAAACGTTCAGATTGCTCAAAACAATGAACAAAAAAAAAACGTGTTTGTTTTCCATTTTTTTCCGGCAAAGTATCAAGTCTTGTGCCAACTTACCACCATACAATAGGGGGCGAAGTCATCTGACACACGTTCCGTTTTTTATTCCCCACCTGTCAGGTGAGGGTTGTTGGATTTTATGTCAGCTTGCCGGTCCTCCTCCTCCTCTTCCTCCTCCTCCTCTTCCTCCTTCTCCTCGCCAGATCTCAACCGCGATCGTGTGAGAGCAGTGTTGCGTGCCGGACCTCAACCACGATTATGTGAGAGCAGTGTTGCGTGCCGGACCTCAACTGCG
>JAOXSG010000088.1 GCA_025800105.1 Cohaesibacter sp. | reverse complement strand
TTCTTGCGCAGCTGTGCCACCCCCGTCGAGCACCCTCGCAAGATAATTGCCGCCAATGAAAGCCGTGGAGTTCAACACAGCCCCACCAACCATAATCGCGACCCTTGCCATGCTTCGTTACAGTGTGACAATTTTATATATCAGAGCCCATTTTTCAATTCATTAATTTCAAACGTTGGCGGGGAGGATTTTTTGGTCCTCGAGGTACTGTTCAAGCGCGATGCTTCCAGCCAAGACGGCGGTGAATTTTGCGTAGGTCATTACACTGCTGCTGGGGTCGGAGGTAAAATTTTCTTTCAACACCTTTTTTGCGACCCAGCCAATGCCGGCGGCGAAGCCAGTGAGAGTTGCAGCTTCAACGATCGTTTTAACAAGCTTGTTGTCAGACATGGTGGTATAGCAATGTATGCAAAAGTTCAAAACAAAACAAAACAAAAAATTAATCGGACTCCTCCTCATCTGAGTCGGGGTTAGTTAAGGGGGCTTTCATAAGATCGCGGACTGTTCAGAAAACCTTTTCGCTAAAGTTTATCATTAAAACCCCGATTCCAATAATGGTCGCGTTGGAGATAAAACACTGGAGAATGTCAACTTTCATAATGTAAATTCATATGATGGCAAAGGCAAATGTTTAATCCATGTGGCGGATGCCTTTCGGCTGTGGAAGCGGTGGCAAATTTTTGCTAGGCGCTGGTGCGGGTTGTGGCGGCGCTGGCGGCGCTGGCGGTGTAGTTTTCTTGCTGAATACGGCCTTCAGCTCTTCAC
>JAOXSG010000086.1 GCA_025800105.1 Cohaesibacter sp. | reverse complement strand
GATCGGCAAGCCCTCCAGCGACGTTAGAATAGCTCCTTTGGAGTGAAGAATAAGGTCCTGCAATACCTCAATGGGCACGTTGATCCATTGATCCGTATAGTGAAGGAACTTCTTAGCACGCAAGTAGGGAAACTTGGTACTTGGGTTCTGAGTGACTGGCTGAGATCGCCACCAACTCCAAAAGGTAGCTGCAATGGAAAGGTAAGCATTCTTAACTCCACAAAGGGGGTACCCACGGATGTGGTTGCTACCAGTGGGAGGACCACGCACTTCAGGTGGAGGTTGCGAAGGAGTACCATAAGATATCACTGGCCCAGGTACAGCTTCATTTTCAACGTCATCAGCGATACCAGCATGCGGGAGTAGTTCATTGTCAGGCTGATCCCAGGTGGCTTCCATTCCATGGGGGTGTACGACCGAAGACAAGCCTTCGTCTACCCCACTCGCACCTCCAGAAGTGTGGGTGCGCTCGATGGTAAAAGGATTGAGCTCAGCGGAGACCCTTGACGGGAGGTCAACGTGAAGTGTATCCTCTTCAT
>JAOXSG010000068.1 GCA_025800105.1 Cohaesibacter sp. | reverse complement strand
TCTAACGATTCTGTTCATTCACTTTGACAGCTTGTTGGATTATCAAGTTATTAAAACTCGAATTTGCCCTTTAGATAACAAAACCGGAAGTTGATGATATTTGGGCGCTGTGTGTATGCCGTTTTGTGCCTTTCTATATCGACTACATCTGTTGCGATGAACATTTCAAAACTTGCGATGGAAAGCACTATTATTTGCGTGCTGTATGGCGTAGGCAGCTGCCATTTCAATGTCTGGGGCGAAAGTTATAGCAGTTTGAATAAGGGACATGACAGGTCAAGAGTGGCACCGGCCACAAGTTTGAAGCTGAAATATGTCTAAACGTGTGTTGCGATGCCGAATTAAATGATTGCGATGAAAAGGCTACGTTGCTGTCTAGCGATTCTGTTCATTTCACTTTGACAGCTTGTTGGATGATCAAGTTATTAAAACTCGAATTTGCCGTCTAGATAACACAACCGGAAGTTGATTTCGTTGGCTGGCAGCGTGTATGCCTTTTTGTGCCTTCCTATATCGACCACATCTGTTGCGATGAACATTCCGAAACTTGGGATGGAAAGCACTATTATTTGTGTGCTGTCTGGCCGAAGCAGGTGACATTTCAAT
>JAOXSG010000062.1 GCA_025800105.1 Cohaesibacter sp. | reverse complement strand
TCCCACGCTGAAAATCTCAGTCCACCATTTTTGCCTCAATTCGAACAATGGCGATCCTCGGTTGAGGTACGACTCATCGGTAGGGATTACTATTCCGATGTAGTCACCAATCGTGCCAGAATGTCCTCGTCCCAAGATGGCATCTAAAAGGTTTTGCACTCCTGCACCAGCATTCTTCAATTGTTCTGCTCCAGCTAATCTGTCCATGGTTGGTTGGACTAGGGCCGTGTCTCTCTCGAATTTTCTTCTGCTGTAATTATCAGCGGTTAAGCTGACAGCATGACAAATTCTCTTCATCTTTGTTACTGTGTCCACTAAATCTAGCGATAAATCCTTCCTTCTAACATTTCTGACAATTCTCTTAAAAGTCGGGATGATCGCATCTTTGTTGGTGGCCACATTTGCTAAGACGAGTCCAGCAACAACAACGAATGGGATACCGAATGGGAGCCAACTCTCCGCCACGGTCACGTTGTTTGGCGTGCCCTCAATTTTGGCTGGCAATGCAATGACCCCGTTCTGTTCATCTTGTA
>JAOXSG010000056.1 GCA_025800105.1 Cohaesibacter sp. | reverse complement strand
GAAATTGCGAAACGCTAACTTTCTGCCATGTTTTCAAGAGCTGCAGTCAAGACAGCTGCGCTGTACTTGCTGTAATGTCAGACGTCCTTGAAGAATTGAAGATCATTCTGCCCCAGCTACAATCTGTGTATTCTTGGCAAGACAATGCTGGATGTTACCATTGCGGTAACACAAATTGCATTTGCGCAGATGGTAGGACAGCAACATGGGGTGACCGTAAAGCGCATGGATTTTTGTGACCCCCAAGGTGGCAAGGGAGCATGCGACCGGAAATCGGCAGCTATTAAGTCCCACATGAAGGTTTCCCTAAATTCAGGTAGCAACATAGAAACACCGGATGAAATGAAAGAGGCCATTCTGTCATCTGGAGGAATGTCATCCGTGAGAGCTACCTCATGTGGACCTCCCAATGCCACAGCCAATTCGAATATCAAGCTTGAAGGAGTGAGTTCCATTTCAAATGTCCAGTACGACGACAAAGGAAAGCTTACGAAATTGAAGCAGGAAAGCTAATTCCTTGGG
>JAOXSG010000045.1 GCA_025800105.1 Cohaesibacter sp. | reverse complement strand
AAGATAGTGGCGAATTTCATGAGGCATAAATAAACCAAATGGATCAAAGTATTCAACCATCTGTTTATCAATGTTTCTGTAACATGCCCAATGCGTACCGGATCCTTTAATTGAATCCAAATTAATAATACCACATTCTTTCTTTCGTATCCCATCAGGAAGTCGATCTCTGGAGTAAATACTTCTGAAATACTTAATCCCTAAATCATCAATCCATTTTTCGAGATCAAAGTTGGAAAGAGGTTTATTTAAAAAATGCTTCCAAGAATTGGGATTCCGCTGAAAGGACTGTTTTTTCCTAACAACAATCCCTGGCCTTTTTTTTTTCCCTTTCCAGTCTTTTTACCTTTGCCTGTTTTTTTGCCCATTCCAATAGTTTCTCCCCAGTTTTCATACACAGGAGAAGGATACATTGGAAATTTTCCTCCAGATTGAGGAAGATAAACATTAGAGTAAGGATTTGGCGGTGGCGGAGGTGGAGTTTTATCTACTTGAAGACCTTTGCCAAACATTTTAGAAACAAGATCTATGGCTATTGGTATACCAATAGAGGCAAGTGCACCCAAAAATCCACCATCAATTTGTTTTCT
>JAOXSG010000042.1 GCA_025800105.1 Cohaesibacter sp. | reverse complement strand
TGGGTCCATTTGTTGTGGTTGTATGTATATTTCGATCGATTGTCCTTTTGCATGATCGCGGTAGATTTTATTGGGATGCAAAATTACTCGATAGATACATGTATTGTTGCCAATTCTTTCAATTCGCAATTATTTGAACCTAAATTGCGTGACCGCGCTATTTGCAACTCATTTTTGGCTAAAGACTGATCAATATCAGCCACATTTCACTTTCTGCAAGCGGTTTATCCTAGTCTGGCTCGATTTCAGCGCCTGGTGATCGAGCCAAGGTTTATCCTGGCCAGTAACAAATGTAAACAAGAGCCATGGCTCTTGATGTAAGCAACATGTTTGTCTTCACATGGGATTGCTTTTATGTTTATCTGAATCCTCGAGGTCTGTTTGGAACATAGCGCGCTGCGTGTCCAGAAGAGAAATGCAAGCGCTCGTTTCAAGTTGTCCCAGGATAACATATCGAAGCCATGCCTGTACTGTCTTGTTGCAAGCGGCTTTTCCTGTCCAGTAATAGACCTAAATAGCCTTTTTGTCTTCACACAACA
>JAOXSG010000038.1 GCA_025800105.1 Cohaesibacter sp. | reverse complement strand
AAAATTGGAAGCCGTCGTTGGTTGACATTGCTCGGTTCAAGCAAGTACCAGTTGGACATGAGCATGGCGGATGGCTGAAAAGGGACGAAATCATGCCCGTCATCATGGACGCGTTCATGGGAGAGCTGGTAGATAGCAGTGCAGCGGCGCCGGGTCCGGCGATGGGTTTTATAGTTGCACCATATTGTTTTGTTTTTTTTGCTTTTTGTATTTCCTGTAGATGTGAATGCTGGATTTGGTTCTCTAGGTGGGTAGATTTGAATGGTGGATTTGCTGCAGTGTTGTGTGTGGATGGTACTGCAGGTTTGGACATGAGCGTTAGCGAAGAGTTCGTGTCCAAGTTGCTAGCCGACGCATCTGAGCAGATGGCCGATGGGCGCCGTTTGTGGTGCGCCATGCAGTTGGTGCCTTTGGATTTGACGGATGCTCATGACGATCGACCGAGTTTGCTGGACCTGTGTCGCTATCTGGAGCTGGATGTTGGTGGCAAGGATAAAGACTACATCGTTGATGTATTGTCTGATCGCCTGTGCAGTCAAGCCGGATGCGTAGGTGGCTTTGGGTTTCAAGCGGAGGTACTTATAATATGA
>JAOXSG010000022.1 GCA_025800105.1 Cohaesibacter sp. | reverse complement strand
TTTGATCGTAAAGTAGCTCCTGTTCAAATCCACAAAGTCATCCAAAGCAGGTATGACAAATTCCATGGGGGTGATGCCTGTGGTGATAGGACTAATGGTAACCATTCGATACCCTTCATAGGTAACATCTGTGGGAGGGACATCATAAAGATTTTTCATCAAACGATTGACGGCAGCTGATCTCGTGTCGGCCGTACTCATGGCCATCTTTTTTAGCGTCTTCGGCGACGAGGTTGACGATTTGATGAAAGAACGGCTTTCAACGCTCTTTTATACATGGCAGGCATAGATCGTCTTCGGACAACTCTAGGACCCAATGCACCCCCTCGTTGCCCAAGTCCTCTTTCACCTCGCATTCGTTTAGGGCGAGAGCGCACAGGTCTCATGGCAACACGGTAACCAAATCTTCTCACCATTTTTTTTCCCCAAACGCCAAAAATGTCTCTTTGTCTTTTCCTTTTAGATGTGGCTTTTTTTCGAGGTCTTTTAGCCAATGCTTCAGCTACGACTGTTCTCGCTTTCCTTTTGACGCCCCTTTTTAAACCTTCTTTGAAACC
>JAOXSG010000021.1 GCA_025800105.1 Cohaesibacter sp. | reverse complement strand
CCTTGCATTTCAAAGGAATAAGTCAGCTTAAAAGTCAAAATTTGAAACGATCACTGCGTTAGAAAATTCTGAACAAAACTTTTCAAAAAGCCGGCTAAATGCAGAAACGGCGCGCTCAACCAATCAGAAGCGAGTAAGTTTTGCCGCTCGGCCAATCAGGATCGAGTAATTTTGCCCTCCATTGAAGGAAAATTAAGAAAAAATGCCCTTTGTCTAAACCAATCAGCATTCAGTAATTTTGCCCCGTAGGTTATAAAGCTTGTTAAACTGCACACTAAGCGTGCTATCGGTGGCATGCTAAGCGTGTTATTGATTGTACGCTAAGCGTGACATCAAGCGCGCGTACTGAAAAGAAAAAGTTTCGCGTGTCAGGTTTTTCAAAACAAAACCTGCGTGTCCATGTTTGTTCTACGAATGAAATATGCGCATATGCGTGACTCTAGGACACGCTTAGCGTGCCGTGTTAGCGTGTCGTGAGCATGCTTTCACCTTTAGCATCAAAGTCCCGTGGAGGGTCACAAATGCCAGTGTTAATGATATCTACCGATTGGTCGATACAATCGACCAATCGGTAGAAATCATTGGTCGATATCATTCAAATCAATTCTAACGATT
>JAOXSG010000014.1 GCA_025800105.1 Cohaesibacter sp. | reverse complement strand
TAGAACACTGTTCCAAGATCAAACAAGGAAAGAGCAGCAAAAACGCACGACGGAACAGTTGTCTCAGAGGATGCAGGCGGAGGTGGATTCTACGCGACAGCAAGCAGTTGATGCAACGCAATTGGCGGTTCGGGCGCAATCTGTTGCGCAGTTTGCTTCGACAACGGTGTCGTCTTACGAGACAAAATTCGGTGAGATACAGCATACAGTGGACCAACTCCAGCAGTTGGTGATTAGTGAAAGAAAAAATCGAATGAAAATGGAAAGCCAACTGTCTGTAGCACAGGACAAAATTGGTGCTGCAGAAAGGCGTACAAAACTGCTGGAGGAGAAAAATGAAAACCTACAAAAAGAATTGGATAGTTGGAATGAAGAAGCCACACCAGAATATACGTCATATCTGCAATCTGTTGCCAGTGGTAGTGGACTTCCTTCTTTTGGTATGCCTGTATCTCAACCGTATACTGCAATGTCATCACCTGTATCCTTGCCAGTGATCGGTGGACCCCAAGTGACTACTATTCCTATGAGTGGCCCAACATTGGGTCCCACACCATTTGGGGGTCCACAGGGCAACCGTCGTGTTTCGTTTGGTTCCGTGTTTGATGCGTCGTCAGGTCAAGAACAAGATAACAATGGTAATAATGGAAATGGTGGAACAATGGGATCAAGAACTGTACAGGTACAACCGCAGGGTGCAGCGACTTTCAATCTGGGAATCAAGCCCAAAGACCCTCCGGTATTTCATGGATGGGCCAATGAAGATGTCTCCACGTGGGTGGCAAAGGTTTCTGATTTCTTTTATCTGACAGAAGCCACTCCACGGCAGCAGGTAGCCTATGCAGCTACCCTCCTCCAGGATGCTGCTACAGACTGGTGGATTGCCTTGCTGCGAGAGCGTTATGGTCTTCGTCCAGAAGATTTTCAGGAATTTGCTGTATTGTTGGAAAAACGGTTTGGGAGTTCAACAAGGGTGGATCGAGCCAGGGCCGCTTTGCGTGACATCCGGCAAGGGCAGTCAGAGACAGTACGAGCATACTCCACCCGGTTTGAGGGCCTTCTCGGCAAGCTCCCATCGTTTGACCAGGATTGGGCAAAAACCCAATTTGTGTGGGGTTTGCACTCGCGTGTGGCCGAACTGGTCACCATTTCAGGGCCTGCGGATTTGCATCTAGCAATTCGCAAGGCAGAAGAAGTTGAGATGGCCCGGAATCTCGCCTCAGGAGGTCAATCAGGACAGAAGATGCAGAATCAGACACGAGGGAGAGGCAGATTCCAGAGAGGACGTGGCCGATTCAACGCAGTGCAAACAGTGAATCCTGGTCAACCGCAAAATGTACCAATACAGCAAACACAGCCATTTGCAGTACAGTCAGTCCAGTCCACCAATACGACAGGAAAAGTCAATGCCCAATGCTACAATTGCGGCGGGTATGGCCATTTTTATTGGGAATGCCCATCTGCACCGCAGGCAGGACAGCGAGGTGGAAGACGTGGCCGCGGTCGATGGCATTACCGAGGACGACGTGGACGACGTGGAGGAAGACGTGGTGGAGGACCGCAGGGTCCTCAAGGAAATCCAGCGCATGCTGCTCTGATCGCATCGGGATCAGAGGGGCCGGCACCTGAGCTGCAACAGGTGCAGGTTCCACCCTCAGTGCCCGGTCCTACTCCGTCAGGAGCAAGACAGGGAAACTAGTTGAGCCCTCTCGTGGCCAGCTAGGACAGCTGAGGGCGCAGCCGGGCCACTCGGGGCGTCACGACCCACGGGTGATGACAGGAGGATTGAGTGAAGGACAACCGATGAAAAAAAGAAATATGTATAAATATGCGACAAGAGAAGAAGCTCTGGCAGCCCGCAAGAAGAGAAGAAACCGAGCTCGGAAGGAAAGGCGCCACCGTGCCAGAATGCACGAGTTGGCTGCCTCAGGAGAAAAGACACCTCAGAAATCAATGCGTGGAGGTGGTCACAAGAAGAAGAGACGCGTACGTCGGAAATGGGCAAAATCCATCCGGCGTACAAAACAGAGAAGACAGCGGCGCCGGGCTGAAAACAGCCGGATATGGCAGGCATTGCGTGCCACTTGGCAAAAGCAGGAATCTGCAGAGATTTCGGCTACGCAGGCCGTCAATAAGGAAGAAAAATCCAGTGTTCTTCCCACTGGAGAAGATTTGTTGAAGAAAGCAACGGCTGACCAACACTGGCTTGCAGTGGGCCATGACTACCATGATGAGGCCGCCAGTGTTGGTAGGAGTGTATCAGATGGAGTGTTGTTCAAGATTGCAGTGCACATCTCTGGAAGGAAGTTTACAGCGCTCATTGATTCAGGAGCATCGCGATGTTATATCGCGCCAGAGACAGCTGCAGCTTGTGAACTGCACTTGGAGAAGGAAAGACTGCACTTGGAATTAGCAGACGGGTCCAAGGTGCAATCTGCGCACAAGGCGTCCAATGTAACATTAGTAGTGGGGAAAACCGTCTGTAAGGTAGATTTTACAGTGACACAGTTGTTGTTCGGAGTGGATCTGGTCTTGGGAATCAATTGGTTAGCCCTATGGAATCCAGTGATCGACTGGAAGGTGCAAAAGATGAATATATGGACAGGGCGTGAATGGAATCAGATCCAAGGATTGTTGTTACATTCAAATTACAACACTGGTACTGTAAAAGATTTTGTTTATTGTGGTGCGGAGAAGACTGACTCGATACCTGATTTCATCAAAATGAAAGAACCAGTGTTCTGGGAATACGATACTGGAAAGAAAAATGAGTGGAAACGAACTGGGAAAGTGAAAGACCAAGACTGTCTATTATCCAAGAAGTCAAGTCAAACGAAAGTGTCCAAGTCCAAGACTGTAATATCAGCAGTACAACGAACAAAGACAGCCGGCCAGCGGCAAATTATTTCAGCGAAACAGATTCAGAAAGAACTACGACGAGGAAATGAAGTATATCTCGCTTTGGTATTACCCAAGTCTGTCCCAGCGCAAGGAATGACGCAGCAGCAGAAACGGGATCAAATGAAGCTCAAAGGTCCAGTGCGCAAAGCGCCACCAATTGCAGAAACAAGAAAGAAATTATGTTCAGAAGCGCCGAGGAATGTACAAAAAGAACTACATCAGCTATTGGAGGAGTTCTCGGATCTCTTTCCAGAACAACTCCCGAAGGGCAGACCTCCAAAACGTGAGGTTGAGTTTGAAATTAAACTTGAGGAAGGGGCTGTTCCTCCGAACAAGCCACCTTATCGCCTCAGTCCCAAGGAGCATGATGAGCTACAAGCTCAGATCGATGACCTACTTGCTCAGGGACACATCCGCCCTTCGCAGAGCCCCTATGGAGCTCCAGTTCTATTTGTACCGAAGAAGGATGGACGCTGGCGCATGTGTGTGGACTACCGCGCACTGAACAAACAAACAATTCGAGATAGATACCCATTACCGCGCATTGATGATTTGCTGGACAGACTGGGAAAGGCCAAACATTTTTCGACCCTCGATCTGGCCTCCGGTTATCATCAGATAGCCGTGAAAGAGAAGGACATCCCCAAAACCGCGTTTCGGACGCAGAGGGGCCAATTCGAATTTCTGGTCATGCCGTTTGGCGTGGCGAATGCTCCAGCAACATTTCAGAGGATGATGAACTCACTGTTCAAAGAGGAGCTGGATGCATTCGTCTTGGTGTACCTCGATGACATCCTTGTCTTTTCGCAGACGCTTGAGGACCACATCAGACATATCAGGACAGCGCTGCAAAAGATGAGGGATGCAAAATTCTTTGCCCGTCTCCACAAATGTTCATTCTTCCAAGAGAAGGTGGAGTAGTTGGGCTTCGACGTATCGAGGAATGGGGTACAACCAAGTCCAGAAAAAGTCAGAACAGTAGTAGAGTGGCCGCAGCCGCAATCAATGAAAGATGCACGTAGCTTTTTGGGCCTAGCGGGATTTTACAGAAGATTCATATGCAATTTCAGTTTGAAGGCCAGGCCCTTGACAGATCTGACAAAAGATGGAATTCGATGGCAGTGGACAGAGAAAGAGGAACAAGCTTTTCGACAGCTCAAGAGGAGTTTAGTAACGGCACCGGTTTTGAAAATGCCCGATTTTGAGCGCCCCTTTGTG
>JAOXSG010001166.1 GCA_025800105.1 Cohaesibacter sp. | reverse complement strand
ACCTCTTTTGAATGCACATATTCGGCGATGGTTTTGATGTTGAGTTGCTTGGCGAACTTGACGATTAAATCGCTTACCAGCTCGGCGTTATTGTCTTCGTGGATATTGTGAATGATAGAGCCATCGATCTTGATATAATCGACATTCAGTTTCATTAGGTAATCAAAGTTAGAATAGCCAGTGCCAAAGTCATCAATGGCAATTTTGCAGCCCCAGTCTTTCAGTCGGCTGATAAAGTCGGCTATTTGCTCGTGGTTTTCTATGCCTTCTTCTTCCACTATCTCAATAATCAAACGCTGCCCCAGCCCGGGGTATTTGCTTAGCTGCTGTTCAAGTGCGCTAATGGTCTCGTCGTTGGCTGCATCCAGAATCGACATATTGATGGAAAAATGGCCTTTTTGCCGGGCAAAGTGATCGCTTGCCAGTTGGATAACCGCCTGGGTTATTTGGGGGTATAGGCGTGTGGTTTTGGCAATACCGAGAAATTTACTCGGGGGAATAATGTCGCCATTGTCTTCGCGTATGCGAACCAGGCATTCATGGTGATCGATTTGGCCGCTATGGTTGTTGTGAATAGCCTGGGTGAAGAGCACGAGATGCTTGTACTCAATGGCTTCACGAACTTTATTAGCCCAGTAGATACTCTCGATAATTTTGTGGCGAATGGCCAGGTTTTTATCGAAGAAAACGATA
>JAOXSG010001165.1 GCA_025800105.1 Cohaesibacter sp. | reverse complement strand
TAATGATCATGATGGCAAAGAAACAGCGCGTCTGTAATGAAGCCAGACGCGCTTTTGTCTCATCATTTGCTTACGCTCTAGATTTTAGCTATTTTCTGCATGAAATCAGAGACTGTATTTTGCAGAGCCTGAGAGCGTTGGTTTAGAGAACTGGAGGCAGAGCGGACCTGCCCGGCAGAATTGGCTGTGCGATCCACAGAATTGTTAATCAATGAAACACTATCTGCCACACCGGCTGTGCCGGTTGCTGCGCTTTGAATGCCGTTGGACATATCATGCGTGGCTGCGGATTGCTGTTCAACAGCGGATGCGATGGAATTGGTGATGCTTTCCACTTCGCCCATGGTTGCTGTGATTTTGTCGATGGCTTCCACTGCATTATCAGTTGATTCCTGAATCAGCCGGATATGCTGGGAAATTTGATCGGTTGCACTGGCGGTTTGTCCGGCCAATTCTTTCACTTCCCCAGCGACAACGGCAAACCCTTTGCCTGCTTCACCCGCACGGGCGGATTCAATCGTCGCATTCAAAGCCAGCAGATTGGTTTGCTCGGCAATGGCTTGAATGAGGCTGATCGCTCCGGCAATTTCAACAGAGGCAGCTTTGAGCTTCTGCACATCGGAATTGGCCGAGACTGCACCTTCCGCTGCATTTGAAACAACGCTTGTAGCACGATTGACCTGTTGGCTGATTTCATGAATGGAAGAGGAGAGCTCCTCTGAAGAACCAGCGACGGATTGTACATTGTCAGAGGCATTGGCAGAGGCAGCCAAAACGTTTTGCGTTTGTGATTTTGTTTCATCAACAATGTCATCAAGGGAGCTGGCAGTTTCGTTCATTTGCCCTGCTGCCCCTTCAATTTCTTGCACGGTGGAGCGAATATCACCGTCAAAGACTTTCAGCAATTCGTCCATTTTGCGCATACGATCAGATTGAGCATCCGCTTCGCTGTCTCTGTCTTTTTGAAGCTTTTGGTTGTTGGCAATGGCATCGCGGAAATGAGACAGGCTTTTTGCCATATCGCCCACTTCATCCTTGCGCTCAAGACCGGGAATTTTTTGGCTCAAATCACCTTTGACAATCACCAGCATGGCTTCCTTGACCTTGTCATAGCCGTTGATGCCACGGGTCAGAACAAAGACCAGAGTGAAAGAGACGATGCTGATCAGAATGAGCATGGCAACCCATGTCAGGGTTTCATACATCCAGGCCGCCGACGTTGCCTCTGCAATGCGCTTATTGGTGCGCGCTTCAA
>JAOXSG010001159.1 GCA_025800105.1 Cohaesibacter sp. | reverse complement strand
CAAATTGTTTGAAGTTGCCAAACTGGACATCAATGACATCTCTGCCCAGAACAAGAAAATTCAGGATGGAGAAGACAATGATGATGATATTGCGCGTCATGCCCAAGAATGGATTGCAGCCAACCGCGCTGATTATGACAGCTGGCTGAAAGCTGCACGGGATGCAGCGAAATAAGCAATCAGCTTTTGCATAAAACCTAAGCCACGGTGCTAACGCATCGTGGCTTTTTTGTTTTCAGAGTCGACTTTTGCCTGTGTGCCAAATTGATACCGTTCACGGCAAGCTTAATTTGGCCGGTGACAAAGCTTGCCTCGTCTGAGGCAAGCCAACGCACCAAAGCCGCCACTTCTTCAGGGTGGCCTAGAGCATATTTTTCGAAAAGTGTGTGCGGTTTTCGGACAAAAATATACTTAGAAACAAAGGCTAGAGGATCGTGGTCAACCTTACATTCTGGCGATCCGTTCCAATCAACCTTTGCGGCTTCTCACCGAGGAAGGCCTTGTTCAGACCGATCCGGCAGATTTGGCCAGTCAGGTTGAAGAGGAAGAGTGGCAGGCCCTGTCGGCGGGTGAAGGGGCGAAAGGACCACGGCTTTATTATTGGGCACGGATAATACCAACGGCATAAAACTCCCCTGGACTGCGCAGGATGGTTTCGAGCGCTGGCTCTTGTTCCGCCGCAGCCTCAGCAAGCCTGGCCAGA
>JAOXSG010001157.1 GCA_025800105.1 Cohaesibacter sp. | reverse complement strand
TGTTTCACGGCTCAACACGGGAAAGCGCCTAAAGGGCCATGGGCAATGTTGAATGCCATTTTGTAGATGAAATCCTTGTGAAAAACACCCTCACCGAGTGCCATTCTGTACCAAAACACTCGGCTCATGTTTGTTTTTATTAGGAAATGATTTTTTGGTGTATTTAAGGGCCCCTGTTCTTTCATTGTGGGGGCTCATTTTGTAGAGAAAATAGTTTAATTGATCTTAATTGACAATGCCTTGTTCTGGCATTCTTAGGCCAGGGGACATGATGCAAATCCTTTCCCCACAGCCGGGTTGTCCAGCACCTTGAATGTGTCCTTTGGGTGGGTGCATGCTGTTTTTGTTTGTAGGTGGTGCTGTTGTGGTTTTGTAGGGTAGTTAGCTGGAAAACAACCCTAGGCCCTAGGCTTCGATTTTGCAAAGGTGGTTGGGTTGTCATTTTGTAGTCCCCGGGAAGGCCACAACCATACAACAACCCAGCCATTTGGCCTGCAGATGCCACCTTCACACCGCCAGAATCCACCGCAAGTATCCAGAAGTAACACAAAAATAAGAAAAAAAAACATGGTAAAAATTGGTGAAGCATGCTCAAAAATTGCTTCGAAGGATTTAAAGGGTCTAGATGTGACAGAGATGGTTTGTTGCCCCTCCAGGGTTGCCATTTTG
>JAOXSG010001151.1 GCA_025800105.1 Cohaesibacter sp. | reverse complement strand
GGCATACGTCACATGGATTAAACATTCGCCTTTGCCAACATATGAATTTACATTATGAAAATTGACATTCTCCAGTGTTTTATCTCCTCCGCGGCCATTATTGGAATCGGGCTTATATGGATCAACTTTAACGAAAAGGTTTTCCGAACAGTCCGCGATCTTATGAAAGCCCCCTTAACTAACCCCGACTCAGATGAGGAGGAGTCCGATTAATTTTTGTTTTGTTTTTTGAACTTTTGCATACATTGCTATACCACCATGTCTGACGACAAGCTTGTTAAAACGATCGCTGAAGCTGCAACTCTCACTGGCTTCGCCGCCGGCATCGGCTGGGTCGCAAAAAAGGTGTTGAAAGAGAATTTTACCTCCGACCCCAGCAGCAGTGCAATGAACTACGCAAAATTCTCCGCCGTCATGGCCAGCGTCGCAATCATGGCTGGTGGAGCGTTACTCAATGCTGCCGCCTTCATTGGCGGCAATTATCTAGCACGCTTCCTTTCTGGAGACGATTCCAGTGCAACACTCGAGGAAAAAGTGCGCCATGACAAAGCTCTCGAATCGTATCAAGAGGCGTACGCCAAATATCAAAAAGATCGAACGAAGCTGCTTGACTGGATTGCAGCCATCGAGCGGATCAAAGAACAGGCAAAGGAAAACTTCACTGACACGGACTACGCCTTCAAGCTTTATAACCAAGTACAACGTGACAAAAAAAAATTGCCTCCCCGCGAGCCAAAGTTTTCAGATTTCTATCAGCCAAGCCAGCAGCAAAAACAGGCCGAGCTCCTGTTCGTGGGCACTGGCGCCC
>JAOXSG010001148.1 GCA_025800105.1 Cohaesibacter sp. | reverse complement strand
CTATCTGAATGAAGAACACTTATTTCATTCAAACTCTGGCCGAGCTATATTTTGGATAGCACACTATTCCACCTTAGCTGCTGATTCATATTTAAACATGAATGATCCAAGTAACCAACTGATAGTGTTATGGAACTGTATCACAGAAGGTCTTGTACTCAATACCTGGGTTGGAATGTGGCACATTTGTGCTCTAGCATCAGTTGCACAATCATGTGTTAAGAGCATTTACCCAACTGAACGAGTTCAAATTAATGAGGTTAGCCAAGTACCAAATATTTTGAATGTTAAATGTTTTCCACGCATTCAAAATGCATTGGCGGAAACATGTTCAGTTATGTGGACTAGAGTTGGTGCTACAGCTTCCAGCTTGTGGCAACCTAATCACTTTGTCCCTTGTCTTGAACACTTACAAGAAGCTTCAGGAGCTCCCAGAACAACAAATGGCACATTCAAGCATTTTCCACAAAGTAGCAGAAACAGTAAAAAGACTTCTGCCAATAATGCTACTTGTAAACGCAAGCCATGTGTACAAAGCAGTGAAACC
>JAOXSG010001218.1 GCA_025800105.1 Cohaesibacter sp. | reverse complement strand
ACAGAGGGCAAATTTCTGCCCGGGTATTTCCCAACATGAACAAACCAATGATTTAGGGAATCCCGTGGCTTTCAAAGGAAAACCCCCACATCGACTGGACTCAGGCTACGGTGGTAGTGAACAAGGATCATCACTGGATCTCACTTCCACTTGCCAAACCCCTGCAATTCAACTAGTTCATCTAGCCAACGAAATCAGTGCGAGTCAAGCCAATCAAATGCTCAAGAGCAAAGAGGAGGAACGAGCTTTCCTGGGGATTATCCGATTGGTTGAAGAGGAATTAAAGGGCATGGATGCACCAGAGGAGTCCACGACTACGCATAAGCCAAAGTGGGATCAGACACTACCATCATCGATCCGTGCGGTCCTTGAGGAATTTGATGATGTTTTTCCTCAGGACCTCCCACTTGGACTTCCTCCAGTGCGTGAGGGGCACGAGTTCAAGATTGATTTGGAAGATGAGGTGCCCCCAGTCCATCGCTCATTGGACAAGATGAGCCCACTTGAGCTGGAAGAGGCCAAAAAGCAAATTGAGAGCATGCTCGAGCACGGCTTCATCAGACCATCGGATTCTCCCTATGGTGCCCCAGTCTTGTT
>JAOXSG010001113.1 GCA_025800105.1 Cohaesibacter sp. | reverse complement strand
AGAAAATTGTAGGGAACGGAATTTCATACCACGAAAATAGTAGCTGATATTTGCCTCCCGAAAATGGTAGCTAAGCTTTTATCGCACCCAAAACGGCAATTTTATCCTTCCGAAAATAACAGGCATTCATTTTTCCTTTATTACGAAAATCCCAGGTGACACTTTACTGACGAAAATGCCAGGCGAATTACCCTCCACCGAACAGATATGCACCGAAACTAGCCGTTTGGTGCTCCTGCCTTTTCATACACATGACGTCAAAATTTTGACCAATCAAGTCGCTTCTTTGTGGAAACCGACATGGGGCGTTTAGAAAAATACTAACCGTCTTTAGTTTTGAGTTTATTTCTTTCTGAATTAATGGTAATATTGTTTATTGTGGAATGATTTAATTCATGCCTTTAACTAGTAGCGATTGGTTAGAGCCTCCTTCCTTTGTTTTCTTTTTATAACTCGTTTTTTTTTAATTTTATTTTATTCAATAATTACTTTTTTTCTTTTTGCGGCATTTGTCGACTTTTTTTTCAG
>JAOXSG010001071.1 GCA_025800105.1 Cohaesibacter sp. | reverse complement strand
CCAACACCACCGAAATCCTTCATGTGGGAACCTTCGCAGGCCACATTGGACATGGGCTTATGCGTCCTTTGTGGTGGAAAGGGTACCGCCCCAGGGCGCGCCCACTCTGTGAGAGCCCAAAGGTACCAAGCGAGAACAGATCATCGAGGCTTGGCCTGATTTGGATACCACAGGTGAAGATACAACATGGCAACTCACCGAAGTGGATGTCTCTCGGATGCGGTCATACTGCAGCGACCTCCACTACCCTACTTACATTCTGACACTACGGAACTGGGGGAACATGCACCCTCGTGCCCACTGCATCTTGGAGGTGTCTTTCAGGAATTATGAGTATGTTGAGGCAATTTCTTTGCCCCCCTTTATCAATACATATGTTGTCATGGAGCTTTTGGCCTCCCTGATTGGGCACATCTTGGAAGGCAATTGCTGTATACTCCTCAATGGAAACCTCCTTACAGAGGAGCTGGTGGAATGCCAAACAGGCAATTTTCTACAGGTGGATGTCTTTCGAGTTAACAGTGAGCGTGTTGCAGTGGATTTGAG
>JAOXSG010001063.1 GCA_025800105.1 Cohaesibacter sp. | reverse complement strand
GGCATATCCAGAGTGCGCACCAGCCAATCCGCCAAATCCGTTGCCGTGGAATAGCCAGACCCGGCGGCTTTTTTCAGCTCTTTCTTGTTTGGCTCCAGATCCTTGACCATGCCCGTCATTGCAGCGACACACAAAGACAGGTTTTGAAGCGCATCAAAGGCCTGCTCCTTGTCTTCCTGCATATCCTTGGAATAGGTCAGCGGCAGCCCTTTCATAACAATCAAAAGCGCATTCAACGCTCCGATGATCCGACCAACTTTGGCCCGCACCAGCTCGGCGGCATCCGGGTTCCGCTTTTGCGGCATAATGGAAGAGCCGGTTGAGAATTTGTCAGACAAGATCACAAAGCGGAATTGCGCAGACGACCAGATCACCAATTCCTCGGCAAAACGCGACAAATGCATGGCACAAATGGACGCCCCGGACAAAGCCTCCAGCGCAAAATCACGATCTGACACCCCATCCAGACTGTTAGCGGTCGGGCGATCAAATCCCAAAGCATCCGCGGTCATATGACGATCAATCGGAAAAGAGGTGCCAGCCAGCGCAGCACAGCCAAGCGGGCTTTCATTCATGCGTTTGCGAGCATCAATAAGGCGAGAGCGATCACGGCCCAGCATTTCAACATAAGCCAGCATATGATGGCCAAATGTCACCGGTTGCGCGCTTTGCAAATGGGTAAAGCCGGGCATTACAACCCCGGCATGTTCCAGCGCCTTTTCGACAAAAGCCAGCTGCAACTGCGCCAATTGCCCATCCAGCGTATCAAGCGAATCGCGCACCCAAAGACGGAAATCTGTCGCAACCTGATCATTACGCGAGCGTGCAGTATGCAAACGACCGGCCCGTGGCCCCAGCAGATCAGCCAGGCGGTTTTCCACATTCATGTGGATGTCTTCCAAAGCGCGCGAAAAAGTGAATTCCCCGTGTTCGATTTCAGCCTGTATCTTATCCAGACCATCGCGAATGGCCTCAGCGTCATCGCCGGAGACAATACCCTGATGTGCCAACATGGCCACATGGGCTTTGGAGCCGGTAATATCTTGAGAATAGAGTTTTTTATCAAAATCGATGGAAGCATTAATCTCTTCCATGATGGCATCAGGACCCTCGGAGAAGCGCCCGCCCCACATTTTATTGCTCATTGTTACCGTCTACCTATCGCCTGTCCGCAGAAAAAGGAAACCATTTCCGGATAAAGCCTCCAACACCAACCCGATTATTGCACTGTCATCAGCGCATCAAAAAGAGCCGACAAGAAAATCATATGCTGCATTTTTGCTGCATTTGCCACACTATAATATATCCAGACTATGCGCCCGAAGGAAGGATCAGCAGCAAATGAGCTCTCCAACGACCCCAAAGCCCCAATCAGCTGTCCCCAAACGCTCTCATGATCATAGAGTTGGTCAAATTTTGGCGCGAGCCAGCCAAAAGCTGGCAACAGCATCACTGGCGGTATACGTGATCTTGGGGGCATCTGGCAATGCGCAATCCGCAGAGCATTGCACAGCATCCAAGACTCTTGCACAGACGATTAAGCCCATGGTGGGTGGTGCCATTGCAGCCTTGCAAATTTCACCCCGCCCCGGCGATATGCGCCAGCTTGCCTTTAAAAATCCAGATGGCAAGGACATCACAATCGCAGATTTTAAAGGCAAAGCCATTTTGCTCAACCTGTGGGCCACATGGTGCCCGCCTTGCAAAAAGGAAATGCCCGATCTGGATGAATTGCAGGCAAAATTGGGCAGCGATGAATTTGAAGTGGTCGCGGTGAATATTGACCGAAAAGGCCCGCAAAAAGCCAAAGCTTTCCTTGATGAGATCAAAACCGAACATCTAGCCCTCTATTCAGACAAAAGCATGCAGATTTTCCATGATCTGAGAAAAAAGGGCCTTGCCTTTGGCATGCCCACAACTCTGGTACTGGATAAACAAGGCTGCGCTTTAGGATATATGGCAGGCCCGGCCAATTGGGCCGATCAAACAGCCATCACCTTGCTGGAAGCTGTCATCAAGGATGACGCGCAATAAAATTCACAGCATCAATCAAAAAAGGGGCCGAACCCTTCGACCCCTTTTTAGGACATAAACTCATAAATCTGGTGCATTTGGTAGAGTCTACGTCCTAATCACGCAGAAACATCAACGGCCCCACCAAGACCGGGCGGCGGTGGCGGTGGCGCGGATGGCGCTTTTGCGGCAGCTGGTGCAGCACTGGCCGCAGGCCCAGAAGCAGAAGCAGGAGCCGACGCCGCCGGGCTTGGCGCCCCAGCCCCATGGCCTCCCGCACAATGAGTACAACCTGCAAGTCCTGACATATCTTTCTCCTCACTCAATACTATCATCAATAGCAAAAGGGTGAAGCAGCATGGTTAAGCAGGTTTAAAGAACACCTCGCGCATAGATCACAAATATGTGTGATCTGATCTTGGTTTTTTTTCAAAAACGACAAAACCCGGCAAAGCCGGGTTTCAAAACAAACAAAGCACAAGAAGAAGACAGGTTCAGGCCTTGACATTGACCGCTTGCCCCATGCCAGCAGGCGCAGCCCCGTCATTTTGCTGACCTTGCTGCACAAGCTTGTCCAAAAGACCCGCCATGGCATTGTCAGAATTATGGGCCATTTTGGCCAAAGTAACCCCAAGATCCATTTTACCTTGCGCAGCATTTGTATGGGCAACAGAGGCACCAAGAGACGCAACAGAAGACATAACCAGCTCCAAAGAAAATCATCAATCAAATAAAGCCTGACACAATCCCCTTAAAACGTGGTTAAGAAGTCATAACCATAATCAATAAAATACAAACAAAAAGACCGCCGCATAAAGCCTATGCAACGGTCTTTCAAATGCTCAGATTTTAGCTTGATGCCAGATTAACGGTGATTAACGGGTCGGAATCGGTGTCTCACCACGATAATCATAAAACCCACGCTGGGTCTTGCGACCAAGCCAGCCCGCTTCAACATATTTCACCAGCAGCGGACATGGACGATATTTCGTATCGGCCAAACCATCATACAAAACCTGCATAATGGACAGGCATGTATCCAGCCCAATAAAATCAGCCAGCTGTAACGGCCCCATCGGATGATTGGCCCCAAGACGCAAAGCTGTATCAATCGCCTCAACAGTGCCAACCCCTTCATAAAGGGTATAAATGGCCTCATTGATCATCGGCAGCAAAATACGGTTGACCATAAAGGCCGGGAAATCCTCTGAAACCGCAACAGTTTTGCCCAGATTGCCGGCAAACTGTTTGGC
>JAOXSG010001033.1 GCA_025800105.1 Cohaesibacter sp. | reverse complement strand
TGGACTATACCCCAAACATTTTGGGCCATTTGAGCATAGTTATGGGCACTGGCTAGACTTGCCTTTGGCTGCAGGTGAATTTGGGCTGTCGCAGTTTCTGTTTCTACATCCTGCTGCAGCGACAGAGCATGAGCGTGATGCTGCCCCACTGAGGCTCATTTCATGGTTGACCTTCAGCTTACCATCTGATCTGCAAAAGTGCATTGATGAGCTCATGGACCTTTACACTGGACCCCGTCGCCCAACATTGATGCTGCTATCAGAAGTTGCACGCAGAACCTTGGATGATTGCCCAGAACTTGAGTCACTGGATGAAATAAGAAACTTCCTGATCAGTAAGATGGAAGAATGGAACGAACGTTGGCAGCCGGAAGGGCTTTTTGGCCTTTTCTCCAATTTCCTTACAAGGATATCGCTCCCCAGGCTTATATACTTCCTGGATATGGTGCTACCGCAGCTGGTGCCTATGCACACTAGATGGGATGATGCGACCAAATCTCTGCTACGGTGCCACCTTCTGCGTATATACAGGGATGATCGAGAAGATGTGGATGCCCATGTTACCTGCACAGTCCAATACCTATTCACGTCCTGGGCGGACATTTACATGACTGCCATTTATTGGACTAAACCCCTCCTGCTATTCAGTGATGTTGAGAATGTGAGGCTTGACCCGATGGAGGTGTTCCAGTCTGCGGAAAGCAGTACCCCGAACAAAAGGCGGGTTCTGATGGGCTTGCCCGACGGGCACTCGATTTTGCTATACTATCATGTGCGTGGCACACAATATCAGGCGATCCTGTTGTCTATGAGTGCCCTGCCCAGAAGGAAGGCCAAACAGGATAATGCCATGTGGAAACA
>JAOXSG010001211.1 GCA_025800105.1 Cohaesibacter sp. | reverse complement strand
GAATTATCAGCTCTGCGATGATCAATGCGAAGCCCTTGCCAATGCGCCCATGCCCGAAGGCTATGGCCGCCTTGGCATCACCGCTACACAGCATTTGCTGCCTGCCTTGCAAGAAGATGTGATCACCTATAGCCAAGCCTGCATAAATGTCTATGGCCATCATAGCGATTTTCGCACCGGAGAATGCTTTGATGAACTGCCCTATTATGGCGAAATTCTCGAACGGCACGTCATTCCCGGCAGCTCCAACCCGGATGATGATGACGTCAAGCGCTATGGCCGCATCACCAATCCAACAGTGCATATCGGGCTAAACCAGCTACGGCGTTTGCTCAATCGCATCATTGCCCGCTATGGCCTGCCAGAACAAATTGTGCTGGAACTGGCCCGCGATTTAAAGCTCTCCAAAGACCAGAAGAAAAAGGTCAACCAAACCATTGCCAAAAACACCAAAGAGGCAATTGAGCGCGGCAAAAAATTGGAAGAAATGGGCCAGCGCAACAATGGGGCAAACCGCTTACTGCTGCGCCTGTGGGAAGATTTAAGCAATGATGTGCTGCACCGCCGCTGTCCTTATAGCGGCGTTCAAATCAGCGAAACCATGCTGTTTGATGGGTCTTGCGACATTGACCATATCTTGCCCTACTCGCGCACGCTCGATGATTCACGCGCCAACAAAACTCTGTGCCTGCGCAGTTTTAACCGCGACAAGGGCAACAAATCCCCTTGGGAGCG
>JAOXSG010001009.1 GCA_025800105.1 Cohaesibacter sp. | reverse complement strand
ATCTGTTTTTGCAGACCGTTGGCTATGACAAAGGCGAGATCATCGGGCAGCATCACCGCATGTTTGCGGATCCTGACTATGCGGCGAGCGCCGAATATAGAGCTTTTTGGGATAAGCTAGCTGCCGGAGAACATGTTTCCGGGCAGTTTCGCCGGGTTGGGAAGGGCGGCAAAGATATTTGGCTGCAAGCCAGCTATAACCCGATCCTGGATCTCTCTGGAAAGGTGATGAAAGTGGTGAAATACGCCGCTGATATTACCGAGGCTAAGATGTTGAATTTAGACAATGCCGGGCAGTTGTCAGCGCTGAACCGATCTCAGGCGGTGATCCAGTTTGATGTCAAAGGCAATATCATTGAAGCCAATGACAATTTTCTAGCTGCGATGGGCTATGCTCGCGAAGAGTTAGCGGGGTGCCATCATTCGATGTTCATGCCCGCAGATCAACGTGACAGCCAAGCCTATAAGGATTTTTGGGCAGCTTTGGCGCGGGGCGAATATCAAGAAGCAGAATTCCCCAGGGTAACGAAATCGGGAAAAAAGATTTGGATACAAGCAACTTACAACCCAATCTTAAATGCCGATGGGGTGCCTTACAAAGTCGTGAAATTCGCCACCGACATCACCGCACGTAAACAAGCTGTAAGCGATTTTCAAAAGGCGATCTC
>JAOXSG010001008.1 GCA_025800105.1 Cohaesibacter sp. | reverse complement strand
TTTTATCGATGTCTCTGGATGTGTCTCGCGACGTCGATAGATTTTATCGATGTCTCTGGATGTGTCTCGCGACGTCGATAGATTTTATCGATGTCTCTGGATGTCTCGCGACGTCGATAGATTTTATCGATGTCTCTGGATGTCTCGCGACGTCGATAGATTTTATCGATGTCTCGCGACGTCGATAAAAAATTTGTACCCTAATGGTTGTTAAATCAAACTCTCCAACCCCGACTGGAACATGCCCCAATCTGCAAACGCGTCACTCGCGGTAGCTGTAGGAGCTCGTGAGATGCCTAAGTATGCTTTGGCATGACGGAGGTCTGACGGAGCATCCCCCACAGTTTAATAGCCAGTTGATGGTTCACTATGATTGTAATTCTAAGCATGTTCCCAATAGAAATCCAATTGGCAGGATGGTACACTAGACTCAATCACCGAATCGATCCGCAATGGCGCCGGCCTGCCCCGCAATGCACATAGACCACACCTTTCGGCTCATTCCTGCCAAAATGGCATTCCATCACACATCTTAAAACAAATCAACTCCAAAGAATCAGATACATCCATGTGATTCCACCTACCTTTGCCTCTCCAAGCAGCCCAAAATCTCCTTTTAAAAAACTGCACCCC
>JAOXSG010000995.1 GCA_025800105.1 Cohaesibacter sp. | reverse complement strand
CCTTCGATGGACTCGAAGGCTTCTTGATCAAGATGCAAACCCTGGACGACACGATCGTGGATTTCACCCCGCCTTTGCCCAAACGCTGCGTGCAAGCCTACCGGAGACAATTCGTGTACCAACCTCTCCACGCCCAATGTTACGTGGACGGTCGTCCTCGCCCTTTGATGAGTGCGAGGTACTGGACCAAACAGGATAAAAGGACCGAGGAAGTCGACCGACCTTCTATTCCTTCGTCCGAAGCATGGGTCGAACCAGAACACGACGACGGCGACGACAACGAAAACGAAAAAGTCCACCCCGACAGTAACGAGGTGGGAAAATGCCCTGGGTCGTAGATGTCAAGAAATTCTACGAAGTGACCCGAGATATGATCAAAGCCTTGAAAAAACCCATCAACGTTCCCAAAGCCAAACGCACCGTGGCCGGGTACAAAAACCAGTACCAACAGTATAAGAGCCGAGGGGGCACCCAAAGCTACAACAGTTGGCTCATCGACAAGGGGTACGCCAAGAGAAACAAGACGTGCTGCATTCAATAAAAATGGCAGGACGACGAAAAAGACGACGCACCTCTCGCAAAAAGATATACCGTCAAAGAGGGGGTGCCCGGTTCGTGAGACGTCCCACCCT
>JAOXSG010000991.1 GCA_025800105.1 Cohaesibacter sp. | reverse complement strand
CACACACACAGCCACAAAAGGCCGCAACAACAAATCACAAAACGACGCAAACAAAACACATCTATCATAAAATAAGTCATTCTAATATATAAACTGCAAAAGTTCAACAAAAAAATAATGCAACCACAAAACGACACAAACAAAACGCATATATCATATAATAAGTCATTCCAATATAAAATGCAAAAGTTCAACAAAAAATAATGCAACCACGAAGCCCATCGCCGGAGCCGATGCCGCCGCACTGCTGTCCGGCAGATCTCCAATTAACTTGTTTATGATGTTGGATATGAGCTCGCCCCGTTTCAGCCCTCCTCCTTCTGGACGCCCAATTGGCAGCTTCAAGAACTGAGAAATGTCCACAGCTGATGGTTTCCCATCCTTGCTCTTTTTGCGCACCAAACCTTGAAATTGGGACTCCAACCAACTGATTCGCTCGTCCGCTGCTTGTTGTATCAAACCCAAGCGAATCTGTTCTACATAGTCGCTCACTGCACTGGTGGGCCCATCACCATCATCACCTTTTACACACGGTAACATTCATACAGCCACAAGAGGCCGCAGCAACAAATCCCAAAACGACGCAAACAAAACGCATATATTATATAGTAACTCATTCCAATATAAAATGCAAAAGTTCCACAAATCATATTGCAACCACGAAACCCATTGCCGGAGCCGATGCCGATGCACTGCTGTCCGGCAGATCTCC
>JAOXSG010000983.1 GCA_025800105.1 Cohaesibacter sp. | reverse complement strand
AAAATTTTAATGGACGAATTTTCATATTCTCACGATTACTTGCATTCCGTTTCAGAGAGACCACGACAACTGTCAGTGTACGATCTGTGCTTGGGTATCAACGATTGCGACTGGCACCTACCACTGGTGTGTAGGGTTACTGCTCATGCCATTAAGAACAAGCGTACCCGAGGGCCGGAAGCCCAGCACAACCGAAATCAACGTTATCGCACCTGGTCAACTGGCAAGGGAACAACGGAAAAAGGCAAGGGCAAGGGTCAGCAGCACCACCGAGAAGAACAACAACAATGGACTGACCAGCAGTGGTACCAAGACAGGGGCTTTCAGGAACATCGTTATGAACATCCTACCGGTCGATACTACGACCGCCAACGTGGCCCATATCCTTCCCATGGATCATCTTCTTCTTCGTCAAGACCACCAAGATGGGAAGGCTGGTACGGCGGATTTCGTTAACCGATACAACGGTTGAATTTTTGGACCTTGCAAAGTAGACCGATACAACG
>JAOXSG010000962.1 GCA_025800105.1 Cohaesibacter sp. | reverse complement strand
GGTTCTGCATGTTGACCTGGGTAGCGAAGTGGGATTGCAGTCCCCATACGAACAAATTTCTTACCCATGATTCGTCGTAACAGGGTATCTTCTCCAGCACTGTCTCAAACCGCAGTGCGTAATCATGGGCGGTCTCTGTCTTCCCCTGCTGCATCGACATAATCTGGGACTGGGCTTGCTCGGTTTTGGTATCATTCCCAAACCTGTGCCGCAGAGCCTGACCCAGCTCCCTCCATGTCCTAGGGTGGCGGCCAGCGTCACATTCCCGCTGAAACCAATGCTGTGCCGCACCCTGCAATAAATTTGCCACATACGCAACTTGTATGTGGTCGGGTCCCCCAATAATCGTCAAAAAGTTCAAAACCTGTTTGACCCAGATATCAATATCCTCTGTTCCTTTTCCAGCAAATACTGGCGGGTCCTTCGGTTTCAAATCAATTTTAAATCGGACTGGGGACCCCTCTGTCCCACAGCCCTCAGGCATCCCACAATCTGCTCTACCCAGGGGAGAAGAAACAGCAGCGCTCCCCGATCGCCTGCTACCATCTACTGATGCA
>JAOXSG010000944.1 GCA_025800105.1 Cohaesibacter sp. | reverse complement strand
AGTTTCCTTGTTCTTCTCAGTGTCATTTTCATTGTTCTTTTCTTTTGCTACATCAACATGCATCCATTCTTTTTGAGTAGTATTCCAATCCCAAAACTTCGGTTCTTTTATCAATGAAATGTCAGGCACAATGTGCGAATCCCCAGAATAACCATCAAATACTTTTACAGTACCAATCCTCTGTTCAGCATCCAATAAAACTCCATTGACATGTTCCCACTGTCCATGGACCCAAATATACAACGTCTGTTTCCTCCAATCAATTACAGGGTTCCATGTTTTCAACCAATCCATTCCGAGAACAATGTCCACATTGCTGAGCAGTTTGGTCACTGTAAATGAAATATTGCAGACTGTATTCCCTACTGTACAAGGCACAGCCAACGTTTGCTGAGTAGACTGAATTTTGGAACCGTCTGCAAGTTCCAAATGCACTAACGTTGGACTGCACTCTATTTCACACAATGCAACTGTTTCTGGCGAAATGTAGGATTGGGAGGCTCCACTATCGATCAATGCTACACATCTCCTCCCTGCCACTGAAACAGCTACACGAAACAACATTCCATCTTTTACCGTCCTACCAG
>JAOXSG010001206.1 GCA_025800105.1 Cohaesibacter sp. | reverse complement strand
CCTCTTTGAAGTGTATTGTGGATGATGTCCACCATATCGAACAGGATCTATGAGGGTACAGGAAAGTTTGAGTTAGTTGTGACCCTCGAGGAAGTACAATTGATGCTTGCCCCCTGGTTGAATGTGTCCACCATCGTTGATATGGATGGTGAACATTTTCCTGTAGAAATCGCGAAACTTCCAATGTACCTTGGCTAGGACGAGGTCGAGCACGTGTTGACGGCAATGAGGACAGCGGGTACCGTTGTCAAGGCATTTCACGATGCACTCGGCATGAATTCTTCTCTGGCAGCAACTTGTTTTGGCAATGTCCCACTCCTCTTCTAGACAAATGAGACATTGGTCATCATCGCGGGTATCCATCTTGTCTTCTTCTAACTGCTGCTTCTGAGGGTTGGTGAAAAGGGTGAAGGATGGGTGGGAGCGTGGTTTCTTTTATAGCGGTCTTTAAGGTCACGTGAGTTCTATGGGGGTCCCCGAAGGGGTGGGGGGGAGGGGGGTACCCCCCACCTAAATAGGGGGTGGAGAGAGCCTGGGTGCTAGTCGTTGATTGGTCGAGAGGGTCTATAAAGATGGCGAGGGTGTCAGGGGATGCGTGTGTATTTTTGCCATCATCATGTCGTGTGAGGAAGATCCTGGGAAGCATGTTGGAGGCTTGCGCGTCGTG
>JAOXSG010000934.1 GCA_025800105.1 Cohaesibacter sp. | reverse complement strand
CGGGTGTATTTGCCGATAGCTATCGGTCAGGCCCCAATCGCTTAGGGTTTTTAACCAATCGCGCTCCTCGGGTAAGAAGCTGCACTTGCCGTCTTTTAGCCAGCGCTTGCGATTGGGCTCGCCAATGCCAATATCAATATCTTCTGGGGAGATATTCATATCGCCCATAACAATCAGATCGTCACTGGGCTTACAGTTATCGTCCAAGAAAACCATCAAATCTTGATAGAACTTCTCCTTATTGGGGAATTTAACCGGGTGTTCGCGGTTTTCTCCTTGGGGGAAGTAACCGTTTAGCACGGTAATTTCACGGCCATTAACATCAAAACGCCCACCGATAAAGCGGCGCTGGCTTTCATCGGTATCGGTTTTATAGCCTTTAAATTCTTCTTTAAAGGGGTGCTTGCTCAACAATGCCACGCCGTAGTGGGTTTTTTGGCCGTGAAAGATCACCTGATAGCCCATTGCCTCAATATCGGCCACTGGAAAATCCTGATCGGTGACTTTGGTCTCCTGAATGCCGATAAAATCTGGCTGGTGCTGCTCGGTTAATGCCTGCAGCTGGTGCAGGCGCATACGAATACTGTTGGTATTAAATGAGATAACGCGCATATTCTCGCTTAGTTGGCCTTGGTTAGTGTATTAGTTTTGGCTATTTGTTTGGATTTGGTTTTAGTTTGCAGGCGAATAAAATCCGCCAGAATATAACCGCTTTCCATCAGTAGGGCATCTTTATCTGGGTCAATCCGGCTTTCCGGCTCTTTTGCTGCCGCCTCGGCTGCCTGTTCCT
>JAOXSG010000920.1 GCA_025800105.1 Cohaesibacter sp. | reverse complement strand
TCGTTGGTGGACATTGCTCAGTTCTTGCAACTTCCAATTGGCCATCCAGAAGGCGGAGGGCTTCAGAAGCCCGACATCATACCCAACATCATGGACAAGTTGATTGAAGATCTGCCGGACAGCAGTGCATCGGCATCTGCTCCGGCGAGCGGCTTCGTGGTTGCATTATGATTTGTGGAATTTTTGCATTTTATATTAGAATGACTTATTATATGATAAATGTGTTTTGTTTGTGTCGTTTTGTGATTGGTTGCTGGCGCCTTTTGTGGCTGTGTGTCTGTGAATGTGCATAAAAGGTGATGGTGATGGGTCCAGTGCAGTGGGCGACTATGTAGCACAGCTTCGCACGGATTTGATACAACAAGCAGTGGACGAGCGAAGCAGTTGGTTAGGGTCTCAATTGGACACGTTGTTGCACAGAAGGAGCAAGAATGGGAAGCCATCAGTGGCGGACGTTTGCCGGTTCTTAACACTACCAACTGGAGATGGAGGTGGTTGGGTTAAGTGTGATGTAATGAAGGCCAACATCAAAATGAAGTTGATTGGAGATCTGCCGGACAGCAGTGCGGCGGCATCGGCTCCGGCGATTGGCTTTGTGGTTGCATTATTTTTTGTTGAACTTTTGCAGTTTATATATTAGAATGACTTATTATATGATAAATGTGTTTTGTTTGTGTCGTTTTGTGATTGGTTGCTGGCGTTTTTTGTGGCTGTGTGTGTGTGTGTGAATGTGCATAAAAGGTGATGGTGATGGGTCCAGTGCAGTGGGCGACTATGTAGCACAGCTTCGCACGGACTTGAGGCAACAACCAGCACATGAGCGAAGAAGATGGTTATTCTTCGAATTGAAAAATTTG
>JAOXSG010000871.1 GCA_025800105.1 Cohaesibacter sp. | reverse complement strand
AAATCAGAAATTTGAGGCGCTATATAATAGGAGGGGAGGCTTTGGGACCTCCAGCCGGCAGCCGGCCAAAAGAGAAGGAAAAAGAAGGGGGAAAGCCAAAAATCAGAAATTTGAGGCGCTATATAATAGGAGGGGACTTTGGGGCCTTGATGCCCCACCGCGTATAGGCCTCCAGGGGAACCCGCGCGGTATACAAATATGGGTAACGCGCCGGCCAGGCTACCTCAGAGGTGGTGCGGAAACGCCTGGGGATAAAGGTTTGAGTTGTGATACTTGGCTGTAGCCTGCGTCCCCGGCAAGCGGGCTGTAAGCCAGATAGTGTTGAGCCGGTTGTGTTGTCACCCGCGTTCCCGGCAAGCGGTGACTTGGCCATGGTAGTCTATAGAGCCGGGTGGTGAGTTTTGTTGCCGAAAGGGCTTTTACGACGCACGGTGTCCAGCCTCTAGCGCTGTTTAAGCGGGAGGTGCGAAGCGTTCTTTGGCCCTTGTGGTCGAGGAATTGCTCGGGACTTGCCGATGCCCTTGAGCAGCGTTGGACTGGATGCCATGCGTTGTGAAAGCTTGATATCGTTGGGATATGGATGGCATGACTGGGTGAGTAGCGGCGCTGTGTC
>JAOXSG010001204.1 GCA_025800105.1 Cohaesibacter sp. | reverse complement strand
ATCTTGCGTCTGCCAGATTTTGAACGACAGTTCATTATCACGACAGATGCAAGTGACGTTGCCATTGGAGCCATCCTTGAACAGGATTTCGGGATGGGCTTGCAGCCTATAGCGTTCTCTAGCAGGAAGCTCAATTCCACTGAAATACGCTATTCAGCGTATGAACGGGAAGTACTAGGGATCGTTTGGGCGATTGGTCAATGGAAACATTATTTCCAAACTAATCACCCAATAGTTATACAGACTGATCATGCCCCGCTTCGCCATTTGCCCAGTCAGACCGCTGTCAACAGCAGAGTCTGGAAGTGGCTGGCAGTTTTACAGGGTTATGATGTGGATATACGTCATATCCCCGGCAAAAAGAACCTTGCAGACTCGCTCAGTCGCCAACAAGTGGCTGATGCATTGGTGCGCAAAACTTCTGTCACTGACGCTAATGCTAGCTATGTACAAAAACTGCGGGTGGCAGAGAATGCCACTGATGAAGAAGTACAGGCTGCACTGCATAAATTATTCAAATCAAGCCCTCAAGCTCAATCAGTTACAGTTGACCAAGCCCAAAGCAATTTAATTCAAGACCAAGCATGCCCTCAAGGCACAATAAAATTGGCTTC
>JAOXSG010001203.1 GCA_025800105.1 Cohaesibacter sp. | reverse complement strand
CTTCGCTCAGGCTACCAAGATTGACTTTATGAGTCCTTGATATGTGTCTAAGCTTAGGGGAGAACCCCTTTTTCACTACCAAGATTGTGGCTTGGTTATCTTCGTGCAATTTCAACTTAACGGTGCGCTTAAGCAGCACCTCCCATAATGCTAGAGCAGGGATTCCTTCTGTGAAGACGGAATGTGCTAAGCTAATGACCTCGGATTCGGTCGTTGAACGAGATGTAGAGGTTTGCCTTTTGCTTAACCAAGCTAGCGGGAAGTGTGTGTTTGGTCCTTTTAGGATTAAGAATCCACCTGAGGTGCTTCGAGCTCCTTCCTTCTCACCGGCGAAATCGGCGTCTGCATAAAGGCTAAGGTACAACTTAGATGGATCGTCGTTGACGTATCCTACCAAACGATAGTGCTTAGTGGCATCTATGTACTGGATTAACCTAAGTACCTTCTTATCCTCTGCTTTCGTCCAAGACTGAACTTTTGTCGCTAGGTCATTTATGGGTTTGATGATGTCAGGTCTGGCAAGGCG
>JAOXSG010000838.1 GCA_025800105.1 Cohaesibacter sp. | reverse complement strand
TGCAGTATATCCTCGAAATGTCGTAAAATATCTATGAAATGGATTTGGTTATGAGTGGGAAGCGTCACGATAGCCAAAGCGGCGGAAAGGAACGATTCTGTCCATAGGTAACATATTGAAAAAGAAGAAAAATGAAGATCGGCTATATGCGAGTGAGCAAAGAGGAGCAAAAACTGGATCGTCAGGTTGATGGCCTCAAATCTGTGTGTGATAGGTTACATCTTGAGAAGGTATCGGCGGTTGCTGACGAACGCCCGATTTTTGATGCATTATTCAAGACATTGAAAGCGGGTGATACCCTTGTCGTCTGGGATCTGGACAGGGCGTTTCGCTCAACGGTGGATGCTATTTTGTGCGCCAATGAATTGCGGGAGCGCGGTGTTGCTTTCCAGATTGTGTCTTTGAATGTTGATACCAGCGAGCCTGTCGGCGAATTGGTTTATTCGCTGGTGGCCGCGATTGCGCAATTTGAAAGGCGCAATATCAGCAAGCGGACAAAGGAAGGGCTGGCCTCTGCGGTCAAACGGGGCAAAATATTAGG
>JAOXSG010001201.1 GCA_025800105.1 Cohaesibacter sp. | reverse complement strand
GTTCGCTCATCTATCATTGCTGCATCTTAGCTGTTTCTCCTTAAGGTTTCTTTCTCTCTCTACCTTCGTCCCCTTCTTTTGTGAGAACGCAGCCATATTGGCGTGCCCTCACTTAGGGTTTCTTTCTATCTCTACCTTCGTCCCCCTCCTTTTGTGAGAGCAGCCATATTGGCGTGCCCTCACGCAAGGCTTTCGCTTGCCATCTTGTTTTTACCCCAGTTTCAGATCCCTGAACATGCGGCCACAGTGGTGTGCTCCCCCTATGCCATCCCTCTGGCCTCATCCCCTACCTGTGTTCGATAATCAGGTTGGTGATAGTTGGGGTTATCACAATCCCGACGCTCCTCCGTTTCTACAGCTTCAATAACCTCCCTCCCTCCTTCTCCTGGGGACCGCTGTCACCCATCAGCTCTACAACCTCCCTCTATCCTCCCCGCTCCGGGTCGGCCCGCCGCGTTGAGTCCACAAGTGATTCGGATCCAAAGTGATCTCCCTATCTCTCCTGCTCTCCGCCGGTTGCTGCCATGGATAGATCCATAAGAGATCTCCCTATCCTCTTGGTTCTCCGCCGGGTTGCTGCCATGGAAAGGTCCAAAGCGATCTTCTCAATCCAAGTCTGTCGCAGAGCATCAGGGCCCCCTCTGCAATGGCTCCTTTGGCTTCTTTTTGCGGCCACTGGATCCCTGGTAGTTGGGTCCCTTTTTCTCTTCTTCAGTCTTGACGAGGTTCTCTTGTTCTTTTGCCTTCCACCTTCCACCCCTCTTTTAGCTGATGAGGCATATTCCTCATCATCGGATCTCCAACTTCACGACTTTATGTTACTCCACTGGCTGGGCTGCTGGAGTAACACCTTTCACGTCTCCTTAATTATGTGGTCTGGCTGGGCTTCACTACATTCTGAAGAAGTACTGTTGAGAGGATTCTGAGAGGACTCTGAGGTTGCTGCGTCCGCACGTTTCACCGGTTTCACCAAGTCTGGGTTGGTTAAGTTGCTTGCGCTCTCCAACAACCAGGCATGCGGTA
>JAOXSG010000797.1 GCA_025800105.1 Cohaesibacter sp. | reverse complement strand
TACACATGGCTAGGGTTCATGGAATATGTGTTGAGAAACATTCAGAACTCCCCAAAGAAGATAAGCGCAGGAAGTTCAAGGGACGAGGTGTACTTTTGGGAAACCAAGTCAAGAATCAGAACTTTGAAGCAGCTTTGTTCCAAGATTTAGGGAATTCCCCTGCATCATTCGAGTCATCCAGGTGGGCCGATATGTTCGGGTGTCTCCCCGGACATAATGTCCAGCTAGCTGATGCCATCCAAGCTTATATACAAGCATCATTAACTGGAGTAGCATGTTGGGTAGAGCTCCCGGACGAGGCCTGGCCCCCATGGATCAAACGTAACAAGTTTCGTAGACCTGTCGTTAGACTCATCAAGGCATTGTATGGACATCCCGATGCAGGAACAATGTGGGAAAAACATTGCGATGAAGCAGTTAGGAAATTAGGATTCATTCCTATTGGACCCAACTGGCCCTCAATGTACTATTATGCAAAGCTCAATCTACTGCTAGTGGTTTATGTAGACGATCTCAAATTGGCTGGACCCGAAGGGAACTTAGCTAAAGGTTGGACAATGTTACGGAGTCTCCTCAACATTGAACCTGAAACTGATCTTGGAATGTATCTA
>JAOXSG010001190.1 GCA_025800105.1 Cohaesibacter sp. | reverse complement strand
AAACCAATCGAAATGAAATTGGTTTCGGAAATTTCTGAAACCAATCGTGGACTGAAAATGGTTTCAGAAATTTCTGAAACCACTCGGATCGAGCTTGCCGTCTGAAAAATGGTATAGTGGGTGTGATTTTAGCCGAAGCGGAATTTTGACCGCCGAAAAATACTGGCGTTTGCGATATTTTAGCCGAATTTTACAATTCCGTCAAAGAATTCACAAGTATATGTCATTTTCAGCCGAAATTCTGAAACTTTGGAATATCCCCTAACGGTTTGGAACGTGTTGCCAACTGAACTAGGCGCGCAGGATGGCAAAATCAATATTTCATTTCCCTGCGCGAAGAGCTCAAATTCATTTTCGAGTTAGCTATCTATAAATGGCTATTAACTAAATAAGTCTGGCTTTTATTGATCAGGGGGAAACAAAACACTGACAGATGGGGGAGTCTTGTACACACGGGTGTAAAAAGGAGATATGTCCACGACAGGATTGAACTTTTCTACGAAATTTACGAAAACTCCGAAAATTCGCAAAGCTCAGAAAGAATCCCAAATAAAATCTCCAGAAGAGCTCAACAAGAACTGCGAATTTTACGAAAATGACGAGAATGGCGAATTTTTGTAAGTCTCCAGATTTTACCGAAAGTAGCAGTGGGGAAAAGGAAAAATAAGAGAGCGAAT
>JAOXSG010000734.1 GCA_025800105.1 Cohaesibacter sp. | reverse complement strand
AACTTGCCGCTGCGAGCGACCGTTCGCGATAACAATAAAATCTGCAATGCCTGATTTACCAGCAAGATCGATGGAAACAATTTCTTCAGCCTTATTATCATTAAGGCTGGTAACTGCTGTTTTTAAAAGATCCTCAGCAGCAAGTGCCGGGGAAGGATCAGCGACGCTTTGCGTCTCCGATGATGTGTGCAACTAGGTGTCCTTTCTTTTCCAATTCGCATACCAATTATCACCAACTTGGTTACGAATTTGTGTAGCAGAGCCGGGATGACGGGGAATCGTCAAAAAAGCCCATGCGGGTGTTTTGGCTGCTTTAAGGCTTTGATACGAAACGCGTTTTCTTGCGAATCGGCGTGCAAAGTGGCTGTGCAGTCCTTTAATACCATACTCCGGCCTGTCAAAAATCGCAATGGGCAGGATTCGGGCAATTTTCTGCCAGTCTTGCCACAGGTGGAAGTAGGTCAAATTATCAGCACCCATAAGCCAGATAAACTTGGTGTG
>JAOXSG010000731.1 GCA_025800105.1 Cohaesibacter sp. | reverse complement strand
AACTCCTCACTGGGGTCGTTCGCATTTATTGCCATGGTTGGAGGGTCTTCTTCTTCTTCTTCTTCTTCTTCTTCTTCTTCTTCTTCTTCTTCTTCTTCTTCTTCTTCTTCTTCTTCTTCTTCTTCCTCCTCCTCCCGTCTTATTGAATTATTAAAAATAATGGCGAAACGTTACATATGCAACACTCCACGTATTGCCCAAATGCAGTGTGTTTAAAATCTAACATTTTCGTCTGCGTTGCTAAGCGCAATATCGTGAAATTCATGTTCCTGCCTTTCCAAAATGAATTTATTTTTCACCCAAGGGTATAATTGTCGTCCTTTTTCCTACAAGAATTCAACCTTAACTGAGTACTGATTTTAAAAAAAGGATAATTGAACGATAGACTGTGAGCAGTTGTTATTAATTTTGTCTTTAAAGAAGTGAAGGGCGTCGTTGGAGAATGGCGTGATGAGCGAGCGGCGTGCGGGTGGCGAAACTGCAGGCCGCGAGGAACGAGAGAGTAAACTAAACAAAGAAACAATAAACAAAGCTGATATCCTCGTCCCTCGCGGCGCGCGACTTAATTTGCAGCCCGCCGCTCGCCGCTTGCTCACTGCGCCATTCTTGAGAGCTCTGCTCTCCATCATGAAGTGTCATTGACAAATCTCATGAAACTGCACAACGTCACTATTACGATATTTTAAAATTTGGATTGATGGACCGCGGAAATAACGGCATGCGAGGAGTTCGCCCACTGAAACATCTCGCGCGTTCCCAACAACGCGGCTACTTTAACTCAAGCGCGTGCTATGAAGGCTAGGAGGTGTGGGGAATAGAAGGATTGCATTCTTGAAATGTAAAGAGTTTCATTCTGGGCATACCTGCTAGATGTACTAGAGTCGTTTTTCATCCGTGACTGATCATGCGATCTGCAAGTCTCCCTCCATCTCCGTCTTCCTAAAATTAGACGAATTAAACCCAGCGGTTTTAAAATTAAGTGTCGTAAACAAATAAAC
>JAOXSG010000711.1 GCA_025800105.1 Cohaesibacter sp. | reverse complement strand
ATTGTCAAAATTTGAGAGAAATTACCATACCTCGGAGGGTGCTAACCATTGGAGTCGGTGCCTTTATTGGTTGTAGTTCTTTGAGAAGCATCTATATGCATACGTCTTTGGGGTACGATGCGGAAGAAGCTTTCGATGAAGATGTTTTAGATTTCCTTACCTTATTTGAGGATGACAGTTCTGGTCCAAGCCAGACGCCTTTCTGGCAATGGACGCGGGAAAACATTTATAAAGGGATTCAGATGTAGTATTAATCTTTGCGTTTTGCTTGAAATTTTGCCTGCAAGTAAGATGTCCGTGTCTTGCTCGGCAGACCTGCTTCGCCGGCCAAAAAGGATGCATGCGGCTATGGCCTGCAGTGAAATGACAGCTTTGTTGACCTTTCTCAATTCTCAACAGCTGCGGACCTGCTTCTGTGGCCTTTGCGATGTGATCGCAAAATGTTGTCATGCAGGTACATCTGGAATCAAACAGCTTCGCACGGATTTGAGAGTTTTTGTGTTCCTGTGTATGTGTGTGTTGGTGTGTGTGTGTGTTGTTCGTGGTGTTGTGTTGTGTAGTTGTGTTTTTGTGGTGGCGTCTGTCTGGTGGTGTT
>JAOXSG010000703.1 GCA_025800105.1 Cohaesibacter sp. | reverse complement strand
TGGGCCAACAAAGGCGAGCGAGGCTGTATGGTCAACGGAATAGCCCATCGGGTCGCCATCGTCACTTGGGATGAATTTATAGCGCGCGTTATAGGCCCCGACAGCGGCGTCGACCATGATTTGCGGGCCGGTCATGGCAATGATTTTGGGATGAAAAGCATCGGCATAGTCACGCAAAAGCGGCAACGTATCGCGTTTTGGATCAACCGAAATAAAGACCGGCGTCATTGCCTTGGCATCCTCTCCCAGCTTGTTGAGGATGTCTGTCATGGTCATCATCGATGTTGGGCAAACATCGGGACAAAATGTATAGCCGAAATATATCAGCGTGAATTTTCCCAACAAATCCTGATCACCAAATGTCTCTCCCATTGCTGTTTCCAACAGGAAAGCCCGGCGTGGTTTGTCGCTTTCAACCGTGCCAGAACCAAGAATTAATTGCGGGGCCGCCATGGTGGGATGGCTAAAAGATAACAGCAAAAAAGACAGAAGCAGGAGGGCCATGAAGGATGTGAGGACACGGCTGGCTCGTCTGCCATTGCTCTTTGGATCTACGGGTCTTTTGATCATGATCTTACCTGCTTGG
>JAOXSG010000680.1 GCA_025800105.1 Cohaesibacter sp. | reverse complement strand
GATCTCATTTGCAGGCCAAGAGTTATTTCAATGATTTCATGTATTACAGAAGGGAAGGACAGTCAAATATGTCAAATGGTAGGGTCCATGGACATGGAGGGCTGCATGACCCAGAGACAATCGGATACAGCTCTTTGCACTCTTTTTGCGACCGAGCTGTATCCGATTGTCTCCGGGTCGGGCAGCCCTCAATTGACCTGGATACGCAGAGTTGGAGGATTGGCAGGAGGTCCGCCATCTGCTCCGACGGTGCCAGGAACTTGGACAATCGACAGCTTTCTCGTGCTTCCAGTGATGTCCACTCCAGCTTGCTGGCTTGCTGACTGGATTGGCCATCACTGGAAGCACGAGAAAGCGTGGATGTGCTCTGTTCTGGAAGACTAGGATGTGCTGACTGGATTGCAGCTATTTGGAAAATAGTTGCCATCCAATCACCCGTCTCCGGCTTTTGTGGGATTTCAATTCAACAAACTCAAGAGATATAGAGATATATGGGATATATGGGATATAGAGATGGTTTTTTGGGACAGTCAGTCGGACCAGTTGGCCCCCAAACGCAGACGATTTTTCTTTTGGACAGTCAGATGATCATGTGGCTTTCTATTTAACTGCAAGGCTGTCATTATTGTCAGCCAGACACTAATGACATCCTTCCAGTTTGATGCGCGGCCTATATCTTTGACCGGGGCCAGTCGAGCTTCTGTTCCAGCTGCTGTGATGGTGTGTTTCAAAAGGCTCACGGTTCGGGCCGGACAAGGCGCGTTTGCTTACTGGTACTATGAATATAGGCAACTTGCCGATATTCATAGTACCAGTAAGCAAACGCGCCTGAACCGGTTTGCGTTTGCAAGATGCTGCTGAGTTTGTGCAAGATTCTGCTGATGTTAGCAGAATCTTTCCAGTTCGAATCTCTCAGCACTCAATGTTTCAATTTTTCGATGTCTTAAAAATCATCGCTGTTCTAGGGGTTTTTGAGGTCTTTTCAAACACTGGTAAACATTGCTAGGTGTCACAGAGTGCATAAGCATTGTTTCAGGAGTTTTT
>JAOXSG010000668.1 GCA_025800105.1 Cohaesibacter sp. | reverse complement strand
TTCAACTGTTTTACACTTGTAGTGTTGCACAGTTATGTTTGTTTAGCCACTTGTTTCATCCACGTCGAACTTGCCAGCCAAGAGATTGAACCAGTGAACGGAAAACTCATTGACAATTGTATAGAGACTATTTAAAAACGGATAAATGCCACCGCTCGGGTGAATTTTGTTCTGACATTACTTTTTTTTTTCCCAACGGGCCGCGCGCGGGTGATCCAAGCCGTAAAACTGGCTACTCAAGCCGTGCGAATGGATGCAGTGCAATTTTTTCTGAACGAGCGACCAAGCCGTGCGAACGAGCGGGCGCTTCTACTGCACGGGTTGTCAAGCTGTTCAAACGAGTGGGCGCTTCTGCCAAACGGGTGATCAAGCCGTGCGAACGAGTGGGTGCATCTATCGAACGGGTGATCAAGCCAGTCGAACGAGTGAGCGCTTCTACCGCATGGGTGACCCAAGCCGTGCGAACGGGTGCAATGTTTTTCAAAACGGGTAACACACGGGTAGTGAACGGCTTTCCGTTCGCAAATGGAAAGCCGTTAGTGTACGTTTTCCCGTGAGAGGTCACAAATGTCACTTGGGGCTTTTTTCCATGCACCTCTTCAATTTTTCTGTGGCATTTATGACAGGATCTGATGCCATTTTCTGGCCGGGAAAACAACAGAGATTTAAGAGTCTG
>JAOXSG010000660.1 GCA_025800105.1 Cohaesibacter sp. | reverse complement strand
CTATGGTTTTAAGGTCTTTCAAATCTCACTATTTCAGGTGCTCATCTCGGACTACTGGCTCTCAAAGAATCATTTTAACTGGTACAACTAGTTTTCATGTTCCCAAATATAGTCACCGTTACGGTCTTTTCTACTCATTTGCGTCTAAACTGACATTGCAACTGACTTCCATTTGCAAGTATTTCCGGTTTCTAAATATTGATGATTAACTGCATTGATAAAAACAAAAAAGTTAATATTAACTTTAACTCATAAAGAAATCTCCTCGTGATAACCGTCAACCATCAAAAGCCCCAAAATTTAACCGTCAACCGTCAAAATCGTCAAAATTTAACCTTCAACCGTCAAAGTTACACCCCCATTGAGACCCTCTAATATTTTCAAAGCATGCCGCACTGAAGGAACTTTTTTCGCTGATGAAAGGTATATTGTGAACTGTCCCTCTTTTAAAAACTTTTTTTCTTTTTCTTTTTTTCTTTTGGGGGGGGGTGCAGGAGCGAGAGCGGCGTTCCTCGCTTCTCTCGAGAATCTACGTGGGGCCAAGTTTCA
>JAOXSG010000633.1 GCA_025800105.1 Cohaesibacter sp. | reverse complement strand
CCAGCCTTGTGCAACCTGACGGGATAGCAGCTGTAGGGTTTGATCTTTTGCAGTTTCGTCTTTAACCTCTTGCATTTTTGCGGGAGTAATGCTGATTAGATGGTGAACTTTCACTTTCATGTCTGGTACCTCGAATTCATCCAATGGCGAGATGCGGGACAGGGCGTCGGCTGTGACCATCTCTTTCCCTGGGAGATATTTGATATCACAGTCGTATGGTTGTAGACGGAACAGCATTCTTTGAAGGCGTGGGGGTGCCTGCATAAGATTCTTCTTGTGGATTTGTTCTAGAGGCCGATGGTCGGTTTTGACCACAAACGATCTTCCATAGAGATAGGAGTGGAACTTTTCACAGCCATAGACCACTGCTAATAGTTCTCGCTCAATATTGGCGTATCGGCTCCCCGCAGGGGTGAGTGCTTTCGATGCAAACGCTATCGGCCTGTTGTTCTGGAGCAAAGCTGCGCCCAGGCCCTTGATCGACGCATCAACGTGAAGGACAACTGGTTCGTTTCTGTCGTTGTACGCCAGAGTCATTGCTGTACAAATCATTGACTTCACCTTTTGAAAAGCCTTCGAGTGTGATGGATTCCACGCGAAGTCCACGTTCTCTTTTAGGAGGTCTCTTAGTGGTGTAGTGTGGTCACCTAGCTTGGGGATGAATGAGCTCATATAGGTTGCCATCCCTAAGAAGGTGTGAAGCTCCTTCTAGTCTTTGGGTGTTTTCATTTCTTCTATGGCTCTGATTTTGTCTGGGCTAGGCTTGA
>JAOXSG010001179.1 GCA_025800105.1 Cohaesibacter sp. | reverse complement strand
CGCAACCTGCAACGCAATTTTGTGAAAATTAGGCAATCAGGGCCCGTGTTTTGCTTGCAGGATATTTCAAGCTGGCGGAAAAAGAGTTGAAACAATTTCCACCGGGGGCGTTGCAAGTTGCGAAAAAATATTGCGAACGTGTGACAACCCCTCTGCAACTTGCAATGTTTTTCAGTCGTCATCGTTGCGAGACAAGTTGCAAGAAAAATTGCTTCATGTAACATGGCCTTTCAGCAATAAAAACCAAAAATGACAACTGGTGCCCCTTTCAAGAAACTGTCATTTCAGTACTAGACAAGGTGACTTTCCATCACATGAATCAACTAGGAATATTGCTGTTCCACCCTAGATGGGATGCTATGTCATTTGAGCGCTACAGCAAAATTCATTTTCATAACAGAAAGAAACACACGTAATTTTGTGAAAATTAGGCAATCAGGGCCCGTCTTTTGCTTGCAGGATATTTCAAGCTGGCGGAAAAAGAGTTGTAAACAATTTCCACCGGAG
>JAOXSG010000617.1 GCA_025800105.1 Cohaesibacter sp. | reverse complement strand
TACACCCTGGGGCTATGTTCACGAGTGTCAAAACCCATGGGACTGAGGATGCTGTATATGCTGGACGCATTTCAAAACGCTCCCGCCGGTAGTTGGCTCAAGCACCCTGCCTGTCTGAGAGTAACTAGGTGAGCTTATTCACCGAACTTACTTCTCTTTAGACTGTGGGCCTGGGAACTTGTTTGCCCTTTGTTAGGCCTTTTTGCCCCTGCCGAGTTCAGCTGAACTCGCTTCTGGTTGCTTGGGAACCTGTGTGCTATATTGCCCTGGGTCTGACTTTGCCTTGGTTTTTCCCTTTGCCATACTTTCATGGCTGGTAGAGCTGCACAGATCGACCTTACAGTGCTGTCCCTTGAAGAATTGCATTGGCTCATGGACGCCATTGTGAGACGACAACAAGTGCTTAGAGCAGCGTTAGTGACGGCTCCCAAGGCATCAGCTGCCACTGGGTCTCTTCCTAGCAGCCATGCGGGCCCGGCCTCTACTGTTGCTTCTCCCCCCACCGGTCAGGGAAGGGACAAGTGGTCATTTGTCACTAAAGTGCCTTGTATTGCACGTCAATTCAAAACTTCTAGTGTTTGCTAGGCCTGCTACAGAAGCACTTCAGATTGAAAACTTGCCTTCATTTACTTTGCTTTCTTTGTTTTATTTGGTTTGTTTTCGCTGTTTTGTTGCTTTTGTTCGTTGTTTTTAGTCTCTGTTTTGTTTTGTTTTCTTTGGCTTCATTGTATTGTTTTGTTTTGTTTGCTTCGTTGGTTCGTTTTGTTGGTTTTGTTTGTCTTGTTTGTTTTAGTTGGTTTGTTTGTTTTATTTGGTTTCTTTGTTTTGTTTTGGTTTGGTTTCTTTGTTCTTTTTTGGTTTGGTTTGGTGTGATTTTCTTGGTTTTGATTTGATTTGTTTTGATTTATGTTGTTTGTTTTGTTT
>JAOXSG010000595.1 GCA_025800105.1 Cohaesibacter sp. | reverse complement strand
TGGTAAAGGTCAGACACAGGATACGCGAAGGATCGGTCCCGGCCAGCAAAAGCCGGATCACCCGTTGCGACAGCACAAAAGTTTTGCCAGAACCTGCATTGGCGCTCACCCATGCCGAGCGTTGAGGGTGAGAGGCCAGTGCCTGATCTTGTTTGGTTTTTGCGGGGATCTCAAAAATCATATTCAGTCCTCCCCATCGCTTTGCTGCGACCATTCCTTGACTCTGGCCAGATGATCAAAGGGGCTTTCAAACCGCTCAAACATCGGTTTGGCGCGAGACATATATCCTTTGGCAGGATCATCATAGGCAACAATCAGCGCCAAAAGCCGTTTGCCAATCAGCTCCACAATATCTTCCGCAGCATGGTCTTTTTCAATGCCGGTTTTGATCTCGCCAGCCTTGCGCCCACCCGAAAGCTTGATCCATGCCATGTCAGAGACTTCAATGGCAGTGGGAATATCCTTAAAGCCCCCCAATTTTGCCATATAGCCTTCCAGCGCCAATTGCGGTGCAAAACCGGGCAGAACCTGCTTGGCCGACGGCGGCTGCCCGGTCTTGAAATCAATAACCGACAAGCTGCCATCTTTCATAATATCCAACCGGTCAGCCCGGCCCCGCAAATGAAAGGCACCAGATGCCATTGGCAAGTCTGTCCCACCAGAAATTTCCGCAAAACGGCTGGCCACCTCATCTTCTCGGCCCATCTCCC
>JAOXSG010000571.1 GCA_025800105.1 Cohaesibacter sp. | reverse complement strand
CGAAAGACACTTGCAAAACTTTGGTCTCATTTATCTGGGCCTCTTGCAAATAGTTCGAACTTTTTGGCTGCGAATAGCAGCCCTACAAATACCCAGAGTTGTTGCTGTTGTTGTTGTTGTTGTTGTTGTTGTTCTTCTTGCGACAAAGTTCCAAAAATCTCGAGTTCTAGACACTTTAGCAGCATAAGTATAAAGAATGATTATGTGTAGAATTTAATAAGTAACAAGATGAACATTTTACATGTCCAAAATGTACCCATTTACCCCCCAAAAATGCCTCAAAAAAGTCGTTGGGTCGAGTGCAAAAATGGCAAAAAAGCGACAAAGTCGCGATGGCGCAAATGGTAGAGCGCTTGCCTTCGGATCGGGAGGTCCCGGGTTCGAATCCAGCTCGAGGAAACGTTCATCGAAATCGAAATTATTTTATAATCACACTTCACTCAGTATTTGATTAAAACGTTATTCGCAGCCATAGGAGGAAATTTCCTCTTGTTTTTTTCAAGATTTAAGCATATTTCTCGCGACCCCGTTGGCCGATTTCGACAAATGAGACCATTTTCGAAATCAGAATTTTAACCCGAATC
>JAOXSG010000561.1 GCA_025800105.1 Cohaesibacter sp. | reverse complement strand
CTATGTACTCCACATCGCTGTCATCAGAGGATTCATCCCTCAGGCTGTACACTTTTCTAGTCGGAGTTGTGCAGGTTATTTCGAAATGATTTCTGCCACCGCACTTTGTACATTTCGCTCCCCACGCTGGACACTTGCCTTTTTCGAAAGGATGTGCTTTCACAGAATTTACATGTCTTCGGTTTCCCCACGCGGCTTTTCTTGTACTTGTCATCACGGCGGCTTGATGGCGGGTGCTTATCTTTCACGGCGTGAACATCTTCGTTCTGGGCGCCAGAGATCGTTTTCAATTGCAAATTCGTTGCTTCAGAACTCTTGCAAAGATCGAAACACTTCGACAGAGTGAGACTTCGTTCTTGTAGAAGCCATTTGCGAGTGCGGTGACCTTGAATGCCCAGTACGATCCTGTCGCGAATGATCGAATCACGCATGCAGTCACACAAATTACATGTTTTCGCGAGTGTGCGAAGAGCAGTGACAGAAGCATCAATGCTTTCGTTTTCCTGTTGATTTCTGGAGTTGAAAG
>JAOXSG010000487.1 GCA_025800105.1 Cohaesibacter sp. | reverse complement strand
GGGAAGGAGGCGAAGTAGCAAATTGAGGTTGGCGAATGAAGGAGATGCTGGAGGGGGAGTGGGATCCAAGCCAGCATCCAAGGTGGGCCAGCCAAGCGTCTTCGGGAAGCGATATATCGGAACCTTAGTGACAGCTTGGAAGAAAGAGCGGATGGCCGAAACCGGCATGAAAAAAGATTGTTTCATGATCAGTGGTGGGAGTTCCGGGATGTCCATAAGGGTGGGATTCTCCGTATCCAACATGTGGTGCAACTTGAGGTGCCCCACAGGGGCCCCTTGGGTGCCCAGCTGGGGGGAAAACATGTGGTAACGTAGGAGGATGGGAAGTAGGATACCTGAGAGTTGGGTCACGTGGGCGGCGCTGCGATCGGAGAAAGCCGAGCTGGGTTCTTCCCCCGTGCGGCCTGGGTGGGTCACTGAGGTAAGATAGAGGGCGAAAGCGAAAGCGTCATGACCGTGAAGAGTGTATGGTTTTTGAGTGGGAAATGTGAGCTGCAGTAAATTGCCAGTTTGGAAGCCAGCATGTGGGGC
>JAOXSG010000472.1 GCA_025800105.1 Cohaesibacter sp. | reverse complement strand
CCCAGGAAAAATCGAACCGAAAGAATCCCGATGAGTGTTAGCATTTATTGTAGCTGATGCTGCATTGGTCATAGACATTCCTCTTCCAGAAAGATTCTCTGTAGGAGTCAGATCCTCACTGAGAAATTCAGATGCAAAAGACCTTGTATTCATGTCCATTTGAATGGAGGAGGAAAAGGCACTATTGGGAGTCGAGGATATTGGTATACTTGCAGGCACAGTAGAGGAGGATGCCAATTCTGAAGCACTTGGTATAGGTGCAGAAAAAGGAGTAGATTGCATAGGAGAGCTTTGCTGCATGAAAGGATTCCATCCAGTGGAGGATTGATCTACCCCTGTCTCTTGGGAATAAATCTGATTCCAAATCTGCATTTCTTCTTGTAGCTTTTTGTTCGCTTCCTCAGTTGCTTTAGATCGTCTTTCTGCTGCTCCAATGCGACCCTGCGCAGCAGATAATTGCCTCTCCAGTGCTAATTTGCTCTTGCGCTGATCAATGAGTAGATTCTCCAATTGCTGCATTTTGTGGGTTACCTCCTCCAACTGTGTCTCATAATTTTGTGTCGTGGATGCTATAGTATTTGCAGTTTATTGGGCTTGCAATGCAATCTG
>JAOXSG010000457.1 GCA_025800105.1 Cohaesibacter sp. | reverse complement strand
AGGTAAGGGTGGAGGCAAGGGTAAAAAAAAGATATTGCCACCTCGACCCCCTCCCACAACCGTCCTTTCTGACATTTCCCCAGAGGCACCTGTGTCTATCACCAACTGCTACGCAGGCCTTTTCGCCAGACTCCCCTCTCTGTGGCAACTCTACGAAGCACCGCACGCCAGTGCTCAGGCTCTCTATAACCACTTGTTCGCCCCTGAACAGCCTCAGGAGGTTGCTTCCCCCACCTCCCCTGCCCACCCTCCTGGCGCTGAAGATGCCCCAATGGGCTCTGGCGAGACCGCTCCTGAACCGGCTTCGGTTACACCGCCAGCCGGTGTTCCGCCCCCAGATCCCACCCCCTTTGCATCGTTACTGGACAGTTTCGTGGATATACCAGCTTCCTTCGCCGATCCAAAAGACAAACGCACTCCCACAGTTCCATCACAAAGCCTCCCCGACCCACTGACTGGGAACGCGGACACTCCTGTGAAAATTACCCCACTTTTGCACTATCTTCATAAACACCTCACTCCACACCTGCAGGCTCTACTTGGTACCAATACCAGGTCCTGCTTTGTAACCCTTATGATCGGCCCTAGTACTGATTCTCGTGTTGGCCCGGCCCTTC
>JAOXSG010000448.1 GCA_025800105.1 Cohaesibacter sp. | reverse complement strand
TGATTGATGCTTATACGCAGGTGCGGCTTTTGCGCCTTGCTCAACAAAAGGGCGTTGATCTTCGAAAAGAAGACCTGATCCCCGATGTTCATATTTAATTTTGTTGTATTTATCACATTTATGATGCTTGTGTCCTAAGCTAAACAATTAAAATAATTATTTTAGGTGTTGATCTTTTTTGTTTCCTGTTTTGATGGATCAATTGTATATTTATTGTGAATATCACAACATTAAGATGAGCCGGTTATGAGCTATGATGCGGACAGCATAAAGAGATCTGTTTCCCTTTCAGGCACAGTGTCACATTATGGTGTGAAGCTGTTTAAGAATGGCAAAGAATATGTCGGGCTATGTCCGTTTCATAGTGAGAAGACCCCGTCTTTTCAGATTTTTGTCGGCTCGGCAGGCCATCAGCTTTACCACTGCAAGGGCTGTGGGGCGACGGGAGATGTCATCAAATTTGTCGAAGAGATTAAAGGCGTATCATTTCAGGACGCGTGTGAAATTCTAGGCGGCACAAAGGATGCCCCAGAAAACCGACCCCCCATCGAATATAAGCGCATAAATATCTATGAAGGCATAGACCCTGACCCCGTCTTGGATCATCCTTTTGTCATTGGGCAATGGGGTGATCTTTACAATCCCAAACGGGCAGAAGAGGGCAAGGCAGAGGGCAAGATTAAGCCAAGCCTGATTCATGAATATCGCAACGCAACAGGCGAGCTGTACGGGCTGGTGCTGCGGGCCGATTTGCCCGGTGGCAAAAAGGAAACGCCGATGGTGCGCCATGTGCGCCTGCCCGATGGGCGCAAGGTCTGGGCCCGGTTTCCCTTTGCCAAGCCGCGCCCCCTATATGGGCTGGATGGCCTTGAGCCAGATGTGAGGCAGGTTCTGGTTGTGGAAGGCGAGAAGGCGCGAGACCATTTGCACCGGGTGACGGGGCGTTGCGTTGTCAC
>JAOXSG010000423.1 GCA_025800105.1 Cohaesibacter sp. | reverse complement strand
TCTTCATTCTTGCGGCATTTGGTTGATCGAGGCCTGAAAGGCGTATAACTGATCATCTCTGATGCCTGCCGTTGGTATTATATCATTACCGACACCCTTGGCCTGATGCTGCATGTTGTCATCCATGCCGCTGATATTCAGGATAGGGATGGTGCTCCTGACGTGCTCAAGGCAATCCGGGATCGCTTCCCATGCGCTTCCCATGGCTACGTCATGTTTTTGCTGATGGTGGCTATGCTGGTAAGAAATTGCGTGCGGTCTTGAAGGCACATGGCGACTGGACCATTGAAATCATCAAACGGTCAGACACAGCCAAGAGCTTTGAGGTCTTGCCCCGAAGATGGGTTGTTGAGCGTACCTTCGGCTGGTTTGGCCGCTGTCGCAGATTGGCAAAGGATTGGGAACGGTCCATCGCCAGTTCTGTCGCATGGGTCACCATTGCCAGCATCAGAGTGATGATCCGGCGTTTAGCAACCTATTGTTATGTAAAATGAACTTTTAAATCGGGCTCTTAGCTTTTCAGATAAGCGTGATACCAGTTGCGGATGACGCGACGCTCTTCGTCCTCCATATAGGTGATATTGGCCGGGGGCATGGCGTTTGTGCGCCCTGCATGGAAATAGATCTGGCTGGCAGCGGCTGCTATTTGCTCTTCCGTTTCCAAAAGCACGCCTTTGGGGGCGGCGGCAAAACCTTCCCATCCCGGCTCTTGCGCATGGCACATGGAGCATCTGCCCTGCACAATCTCTGTCACCTGTTCAAAATTGGGGAGCGCTACCAGTTTGATCTGGCTTGGTGTCAGACTAGATATTTTTGCCTGCTCGTCAGCCGTTTCAGAGGCCTCATTGGCTGGCACAATAGAAAGCCATATGGCTGCACAAAACAGCGCGATGGTGGCGGGAATGGTCCAGATGGGGTTGCCCTTTCGGGCATGATGGGTGTTGAAATAGTGGCGAATGGTGACGCCCATTAAA
>JAOXSG010000415.1 GCA_025800105.1 Cohaesibacter sp. | reverse complement strand
ACGCTCTACCACCCCTTGGGTTTGGGGATGGTAGGCAGAAGAATATTTCAATCCTGTACCGGTGAGGCGCCACAGCTCTTGCCAACTGGCAGCCGTAAATTGTGGCCCTCGATCTGAATAGATTGCCCTGGGGACACCATGCAACTTAACTACGTGTTGCCACAGCAGCTGGGCAGTAGCCACAGCTGTAATGTTCTTGCGACATGGCACTAAATGTACCATGCGCGTGGCCTTATCCACGATAGTAAGGATGGTGTCCTTTCGTCCTTGGGTCAATGGCAGGTCCGTAATGAAGTCAATAGAAATTTCTTTCCACTTTTCTTCTGGAATCTGGGTGGACGTCAGCTTCCCCTTTGCTGATTGGTGGTCAGATTTTTCCATCTGACACACAGGGCAATTTTCAACGAATTGCCTTACGTCCCCCGTCATTCCTTTCCAGAAGAATGATTGTCGGACCCTGCCAATGGTCCTTTGGACTCCAGGGTGTGCACTATACGGAGTGCTATGCAACTCCTGTATGATGCGTGCTTTTATTTCCTCATCGTCCGGTACAACAATTCGCCAGAAATCAAGACTTACATCTTGTTTCTGGTCATGAATTACCAATAAAGAATTCAAAATTTTATAGGTCGCATCATAAGATGTAACCTGCCTCGTCCCCGCTTGCAGCTGGGTCAAAATATCCGCGTAAGGCATTTCATGACGGATTGCTGAGGCCAAAGAATTCTTTAATCCATCGTCCAACCTGATCTTGCTGATCGCAGTTGACGCCAGTACTGAAACTGTTTTGATCGTGTC
>JAOXSG010000414.1 GCA_025800105.1 Cohaesibacter sp. | reverse complement strand
CTTCTGGAATTCGAACTTTGCAACTTCGTCTTTCCTTGCAAGTGCTGGAAGACTGAGGCATCTGGCCATCTGGCCTTCAAAATCCACTATCTAATTGCCATATATGTGATAATCTGACAATACGTGAATTGCGTATTTGTGTGATATAAGTCTATACGTGTTTTCATTGTTTTTACCCATTTGGATCGCAGTCTTTCAACGAAGCATTGGCCCATGCTCACCATCCACAAATTGTCTACAAACTGGCCGCTTTTCCTGCCTCATGCTCCAATGCCCTTGAGGCCACTGAATGGACAATTTGTTCTCATCCAAGCGGACCACTTCGCCCAAATCTCCACGCCCAATGTCCTCATCGAATTGGCACCAAGACACCAAGTGCCTGGAAATTGAAAGTGTAGTTTTTGTTCCCCAGCAACCGATGGAGAGACTGCCTATGATTCCTGAAGGGGTGAATGCTGAAGCTGCACCCTCAGCCTCTCCAGCACTTGGCTGGCCTATGGCACCACCCAAAGCTCCAGTACCAACCCAATCCGGAGTGGGCAATGTGACTTTCAAAGAGCAGGTGGAGCGGACAATTGCCAAGATGCGAGCTCCTCCTTATGAACCAGCAGTTGACCGATCACGCACGGCAACGCCAAGCATCCCGTTTCAGACCATGACGTTGGGAACTGGGGGTGTGACGCAACCTGCATTGCAATCGACGGCAACCTCTGCTCCCGTGGTACCGCAAGAGGCCAGAATCGGAGGATTGAAATTGGAAATGCCAGAGAAGTACACTGGTAGCCGTACCCCAGCAGTATCGGGATGGCTGACTAAGATGGAACGGTACTTCAGGCTGATGAACTATCCTGCCGATATCTGGGTTGATGTGATTGCTACTCGCGTCACAGACGCTGCCCAAGCATGGTTGGACAAAGCATTACAAGATGTGCATTTGGGACGGCGCCCCTCTTGGGTCAACTGGACAGAATTTCGCCAGGAAATGGAGCAGGCGTTCACCCCGTTGTCTGAAGTGGAGCATGCGAGAAGGAAGCTGATGGAAATCAAAATGGGTAAAAACGTCTCTGGGTACATTCAAGCGTTTCGTACGCAGATGTACAAGGTACCCGAGATGACCCAGGAAGAGGCCTTCTCGCTGTTCATGCGTGGTCTGGAGCCCAGAATCCGAGAGCAAATTGGCTACCATGTTGACGGAGATCTGGGTCGAGCGATGGCAATGGCGGAAAAAGCAGATGTCTGGCGGAGTCGCAGTGAGGGACAAACGCAAAAAGGACAAAGCAAACAAAAAGCAGGAGGGTCAGGACAGTCGGGACAGGGACAAAACCAAAAAGGAAACAAAAAGCCGTGGTGGGGGAAGAAGGGTTCTGGGAACGCAGTCCAGGGAAAAGGGACTGTAAATACAGATGGAGCATCCAGTTCCGGGTCCGTTGCTGCGGTTACCTCGGGGACAAACACCCAAGGGCAGCAGAACCAGCAGAAGAAAGGACCAAAGCGCAAGTTTCCGTGCCCAGGATGTGGCGGCAAGCATCAGTTTAAGGACTGTCCACAATGGAAAAGTGTGCAGGCCTTGCTTGCAAAGGAAAAGAAGCCGGGAAACTGAACGCCCGGTCCTCATCGCCCATACGGTGTGGTAACCGGGATCCAGAACTGTGCCGGGTAGACGCTGTAAAAATGGAAAAAGTACAAAAAGGGTCCAATTTGATTACAGACGGGACAACGCCGAAGAACGACTATTTGATTAAAGAAAAGGAAGTCGAATGCCCTATTTCGGTGTCTCGGTTGGGAGTAACCGAGCCCAGTCAGCGTACTGGTGAATCCCTACGGCAGGCCTTAAACCCAAAGGATCAGGTGGTGAAGGTGGGGTCGGAAGTGGATGTGGTTTACCCACTTCAGAGTGCTGCATATGCACAACAGCAAGCAGTACCTCTAGGGGATTCGGCCGAGGGGACAATCACAAGACCCATTGGGCCAGTGGAGGCTACACCCGCGGAAGTTAGCTCCACTGAAAGAATTTCTTCTCAAACAATCGAATTGTCAGGTATGATCCACAGGAGGCCGATCAGAGTTTTGTTGGATAGTGGATCTACCGGCAATTATATTAGTGATCACGTGGCACAATCATTTAATTTAATTGTTCAATCAGAAGAGGGAACTGAGCAGCTGACCCTGGCTGATGGGTCAAAAGTACAGGCGCAGGGATATGTCTCCTTTCGATTACGGTGTGGTCAATATAACAATGAGGTCATTGCCCGGGTATTCCCTAACATGCATCAGCAGTTAATACTTGGAATCCCGTGGCTGAAGCAAGAGAACCCCCGTATCGATTGGAGCCAAGGACAAGTCAGCATTCTCAAAAATGGACAGACAATATTCCTACCCTGTCATCGCCAGGAGTGTATGGATGCTGAAGAGGTTCAATGTCTTCGAGCACTTTGTAGCGCCAAGGCATTCCAACAAGAAATGAAACTTCAGTCACCAGCCTTCGTGGGGATATTGAGAGCGGTCAAATCTGAGGACGAAGATGGCCAGTCTGGTGAGGATACCTCGACGGAAGCGGAGAAGATAAAAAGGGAAGACTTGCCAGATGACATCTGGAGCATATGCAAAGAATTTGAGGCCGTCTTTCCTAAAGATCTACCGAAAGGTGTTCCTCCCAGACGGATGGGGCATGAATTCAAAATTGATCTGGAACCAGACACAGCCCCTATCCATCGGCCCATCTACAAGCTTAGCCCGCTCGAGTTGCAGGAAGCTAAAACGCAAATCGATTCAATGCTCGAGCATGGCTTCATACGACCCTCTCAATCTCCATGGGGTTCTCCGGTATTATTCGTACCAAAGAAAGACGGCAGCCTTCGGTTCTGTGTCGACTATCGTTGGCTGAATAAGAGGACGATCCGGAATCGGTATCCATTACCGTTACCGGAAGAAATGATGGACCGTCTCCGGGGTTCCCAGGTGTTTAGCAAAATTGATTTACGGTCGGGATATTGGCAGATGCCAGTACGCGATGAGGATGTACCTAAGACCGCATTCCGCACGCGTTGGGGATCTTATGAATTCTTGGTTATGCCGTTTGGTGTTACCAACGCCCCGTCGCAATTCATGCATCTGGTACAGGACATCCTCCGCGAATATCTTGATGACTTTGTGATCGTTTTTATTGACGACATCTTGATATTTTCCCGCACCACAGAGGAACATTGCAAACACCTGAGGCTGGTATTTCAAAAATTGACTGAACAACGTGTTTATGCTAAGGCGTCAAAATGTCTAATCCACGTGCGAGAGCTGGAATTCCTTGGTCAATGGATAACAACGAGAGGGGTCGCTCCTGTGAAGGGCAAATTGAATGCAGTGCGTGCATGGGAGACTCCCACCAGCGTCAAGGACATCAGATCCTTTTTGGGGTTTGCAAATTATTACCGCCGGTTCGTTCCTGGCTATGCAAGCATTGCAGCCCCACTCACTATGTTGACGAAAAAGGATGTCCTTTGGCATTGGGGTCCCCTGCAACGCAGGGCTTTTGATGATCTCAAATCGGCCCTATGCGCTGCACCACTCCTAATCTATCCAGATCCATCCCTTCCGTACACAGTAGTGTCCGATGCTTCTGGAGATGCTGCTGGAGGAGTACTGATGCAGGATCAAGGAGAAGGCCTGCGACCAGTAGCTTTTATGAGCCGAGCATTCAAACCTACCGAACAGCGGTACTCGGCATATGAGAGGGAGTTGGCTGCAGTCGCATACTGCTTTATTCAATGGCGCCATTATGTGGAAGGTTGTCCTGGAGGTGTCACGGTGGTGACAGATCATAAACCGTTGACACTTCTCATGGATCAACAAGTACTTTCCCGGTCACAGACGCGCTGGATCCGACTTGGCCTGTTCCAGTCGATTCAGCCAAAAATCAAATATTTGCCGGGTAAAGCGAATGTGGTTGCTGATGCCCTAAGCAGAAGCCGACCGCCCAGAGATCAAGACCAAGAAGTCAAGCAGCACAAGATTCCAGGTGAAAAAGCAGTGGAGATAACGACAACACAAGCTCAAGACCAAGACCAAAGATTCTTTCATTTAATTCAAGCATCCAAGATTGATGTGTCCAAGACGCAAATGCAGCAGTTCCAGGAAGCCCAGTCAACTGACAAAGATATTCAACATCTGTTGGCACAATCGGAGAAAGAGCTCAAAAGGCAGCACCTGCAAAAATCCCCCCAAGGGATCCTCTATAGAATGCAGGATGGTCAAGAACAAGTGCTGGTGCCACGGTCCATGCGACAAGAGATCATGAAGGAACACCACGATGTGCCTCTCATTGGACACGTAGGTGTGCACCGTACCGTGGACCACATCAAGCGAGCTTTCTGGTGGAAAGGCCTGTGGGAAGATGTTGGTCAATACGTGCGATCCTGTCCGGTCTGTCAGCTCATGAAATCGGACCACAGGAAAAAGGCGGGTTTGCTACAGCCCATTCCCCTGCCAGAGAGAAAATGGCAGCAGATCACCACTGATCTGGTCACTGATTTGCCAGAGGCAGAGGGAATGACCGCCATCGCCGTATTTGTGGACCGACTAACCAAAATGGTTCATTTTGTTCCCTGCAGGAAAGACATTACGGCGCAACAATATGCTCGCTTGTTCATCGACCATGTTTTCAAACTCCACGGGCTCCCGGAAGTGATCATCTCTGACCGCGATCCCAGGTTTTTAAGCAAATTTTGGGCTGAGCTCTTTGCTCACCTTGGAACGGATCTGCGGTTCAGTACGGCTTTCCATCCCCAGACGGATGGTCAGTCGGAGGTCACTAACCGGGTTATGGAGAATTTTTTGCGGCCCTATGTGGAACGAACCCCGCACACTTGGGTTCAACAGCTGCCCCTTGCGGAATTTGCTGCCAACAACGCAATCTCCGTCAGTACTGGTTTCTCTCCCTTCTACTTGAATGCGGGCATTCACCCAGTGTTGCCTACGTCTTTGATGATGGGTGGATTGCCCAAGACAATGAATGAAGCTGTGCAGATCACTCTGGAACGGATGAAGACGGCCCTGGCTGAGGCACAGACCAATTTGGCGCTTGCCCAAAAACGAATGTCTACGGCAGTAAATCGTTTGCGCCGGTCTGTGGAATATACTGTGGGTGATGAAGTGGTCTTGACTACAAAGCATATCAAGAATTATTGTTCCCACCTGCCAGCCAAGATCAAGGCTCGGTGGGTTGGACCCTTCACCATCTCACAACAAGTCTCGCCAGTGGCTTATAGGGTGGATTTGCCTCCCGGTTGGCGTCTACACCCCGTCTTCCACGTGGATAAATTGAAAAAGTATATCCGTTCCGAAGAATTCTTACGGGAGGTTCATCCGCCTCCTCCCGTGGTGATTGAGGATCATCTGGAGTACGAGGTTGAAGACCTCATCCGGCATCGGGGTAAGGGCACCCGCCGGCAGTATTTGGTGCTCTGGAAAGGGTATCCATTTACTGAAGCAACATGGGAATATGAGCGAGACCTCGTAAATGCTCCAGAGATCCTAGAGGCTTATCTGCGCCACAACAATTTGCTGCGGAATAGAGACGGTCGTCAGCGGTAGTGAGGTGCCGGTCTGGAGTTATGGGTCCCAGGGTTCGACTTCCCAGGACGGGTTCTAACGAGTGGCGAACCAGTGCCGTGTAGTCGAGCAATTATCTTAGGTTACATCGCCTGGTTTTGTGTGGGAGTTAGCACTGGTGGAGTGCCCTGTTCCTACGGACCTGGTTTGGATGGTAATGACCCGCTGCTGTCGCTACGATTGTATTCTTTTCTTGTCTGTATGGTTTCGGTGTTGCACTCGGGGACGAGCGCTCTCATATGGGGGGGAGTGCTGATATGTAGTCCCTGGTATGTATTGGTGGCGTTAGTGTGGGATCGTGTG
>JAOXSG010000412.1 GCA_025800105.1 Cohaesibacter sp. | reverse complement strand
CCAAATGTCACAAATGTCACATTAGACGCCTCTCTGATTAGTTTTCACCGGTTTAGTGAACCAGAGCCTCGCTCTGGTTCACAGGATTTCTTATAAGCCAGCCTTCTACGCCCCTCTCTATCGACAGCGATCGCAAGTCACGGAGGTCACTCGCGCGCCAACCGTCCAAGCACCTAGTTTCCCACGGTCGGGTCCCCGCCATCGCTACGGGGGCCAGAACACTGGTGCACTGCTCCCTTTCCGTCCCCCAGCCACACCACCTCGGTAGCGTCTTATAATCTTTTGACCGCGGCCGCACCTGAGAGATAATCCGGTTATTTTTTCTCGAAACCAGGTTAATTTTTTCGATAAAAATAACTCGGTAAAGGAAAGTTAAAATGAAATAACCTAGTTAATTTTATGAGCGGTCGCATTTAACTCGAGACAAGTGTAGGCGCGACCTGTTCAGTTCGGCTGTCTATAATTAGTCGTTCGAATTTCACGGGTCACCAAGTCATATTTTTTGAACGATTCTCTACGCCTCGGAGTTTCGATTTTTTCGGGAAAGGCCCAAGGTCGCAATTTTTTTTTTTTTTTTTTTTGCACGCCGCTGAGAAAAGCGGTAATCTTGCTGTGTTGCAAAGCGAACTGCCGTCGTTGTTCAAGGAGTTCTTTCAGCTAGTGGGGG
>JAOXSG010000411.1 GCA_025800105.1 Cohaesibacter sp. | reverse complement strand
ATGTTACCCGAATGATCCAGTATAGGGAGTTAGGAGGGAGGAGCGCGAGAGAGTGGGTGTGGGTTGTCCTGGTCACTGGGTGGCCGAAGGAGGAGACCTGGGATGGTGAAGTCGGGACGGATATTAATTGTATTTAATGTGGTACATTATATTTGATTGTATATGAACGCTGTGGCTGAATCTTGCAGCCGCCTTTGTGTTGATCTGTTGATTGTGAGCCTGTCGTTTGTCTTGAGCGTCTCTGTGTCGAGTGCAAACGTGAACGAGCAAAGGAACGGATTATTCCTACTCGGCGTTGAAAGGCAAAGCATAAGTGCAGTCAGCACGCGCGTTACAAACGGCTTTTACGACTGCTTCACACACGCATGCTCACTCCAAGACTTAGCAGACACTCAGAAGGAACGAGTGGCTTACAATTCACAAGATCAGGAAAGGCAACAACAACATCTGCAACCACTCACACATGTACAAAATCAAATGTAAATTTTCGTCCATTAAATACATTAAC
>JAOXSG010000404.1 GCA_025800105.1 Cohaesibacter sp. | reverse complement strand
GGTTGAACGCGTTCACGTGAGTAAACAATGCCAAGTCGATGCCAAGGAAGGTGTTCCCTTGACTTGAAATTTTACTTGAGCCTTTTCAACTTGCCGACTTAATGAGATGCTAAGTCAAGGTCAGCAACGGAAAGAAGTTGTCGTATCACATTAATATTCACCACGTGGACGGTTCTTCTACGTGAGATTGGCTAAGAAGCTGATTAGAATAAAACTTGACTTGACCTTCCCTAAGTTTACTTGAGATGCTAGTATGAAGTCGCCCAATAACTTGCAGCATGTGCGTTTTACATTTTGGTACCTCTGCAAAACAACAACGTGAAATAAATAAATTCAAAGTTTTATGGAGAAGGTAGACACGGCTGTGTACTTTCCTTTCTCTATTTTCAACTTGAGTACGAGTACGGTCGTTATAGATTCAATGAAGTTAACTTTCCCGGGTTACGCGGCAGTTTTCATTGGCGTCAGTCTGACTGCATCCAATGCCATTTTTTGGCCGGAAAAACGACAGAGATT
>JAOXSG010000389.1 GCA_025800105.1 Cohaesibacter sp. | reverse complement strand
GTCAAGGAGAAGTTGGTGATTCATCTCAAAAATCCAAAACACCCTACTGGTTGGATTACGACAACAGTAGATATTCTGGACAAAGGTCGTGTGCCTATCTTATTCTCCGTAGAACAAATGAGGAATCTGAGAATGAACATTGAGCATACTCCCGCAGGTGAGTTTCTCACATGTCCTGTGTTTGGATTGAAACGTTATGCCTTGTCAGTTGCAACTAGCAATCATCCTATTCTCGACGTGATGTTTTTGGCCAAGTGTGGACACAAACCAGAACATAGCTTTGCTGCTACAGATAGCAAGATCACATGTCCAGCTTGCAACGGGAAACATCGCAAACATACATATGATGAACACTGCAATCTTGACAAACCCAGAGAACCAAGACCAAAACGAGTAGTACGTGAGATACGAAAACCAATCGATGAGAAAACTCCTGTTCTGAGAAAAGAATCAAGTGTTGATGAACCGAAGAAACGGTTAGGTGTGAAAACAACGCCGACACTACGGCCTACTGAAGAAACAACTGAGCCGACACAACGGCCGACTGAAGAAATTCCTATCGAACCGGACAGAGCCATTGTTGAAGAACC
>JAOXSG010000386.1 GCA_025800105.1 Cohaesibacter sp. | reverse complement strand
CAGATTTCATGCATTCCTTCTTTTGTACAGCTTTTTCCCCATTCATAGTACACTTCATTGGATCAGCATTGAAAGTCCACAATTTCGGTTCTTTGATAACCGTAAAGTCAGGTACACAGGTCACATCCCCAATATAATTATCAAATACTTTTACAGTGCCAATCTTTTGTTCTGTTTCCAACAACACTCCATTGACATGATCCCACTCGCCTTGAACCCATATATACATTTTCTGTCGCCTCCAATCGATCACTGGGTTCCAAGTTCTTAACCAATCCATGCCAAGGACTACATCCACATTGCTCAATAGCTTGGTCACTGTAAAAGACATCTTGCAGACTGATTGCCCTACTGTACATGGGACAGCCAGCGTTTGCTGTGTAGACTGCACCTTGGAGCCGTCTGCAAGCTCAAGGTGTATCAGTGCTGGGCTGCATCCCAATTCACAAAGTGTAACTGTTTCAGGTGCAATATACGACTGGGAGGCTCCACTGTCAATCAATGCTACGCAATTCCTCCCAGCTATGGATACAGTTACACGGAATAAAACACCATCAATCACCTTCCTACCGGCATTGGTCATTTCTTGGGCTTCATCTCCTCCGATTGCAACCCAATGCCGGCCCGCCATTGCTTTTCCCAATAGTTCTTCACCAGGTTGATGAATCCTGGTTCTTTCTTCCACTGTCTTGGCGAGCTGCATGAGCGAAGTCGCCGTCTCCTCCGCTCTTGGCACAAGTGCCTGCAGCCGCTGCCATATCTGGCGGTTAACTGCCTGGCGCCTCTGTTTTCTCTGTTTCTGGCGACGCAAGTCACGATTGTACTTACGCCGTACAGATTGTTTCCAGCTGGATTTGCCACCTCTTTTCTTCATTGATGGTGACATCTTCTCTTCATTGGCTGCCGTCAAACGATCCACTGCACGACGGCGCCTTTCAATTCTCGCGCGATTATCTTTCTTCTTTTTGGCTGCCAAGGCATCTTCTCTGCATCCATATTTGTAATATTTTTGTTTTGTCGGTTCCTTCACAATATCCACCTTTCGTACCCTTGGGTCGTGACGCCCAGGATATTCCGACTGCGCCCCCAGCTGCCTGAGCTGGCCACGATAGGGCCTACTCAGTTTCCCTGCGATTGCGAGGGCACTGGG
>JAOXSG010000375.1 GCA_025800105.1 Cohaesibacter sp. | reverse complement strand
TTTTCACAGAAAGTTCAAGCAGGGCAAAGGAAAAGGCCGTGGAGTCAATCAACGCAAACGACCTGGATTTCGACCAAGGTCTCAGAAGAAAGGCAAGGGCTATCTCGCAGAAGATCAACAATTCCCAGATGACCAAGCGTTTTATGGAAAGAAAGGAAAGAAAGGTGGCAAGAAAGGAGGAAAGAAGAACAAGGACACTTTTAAGAGCTCCAAGAAAGGCAAGTCATCCAAGAACGATGCATCATCCTCGACTGGAAAAGCCAATTTGGCCGGAACTTCGCCTTCAGAAGAACACAACGATGTTCAGGATTCTGCCACTGGGCAAGACGCATGGTCGGACGATTATTACTGGGATTCGAATTACGGTTGCTGGGTCTACTATGAACAGTGGGACAACCAGCATGAGTCGTGGAACTATTTTGCGCATGGCGGTTGGGGCGTGCGATCTGATCATCGGTGCCGTGAAATGGCCACAAGTTTTTCACCTCTTGGCATGGCGCTTTTCATCATTCTCCTTATGGAAATTTTGTTGCATCAATTTAGCCTTTTCATCGGCTATGCCAACTATCTTTTGCATCAGATCCGTCTGATTTTCATTTTTGT
>JAOXSG010000360.1 GCA_025800105.1 Cohaesibacter sp. | reverse complement strand
GTCAAGGCCCATGATACAAAAACACAAGACATAGCAAGCCAATTAGAAGGCCAATGGCTACCAACAGGCAGCTTGCGCCTTGCCACCCATGGCAAAGTCGATGAATTGGCAGGATTTGAGGACGGTCTGTGGTGGGTGCAGGACACAGCAGCTAGCCTGCCAGTTAAAATGCTGGGCGATGTCAACAATCTGGACGTGCTGGATTTATGCGCCGCTCCGGGCGGTAAAACCATGCAATTGGCAGCCCTTGGCGCAAAAGTCACAGCCCTGGATTTGTCCGGCAAACGTCTGCAACGCATCCAAAAAAATCTCGATCGAACCGGCCTTGAGGCAACCTTGATACAGGGTGATGCCCTCAAACAAAAATTTCAGACCAAATTCCCAGCCATTTTGCTCGATGCCCCTTGTTCAGCAACCGGCACCATGCGCCGCCACCCTGAACTCATCCACCAGCGAAACGCCGCAGACATTGCCCATTTTGCCAAAATTCAGGCAAGAATGCTCCGCCATGCTGCCAGTTTGCTGAAAGACAATGGCTGTCTGGTTTTCTGCACTTGTTCCTTGCAACAGGCAGAAGGCCCCGATCTGGTCGCCAATTTTCTGATGGAATATCCAGACTTTGGCATTGATCCCATAGAAGCCGAACAGCATCCCGAGCTGGCCCCTTTCATTCAAGGCGATGGCTCAATCCGCACCCGGCCCGACCAGATGGCAGAGCTGGGCGGACTGGATGGCTTTTATGCAATCCGGTTTCGTAAATATGCGTAACAACGGCAAAATCAGAGGTTTGTTAACCCTATTTTGATAGAGTGCAAACCGAAAACTAACCATTTTTCAAAGAAAGCAAGCATCATTTTCACGCCTAAAAAGGCGGGTTTGACTGGACTTATGCCCTAATCAAACAAACGAAAGTGACAGCAAGGATAAGTTAAGAGTGGCAAGCGGCTTTCGAAAATTAAAGATGCAACTGGCAGCCCTCTCCCGGCGCTTTGCCAAAGCACGCATCCGCATTCCCAATTGTCAGGCCCGCTATGTAACTGGCTGTCCTGAACGCTTGCTCATTGCCCCTCAGGATTTACGCACAACAGATCCCACATTGGCCGATGATATCTATGCCGGCCTTTTTGTCTTTGCCGGACAGGTGGAGAATTGTGATGGCCATTCCCCCTTCACCCATCTCTCCCGCTCGAAGGACTGGACGCGAGAGTTGCATGGCTTTCGCTGGCTGCGTCATTTGCGGGCCTCGCGCACCAATTTGGCCAAATCCAATGCTCAAATTCTGGTTGATGACTGGATTCAAAAAAGCCGCAACCATCCCGCTCAAGCATGGGAATTAAGCGTAACAGCCAATCGCGTCATGGCATGGCTCAACAATTCTCCCTTGATCCTGCAAAATGCCGACCACGATTTTTATCGCCAATTTATACGCGCCCTTTATGTGCAAATCCGCTATTTGCGAGCCGCTTTTGCCAGCAGCCCCAAAAATGAAACCCGCCTTTTCATCCTGATGGCCGAATTGGCTGGTTGGCTGGCATTTTCGGGCAAAGAACGTCAGGCCAAAATAACAGCCAAAAAGCTGGTGAGCGAGCTGGAAGAACAAATCCTGCCAGATGGTGGCCATCAATCGCGCAATTCCATGATCTTGGTTCATTGCCTTTTGGAATTGCTGCCATTGCGGCAAGCCTTTCTGGCCCGTGACATGGTGCCCCCCGATGGTCTTTTGGATGCAATCGAGCGCATGATGCCAATGTTGCGTTTCTTTCGCCATCCCAATGGCGATATGGCCCATTTCAATGGGGCAGGCGCAACACCGGCAGACCTGTTGGCAACCATTCTGGCCTATGATGAAACCCGCGGCGCTCCCGTCTCCAATGCCTCTTTCTCCGGCTATCATCGTCTGGAAGCAGGTCCTATGCTGGCCCTGTTTGATTATGGCGAACAGCCCCCTTTAGACCAATCCGTGCAAGCCCATGCCGGAACTCTTGCCTTTGAATTGAGCATTGATCACGCCCCGCTCATCGTCAATTGTGGTGCTCCCTCCAGCCGCCATGAAAATTGGCGCGAATTGGCCCGCAGCACTGCCGCTCATTCCACCCTGATCATTCAGGACACCAATAGCTGTCAATTTGCTGGCAAAATAGTCGATCTCAATGGCCGCCCGATCTTAAAAGGCCCCGGCCCCATCCAGTGCGAACGCAGTCTGGAACATGGGCAGGAAACCATCATCGCCCATCATGACGCCTATAGCGAAAAATTTGGTATGCGCCATAGCCGCAAACTTTGGATGGCCATCGATGGCAGACGACTGGACGGACAGGATGAATTGCTACCAAAAGGCAAAGGCATCAAAGCCGGGCAGGATGCCTATGCCATCCGCTTCCATCTGCATCCATCCGTTCATGTGGAATTAAATGCGGAACAAGACAGAGCCTATTTCGCTCTGTCCAATGGCGAAATCTGGCATTTTGTCTGTCAGGACAATCATATCAGCCTCGAAGACAGTGTTTTCTTGTCCGATATCCATGGCATCCGGCCCACAAAGCAACTGGTCCTCAATGGTCATGCCAGCCATATTTCCTCCATTCACTGGTATTTCGAGCGCGTGTCTTTTGCCCAACCAAACAATAAATGATCGCAAAAATCACCAAACATGATCGCAATATGAGACCAATGAATAGACAATCTCTGCAAAAAGGATTGTTTCACCAAACGCCAAAACATGATATCTGGCAGCGGTCTGTAGTCTTTTGCCCTCATTTTGGCGAAACAAGCCCCATGTAAGCGCAAAAGAGCCTGCCAAACTCGCAAAATTCGGGATCCATCATGTCTGTTGCACCGCTTTCCGTTACCGCGCCGGAACTTGTCACCATCAAGCGCGCTCTTCTTTCCGTTTCCGACAAATCAGGCATCATCGAATTTGCCAAAATCTTGGCAGACAAGGGCGTTGAGCTGGTCTCAACAGGCGGCACCCGCAAGGCCATTGCAGAGGCAGGCATTGCAGTGAAAGACATTTCCGAGATTACCGACTTTCCAGAAATCATGGATGGCCGCGTCAAAACCCTGCATCCGCGCGTCCATGGCGGTTTGCTTGGCGCCCGCTCTGTAGACAGTCATGCCAGCGCCATGCGCGAACATGGCATCCCGGAAATTGATCTGGTTGTTGTCAATCTCTATCCCTTTGAGGAAACCGTCAAGGCAGGCGGCGATTATGCCACCACGGTTGAAAATGTTGACATTGGCGGCCCCGCCATGATCCGCGCTTCTGCCAAAAACCATGCCTTTCTGACCACTTTGGTTGATCCTGCCGACTATGCCAAAGTCACAGAGCTGCTCAATGAACATGGCGGCGTGCCTTATGCAGAGCGCAAACGCTTTGCCGCCAAAGCCTTTTCACGCACCGCAGCTTATGATGCGGCCATTTCCGGCTGGTTTGCACAAGAATTGGACATCGAAGCCCCAACCTATCGGGCCTTTGGTGGCGAATTGGCAGAAATCATGCGCTATGGCGAAAATCCCCATCAAAAAGCAGGCTTTTACAAAAACGCCTCCACACGCCCCGGCGTTGCAACGGCAGTGCAGGTGCAAGGCAAGCAACTTTCCTACAACAATATCAATGACACAGATGCCGCCTATGAATTGGTCAGCGAATTTGATCCCAAAGCAAGCGCCGCTGTTGCCATCATCAAACATGCCAATCCATGCGGCGTCGCAACAGGTGCCAGCCTGAAAGAAGCCTATGAAAAAGCCCTGCAATGCGACCCGGTCTCTGCCTTTGGCGGCATCATTGCCTTGAACCGGACATTGGACGCAGAAGCGGCAAGCGAAATTATCAAAATCTTCACCGAAGTGATCATCGCACCAGATGCCAGCGATGAGGCAAAAGCACTGATCGCTTCAAAAAAGAATTTGCGCCTTTTGCTGGCAGGCAGCCTTGCCGATCCGCGCGAGGAAGGCGTCATGGTCAAATCTGTTGCTGGCGGTTTGCTGGTGCAATCGCGCGACAATGGCGTGGTGGATGATCTGGATTTGAAAGTCGTCACCAAACGCCAGCCAAGCGAGCAGGAAATGGCCGATCTGAAATTTGCCTTCAAAGTCGGCAAACATGTCAAATCCAACGCCATTGTCTATGTCAAGGATGGCGCAACAGTCGGCGTTGGAGCCGGACAAATGAGCCGGGTTGATTCTGCCCGCATCGCCGCCCGCAAAGCAGAAGACGCCGCAGAAACAGCAGGACTGCCAGAAGCCTTGACCAAAGGCTGCGTCGTAGCATCAGACGCCTTTTTCCCCTTTGCTGATGGCCTTATGGCCGCCGCCGCCGCTGGCGCAACCGCCGTCATCCAGCCCGGTGGCTCCATGCGCGATGACGATGTGATCAAAGCCGCCGATGAAGCAGGCCTTGCCATGGTCATGACCGGAATGCGCCATTTCCGCCACTAATTTTAGGGCAGATAAAAATCCAAACAAAAAGCCCGGCGCTCACATGAGAGCCGGGCTTTTATGTCTCAAGGGAACGTCTTATTTCGGCTCCAGACGAATGGCCCCATCCAGACGGATGGCTTCCCCATTCAGCATGTCATTCTCGATAATATGCTGCGCCAGCTTGGCATATTCATCCCCCCGCCCAAGCCGGGCAGGAAACGGCGTTTTTGCCCCAAGGCTGGCCACCACATCTTCGGGTAGGCTATCAAACATCGGCGTATGAAACAGGCCCGGCATAATGGTACAAATGCGAATACCTTCTTTGGCAAGATCCCGTGCAATCGGCAAGGTCAGACCCAACACCCCGCCTTTCGAGGCAGAATAAGCAACCTGCCCCATTTGCCCATCTGTCGCAGCAATGGAAGAGGTATTGACAATCACTCCCCTGCTACCATTGTCATCCAAAACATCTTGCGTCGCCATACCTGCCGCACATTTGGCAATCATATGGAAGGTGCCGATCAAATTGACCTGAATAACCTTGGAAAACAAACCCAGATCATGAGCCTTTGTCTCACCGCTCTCCCGATCCCGGCTCACGGTCTTTTTGCCAACAACAATCCCGGCACAATTGACCAGAACCACTTCCTGACCATGACTGGCCCGCGCTTTTTGCAAAGCGCCATCCACACTGGCCTCATCGCTCACATCCACATGGCAAAACAAACCACCAATCTCATTGGCAACCATCTCACCACGCGCATCATTCATGTCAAACAAGGCAACTTTCATGCCTTGCCCAGCCAACCGCCGCGCCGTTGCTTCGCCCAAACCAGAAGCACCACCGGTGACAATGGCAGCCATGCCTGCTTTGATATCCATATTTTTGATTCCCTTGCCAATCATCTGTGTTCACACAATAATGCAGATTGACGTTAACGTCCAATAATACATCAGGATAGCTTTTATAACAAAGGCTTAAATGAAATTACAATCATAGAGAAAAGAGTCATATCCTGACCTTGAAGCAAAAGGAACATACCCCCATATCAAAAAGATGAGCAAAACGAACCCGATACGCCATTATGACGAAGATGAGCTGGAGCTTTTGCCGCCCGAAGAGGCGGCAAAAGATGACACAGGCCATGCCTCAAGCCAAAACAGCAAAAAGGCCCGGTCAGTTCGCAAAAAATTCTGGAAAGTTGTCAAAAAAGCCGCTCGCCAAATTCCAATCATGGAAGAGGTGGTTGCAGGCTATTATTGCGCCTTTGATAAAAACACCCCATACAAAGTCCGCCTCACTCTCATCGGCGCACTGGCCTATTTTGTGCTACCGCTAGATTTTATCCCCGATTTCATTCTCGGTTTTGGTTTTGGCGATGATCTGGCCGTCCTGACCATGGCCATACGCAGTGTCGCCAATCATATAACGGATGAGCATCGCCGCAAAGCCAAACAGGCCTTGCATGACCATATGATGCATGA
>JAOXSG010000341.1 GCA_025800105.1 Cohaesibacter sp. | reverse complement strand
TGATGAGGATGATGAGGTCGTCATGTCCTTGAGCTGCGTGTCGGATCAAGTCGTTGAGTTGTTGTCTGGTCAGGCTGGTGACGTCCCCATGTTGGATGGATTTGAAGTGTTGATGTAAGAGTTGCTGGCAGTGTTCATCTGTTTCCCAACTGAGTGTGAAAACCACATTAGCTCCCAAGTATCGCAGTGCTTGGGACGCGGCCCCAATGCCATCGAAGAAACTAAGGTGGAGGATAGGTCTTGAATCAATGTGTGTCTGTAGCAGCTCTCGGGTGGTGGAGTCGCTGCGGTCTCCACTCCGAGCTGTTCCTATTGCCATTGTGATTGTTGTTTCCCCTTCTTCCCCCCTTTGCCCTTGTGTCCTCCTTTGGATCCGTGTTGTGGTGGGGGTCGGGGTGGCTGTGTCCACTGTTGGGGAGCCGCTGGTGGCTGTTGTTGCCAGTTGGCTGGTGGTGGTGGAGGGTTCCACTGTGGCTGCTGTTGCCATTGTGGCTGTGGTGTTGGTTGGAAATTCGATGGTGTTGCTTGTTGATAATGGTTCTGGTGGTAATACGGTTGTTGCTGAAATCTGCGGTTGAACCTGCTGGGTCTCCAGTATTGCTTGCCTTTGCCTTGC
>JAOXSG010000335.1 GCA_025800105.1 Cohaesibacter sp. | reverse complement strand
TCTACATCTTATGATTTAAAATTAGATTGTAGTAATGATAAGCTTCCCCGTTTTGGTAGACCCAAACCTTTTGTTCCAGCGTGTATGGCATCCAAGAATCCATTAGGTGATCTCCAGCAAAGTGGAAATAATCCTTCAAGTTCATCATCAAGTAGATTTAGTGTCCCAAACAAACGACATCGAAAGAAGTTAAACTGGAAGCATGGCATTGGTCCAGATTCACCTTTGATGGAGTTTGCATGTGACCCCGAATCTCAGATGGGCATAACAAGTGATCAGTATGGAGTTCCTCACATTAGGCTTAGCAAAGAATTTGGTGATCTGATGGATCCTGAAGTCCAAGCTCAGCTTGATTACCAAATATGGGCTTGCCCTATGGCGCCCAACCTTTGGGGAGCAATTCCTTGTACTGCTGGATCAGTCTGGCAGAGACTCAATGCCTCAAAGCTAGGTCCATCCTTTCAAGCATACCTGAGAAGGCAAAGAAACCAATCTAAGAGATTATTTGCTAGTTTTAAGGAGCGTGCTGAACTAGTTTTATCTC
>JAOXSG010000309.1 GCA_025800105.1 Cohaesibacter sp. | reverse complement strand
CGGTACATACTTTACACATGTCCAAACCTGTGATTACGTTCGTGTTCAAAGTGCTACGGAATGGACTGCTTCGGTACATACTTTACACATGTCCAAACCTGTGATTACGTTCGTGTTCAAAGTGCTACGGAATGAGCTCCTTCGGTACATACTTTACACATGTCCAAACCTGTGATTACTTTCGTGTTCAAAGTGCTACGGAATGGACATACAGCACAACCATTCCGCGTGTACAGACGAGGTCCTTGACCGCGTGTACAGATGAGGCCCCTGACCGCGTGTACAGACGAGGCCGTTCCCCAATGCTTAGCTTAACGCCCAGTTGCCAATTCATAAATCTCAGGTCATTCACGTGCGTAATCTCATCTCCACGTTGCAATGGCCCTTCGCTTGCGACGCTCTTCACCATGGAACTTTGCTTCCCCAACATCAAGTCCACTTCGTCCTTGTGCCAAACAGCCCGCCCGAAGCTGTTTGAGGATAAGGCGGAGTCGGAAGCAGCGTGTCGCTGAAGCATTTCCAGCAGGACTAGTCAAAATGGGACTACATATCATCAAGCCTTTTCAAAAGTCATTGGGGCGTGGTCCCCTTGCAGGCATTTGATAAGATCACCCTGGAATCCAAATCCTGCCCCAAAAAGTTGAATT
>JAOXSG010001145.1 GCA_025800105.1 Cohaesibacter sp. | reverse complement strand
AGTCTCCCCAGGTTGTGCCACTTTCTGGATTTGGTGCTGCCGCAGCTTACACCGGTACAAGCCCCGTGGGTTGATGCTACTCGTACATTGTGGACTTGCCATCACATCAGAGCATGCACACACCGGTGGAGGTCACCCTATATGCCAAAGGTTAAGGTCTCCTATTTCTATACTGCACATGACAATATCCACCACGTGAGAGTCCACTGGGGCACCCTACCACTCCTGTTGTTCTCTGACCCTAGGGTAGTGGCTCCTGATGATGTATATCAGTACCAAGGGCAGGCTGCACATCGCTTAAACCAACAACATATCCAGTTGGGGCTGAGGAAAGGCATGTCTGTCCTCTTGTACTATCGAGTCCAAACTGACGCCTATGTTAACCAGGTATTTCAAGCAGTGCTAATTGCCCATGAGTCTATCACTACCAGGGGGAAACGAACAGAGAACAAGCTGTGGAAACGGGTGGTCCCTTCGGTTACGGAATTTGCTTGGCTACCACCGAACACTGCTTGGGCCTTCTGTGCTGATGCCTTGCGTA
>JAOXSG010000234.1 GCA_025800105.1 Cohaesibacter sp. | reverse complement strand
AACACGTTTTCTCCTCGGCTTTCCAGGCGGGAAATAGTCAATAACTGTTCAATCAGAGCCCGCATGCGAATGGTTTGCTCAGCCATCATATCCCGGGCTTTAACCATCATGGCAGGAGGCATGGCTTCTGGATCTTCCATCATCTCCAGATAACCCTGTAATACTGTTAATGGGGTGCGCAATTCGTGGGAAACATTAGCTACAAAATCCTGGCGCATATTTTCCAGTTGCTTGATTTTGGACACATCCCGGGCCATTAACAACATCTGCCCGTCGGCATAAGGCATGATGCGGATCTCCAGGATCACCTTTTTATTCAGGGGCGATGGGATATTTACCGGTTCACTAAAATCGCCGTCGTTCAGGTGAGCAATAAAATCTGGCGAGCGGATCAAATTACTCAATCTCTGCCCCTTATCTCTGGGCCATTTCAACCCCAATAACTGCTGGGCGAGTTTATTACACCAGACAATAGAAAAGTCGCTGTTAAAGACTACTGTGGCATCGGGCAAGGCCTCCGCTCCCTCGCGAAAACGCTTGATCATATTGCCCAACTCCATAC
>JAOXSG010000211.1 GCA_025800105.1 Cohaesibacter sp. | reverse complement strand
GAACAAGAAGAATCTTCCGATCTTTGCGATGGGGTCAAAATTCAATGCTGAATTCACTGCATCATTTTCCAAGTCTTTCTTGAATCTTTCCTGCATGATGGCCAACACGGTGTCTTCATCCTCTTCTTCTTCAACAGGGTTACCGTGTTCATCCAATTTGGTCCGATGTGTCTCGCATAGCGCTTTGCTTTCTTGTTCTGGTGCAAAGGTCTTCTTCTCTTCTTTCTCCACAACTTGGACCTCTTTGGTGTCAATCTCCACATCATCTCTTGGAAAATCCATATCCTTCAGTCTTTTCTCCTGTTCCTTCACCTTTTCATCCATCTCTGATTTCGAATAGATGATTTCAATTGGTTCCGACTGGTTGAATGTGCCAATGCTCACGAATTGCCCTCGGCACTGAGGACAGCTCAGCATGTTCTTGGGTAGTCTGAACATACAATTGGGACACAACCGGTTCAAGCTGCACACTCGTGGGTTGACTTCATATCTAACCAAAACCAGGGCGGCGCCCATGGAAGCGGCTGATACTCCATCAGTGGGATTCTTGGAAAACTCTTCCCAGTGTTCATGCAATTCGTCCACGAG
>JAOXSG010000191.1 GCA_025800105.1 Cohaesibacter sp. | reverse complement strand
AGTTTGTAAAGTTCGATTTCCTGCCGCCCAAAACCCCGGCCGAAGATCTTTTTCAGCACCTTTTCAGCGCCGCAACTCAAACCCGCACTTGCCAACGCCCCCAGGGCTGGCTTTATCAAAGGCCGAGCCAGACAAAGCATCGCAAAAAACAAATTGCCCCCGTGCTGCGCGATACTCTGCCTCTGGGTCTGGCTCAATTGGAGCTCCACCCCTTTTCCCGCCGAGGCAGACTTTTGCAGCCGTGCGATTTGAGTGGCAGTGAGCAGGAGCTCGTCACCGCGGCTGATTTGGCCCGGTTTGACCCTCAGAGCCACAGCCATTTTTGAGACTTTGAAGTTTGTTTTTCTGCCCGTTGGTCAGTGCGATTTTGTATGGATGATAAGTTGTGCCCATCGTGCGAGTATATAAATGCAGAATTTTTTGTCTAGGTGGCGACAAGCTCATTGCCGATTTGCTTCAGCACAAATTTTTCTTCATTCAGAACAAGAGCAAAGACTGCGCAATCTTGCGCGTTTGCAGCCTTGTTCAGTCTGTAATGGAATTCGAGCTTTTTGGATTCCCTGTCACAATTTCTTTGTTGCACCGCAGATCAAAGTAGACGATTGGGTAAAGCGCCTGGAAGTTGGCGAGCTGCAGCTGGACGTCGGTGTTGTAGTCGTTCTTTCTGTACCGGAAATTGATCAGATCGTTCAGAATCCTCAATCTGAAGTCGTCCTCGTATTCAGTCTCG
>JAOXSG010000163.1 GCA_025800105.1 Cohaesibacter sp. | reverse complement strand
GTGACATATGAAACGTCATTTCCAATGCGCAGAGCAAGCAATGTCACCCTCCAACCTCACCAAATACTGCGCCTGCCACGAAATCTTGAAGCTCTAGATTTCAGCGGAAACTCCCTGAAGTGCTTCCGCCAATAGAAAGACGATTCGAGGATAATCCGAGTTTAACCGAGGATAATCCGAGGATAAAATCGTCATCTCGCACCCGCCGCTTCCGAGACCTTCCCCGTACTATCTCGGCGAGAGTTTTGTATTGAAAAATACAAAATTTCGCGCTCCGGCTATCTCCCAGAATGTCACGAAGTGTTGCGCCTGCCACGAAAAGTCACACTCCACCTGCACCAAATACTGCGCCTGCCACGCAGAATGCATCGCATCAATGATCCGCATCACATATGAAACGTCATTTCCAATGCCGGGAGCAACAAAAGTCAACCGCCAAGAGCACCAAATACTGCGCCTGCCACGCAAAATGAAAGTCATCAGTGATCTGCGTCACACATGAAACGTCATTTCCAATGCGTGGAGCAAGTAAAGTCACCCTCCAACCTCACCAAATACTGCGCCTGCCACGCAAAATGAATGTCATCAATGATCTGCGTCACATAAAATGAATGTCATCAATGATCTTCGTCACATATAAAACGTCATTTTCAATGCGTGGAGCAAGTAA
>JAOXSG010000120.1 GCA_025800105.1 Cohaesibacter sp. | reverse complement strand
TTTGCCGAAATTACCTCACGCAATGAAGCGGAAAGCCTCAATGGTACCAAGCTTTACATTGATCGGGATGCATTGCCGGACTTGGATGAAGAGGAATTTTATTATTCCGATCTGATAGGTTTGCGGACCGAGCTGGAAGATGGTTCTGATTTTGGCACCATTTTAGCTCTGCATGATTTTGGTGCAGGGGTACTGCTTGAGGTTGCGCCGAAAAAAGGCAAGAGCCAGTTGCTGCCTTTTACCAAAGAAGTGGTGCCGAGCATTGATCTTGCATCTGGCAAGGTGGTTATTTTGCCGCCAGAGGGCTTGTTCGATGGAGATGATGCTCTTGAGAGAGGCAAAGAGGGGCAGGCGGCGGATTTGTCTTATATGGCTGACGAGTTGAAACCGGATCAGGATTAGAGGTCTGTTATGAGCGAGACAATAGTGCCTTGGAAGGCCACTATTCTGAGCCTTTATCCAGATATGTTTCCCGGTCCTTTGGGCACCTCTTTGGCGGGGCGTGCGCTGGAAAAAGGCTTGTGGTCGTTGGATACTGTTCATATTCGTGATTTTGCGCAAGGCAAACATCGCAATGTGGATGATACTCCTTCTGGTGGGGGG
>JAOXSG010001128.1 GCA_025800105.1 Cohaesibacter sp. | reverse complement strand
TGCTCCGGGATATCAGATTTGGATAACAATTTGAGCCTTTTCCCAGGGGACAAACGGAGAGCTGTGTCGGGATGATCTTTGCTTGGACTATCTTCTCTAGGCTTCTTAGGAAATCCTGCGCCACAAAGGGATGGATCAGGTGCCAAATGATCTTTCTCCAAATCGCCCGCAGCATTTGCAAAATCACCTTTATTTTCTGATCGGCCAGCGGAAACATGATGGAGGGAGGCATGCTGCATTTGTTGGCCTCTATTGTTGCTCTTCTGAGTGGAAAGAGCCTCCCTAGTTGCCTAAACCAAAGCAAGCTAAATCAGTTCAAAAGCCATTCAAGAGATCGTCAAGACGGTCCCAAAAACGGGGACCGCGAAACGGTCCCATTTAAGAAACGAAAGAAGATTTAGTCGGCGGTCCCACTTTTAGGACCGCGAGGCGGTCCCAAAAATGGCTCCGCCAAAAAGATCAAAAACCTGAAAGTCTTGTTCCAATCATTGTGCCTGGCAACTGGCAACAGGAGAGGCCCACTTGGGCGAAGCCAGAATCGAGGTGCATAAACA
>JAOXSG010000104.1 GCA_025800105.1 Cohaesibacter sp. | reverse complement strand
GGCATTTCTCATTGTTTATCAAGCTACAACACTGAAACGTGACCGAGAAAGATCGTTGTGATTATGTATTTCGCGTTCAAGACATATGCGACGATATCCCGGGGGTGGGGCACTTGCTCTCTTCTTTCATCCCCACCCCCGGGAATTTGCCACCCGAAACAAAAAAAGTGCTAATGCCTGGGGGTTAGCCCGGGGGGGGAATGGGCGCAGCTGAAATTGACTGATGCATTAATACTGTAGGCTGATGGTTTGGCTGCCCACAAAAAAAAAACGAAGAAAGTCTACTTGCAAAGTATTTGGTGGCCTGGGGAACCACTGCCCTCATTTCCAAGTTCAACCTTAGCAAAATACAACCCCCATCCAGGCATCCGCAGTGATATCCCATTTGCAAGTTGCACATAGCAAACGAAAACTGCGACTTCACACCACCGACCATAGCGCGGAAGACTGTAGGGTCCAGGTGGAACCTTGGCTTCCAAGCATTCTGTGTTGGCAGTACCCATCTTTTTCGGATTGCTTGCCAGACCATTTTCAGCACATACAAGTGATCTGATTGAATTGTCTCTGACCACATGGCATGTGATGGGCGATCG
>JAOXSG010000095.1 GCA_025800105.1 Cohaesibacter sp. | reverse complement strand
AGAAAGTTGATTTCAGGCAAGACAGGCATGTGTGTTGAAATAAATTACAAGGATGTAAGATAAGATTAGATATTAAAAACTAGATTAAATAAGATAACGAACCAAAAGTAAGATAGATTTAGGATATAGATAGACAGTGATACCCCGCTTTCGCCTGTGGAATGGGCGGACCCTGTGGGAAGGGGTCGGGGTCATCCAATCTCCAACAAACAGCAACACAACTGGTAGGATGAGATGAAATAAGTTGATATCAGGCAACATAAAATTGGAGCATGTCAGCTGAAAAAACTAAGAGAATTTAGATACGGAAAACTAGTTACTCTGAGAGAAAGTTTGACAGGTATAAAATATAGACAGATATCAGATCGGTTAACGAGGCTGTAACTTAGAAGATTTAGAATTATATGATAATTTGACATAGAAGCGGGTGAAACAGCACTACTCCACGATGTCGAAGCCGAAACATTGCAAATAGCACGTTTTCGGAAGGTCGGTTGCAGGAAATCC
>JAOXSG010000089.1 GCA_025800105.1 Cohaesibacter sp. | reverse complement strand
AGGTAGCTAGCTGACCAATTAGCTAGTTAATAATTAATTAGCTAGTTAGTGAGTGAGTGAGTTAGTCAATCTGTGAGAAACCTCTCAAAATTGTACAAAACGCAGGTGTTTTGTACATTTTGACTGACAAATGTGCTTGGCGCCACAGCCGCGTGCATTTTTTCGACATCTGACCTTCAAAAAGTGGCCCGAACCCGTCAGTTTTTTAAGATTTTGACTCACAAATGTGCTTCGCGCCACAGCGGCGTGCCATTTTTGCGGATCGCAACTTCCAAAATGGCTCCGGGAATGAGGTGTTTTGTACATTTTGACTTGAAAATCTGATTCGCGCCACAGCGGCGTGCCATTTTTCGGATCTCTGCGCAACAGCTTCCTCCGCACCCGCCGCTTTACCGAGGCTACTTCTCGAACATCAGGAACCACGAATCATTGAAAAAACACAGCGATTCGCGGCGTTGCTAACATTTCGCGCGCGTGTACCTTTTTTCTAGTGACTCTACTCGCGTGTTGATCTTCTTGCTAGTGACTTGACTGCTGTGCTACTCTGCTTTTCAACTCTCCATATTGTCGGAAGTTAGACTTCTAAACTTCCTTCGATCATTTTTTACCAAAGACTTTCCAGTGCACCGTTGATGTGAAACCACCAG
>JAOXSG010000087.1 GCA_025800105.1 Cohaesibacter sp. | reverse complement strand
ACCACGTTTCTCTGAATTACCTTGGACCATGAGTTACCCACGAGCTTCCAGAGTGTACGTGTGAAGTGCGGCTACAATAAACCGTAGAAGAGTTCCAGTTCTGCCTGAAGTTCTCTCTGCCTCGACTACACGGCTGAGTTACAATGACCCTGTACCTCGGTATACCTGTAACGAGTGCCAGGCTGCAAGCAGAGTGCTCTCCAGAGTTTTTCCCCGTCCGTTCATCAATTTATCCGTCCAACCGCGCCCTAGCTGTGTTATTAGGGACTTTACGAAACCAAGACGGCGACGGCAACGAGAACGCCGCAAAACAAAAGGTTTTAATTAGCAAGACAATGACCTGCACGTGCGTTTTACACTTTGGTACATTTCTTTGCCGTTCTCTGCAAAACAACGACCTGAAATGACCAAATTCAAGGTTTTGTGGAGAACGCGAACACACGACGGTGATTTTCCTTTCTCCGTCTGAACTTGAACGCCTTCTCTACAAATTCAGCTACCG
>JAOXSG010000082.1 GCA_025800105.1 Cohaesibacter sp. | reverse complement strand
CTCTCCTCTCTCGACCGACCTCGGACTGTCTGAGAATCAGGCTAAAGGCCGATTTACACGGTACAACTTTGTCGCATGCGATACGCTTACGACAAGTCTATGACACAAATCGTTTCGTGTAAATTAAGCCTACAACTTGCTTACGATTGTCTTGTACGACATGAAGAATGTCGTGGGCTTTTTGAAACATGTTTTAAATCTCCACGACAATTGTAGCCACAGGCAATTTTATATTGTGGAAATTGTATAAGATTTTTCCATGACGCAAGCACTGCATGCTCTAAAAATCGCATGCGACAATTGTAGGGAAAATTTGTACTGTGTAAATTGGCCTTTACAGCAAGTTGGGAGCAAGGTCATTTCATTTATGTTCAAGTGCTTAAAGTAATTATTCTAGTTTTGAGAGAGTTACAAAGAGAAAAACATTAGCATTGCTAATGAAGAGCTAATTGAAGTGCTCCAGGCAAAAACACTTTATTAAAAGTGACTCAGTCTTTTTTCACTGAAAA
>JAOXSG010000078.1 GCA_025800105.1 Cohaesibacter sp. | reverse complement strand
CACTTTATATATTGTAAATTTGATGATTTGGGCAAGGAATGTTTGCGTGGCTCATGGTTTAAGGCGAATGCCTCCGATCCCATAACCCCCAGGTTCGAAGCTCGGAGGAGTTTGCTTTTTTTTTTTTTTTTTTTACTTAAGGGGCTCTGTCACGGATTTTTGCATTTCTTTGAACAGCCAAAATATATATCTGGGTCGCAGGAAAAGCTGGACAAATAATGGCTTATTTTTTTTAACAATTGCTATATTAATACGCTGAAACTGTTAGCAAGTGTCTTTGGCTGCAGATGGCGAGGATGGAAACGGATTGCATCTTGAAAAATTGAGGCTAAACTTTTCAAGTTGTTTCTGTGCGTCTTCAAATAATCGATATTAATGACCGTGGTTTGTTTGCTTTTTGTTTATCTTCCTTTAGATGTTCAGAGAAAATGTTATGAGTGGATTAAGTTGGCTACCACTAATTTTCAGGATAGTGTGGGCCAAAACTCCGCAAAATCCCCATGACGTAGTCCCTTTAAATTTCATTTTCATAACTGTTTTTGTCTCAATGTTTTTTTTATACCTTAATTAATTTACTTCATTTTTTTTTGGCATAAGTCATGCTCTCCCCGAACCCCGCTCATTACGTTACGGGTTAATTCATTTTTTCATTGCTTTAGGTCAGTGTTCCCCCCTTTTATTGTTA
>JAOXSG010000075.1 GCA_025800105.1 Cohaesibacter sp. | reverse complement strand
GCATTGAATCCGAGGCCTTATATCATCCTCCAGCCAATGCGCAAGAGTTTTGCTGTGAAGAAGCCTTGCCTTATATTTTTGTGCCAAGCCGGTTGGAAAGCCTCAAACGGCAAGATCTGCTCTTAAAAGCTTTGGCCAAATGTTCCCAACCGATCCAAGCCATCTTTGCAGGGTCTGGCGGTATGCTCACCCAATGGCAAGCCTTGGCCGCTGATCTGGGTTTGGAGGATCGGGTGCGGTTTGTCGGGGCGATTTCGCGTGAGCAAATGCTGTCCTATTATGCTTATGCCTCTGCTGTCTTTTTCGGGCCTTTGGATGAAGATTATGGCTATGTGACGCTGGAAGCCATGCTCTCGTCAAAGCCGGTCATTACGTGCACAGATTCAGGGGGACCGCTGGAATTTGTGCGTCATGGAGACACTGGACTGGTTATAGAGCCAGATCCACAGGCCATTGCCATGGCCTTGGATGATTTGATGAGCAAACCAGCATTGATGCGGGACATGGGCGCCAATGGTCGCAGCCGCTATGAGGCTATGGATATTACATGGGAGCATGTGGTTGAAACCCTGCTGGCAGATTTGCCGCCGCATCAGTCATCGGGAACGGATATACGGTCATGAAGATTGCAATTGTGACGCCACAGGCTGTACCGCTTGTTCTTGGAGGGGCCGAAAATTTATGGTGGGGCTTGCAAGAGCATTTTAACACCCAGACCGAGCATGATTGCGATATTCTTTCAGTTCTCTCGCCCGAAGGCTCGTTTGAAGATCTGATCGCCTCTTATGAAACATTTTCAAAGCTGGATTTATCCGCCTATGATTGTGTGATCAGCGGAAAATATCCGGCATGGATGGTCAACCATCCCAACCATATATGCTATATGTTGCATCGTTTGCGGGGGCTTTATGATACCTATCAGCCCGGGCCAAATGACGAGGCATTGCTAGACCATCCCAAATTGCAATCTTTGATCAATTGGATGGCGTTGGGGCCTGATCCAGATAATCCAGATCAGATAGAAGAACTGTTTGTGCGTTTAAAAGCCTTGATGGCATCAGATCTTCCAGACCATGCTCTTGCATTTCCCGGTCCCCTTAGTCGTGCTGTCATTCATTTTCTTGATGCTGTTGCATTATCTGCGCATCGCATCAAGCGCTATGCAGCCATTTCAGGAACAGTTGCCCGCAGAGCAGAGTATTTTCCCACTGGGGTCAATGTCGATATTCTCTATCCCCCTCCTCACCGGGCGGATTATTTTCAGGAAAAATCCGATTATTTCTTCACCACCAGTCGGTTAGATGGTCCCAAGCGCATTGATTTGTTGATTGAAGCCATGGAGCATGTCAGCGAAGATATTGAG
>JAOXSG010000008.1 GCA_025800105.1 Cohaesibacter sp. | reverse complement strand
TGCTGCTCTGGTAGATACAGGTACTTTAAAAAGAGCCAGAAGTGCTGTTATGGCCGTGTCATCTCCAACAGGTCCAGCTGCGTGCGTTACCAAAGATGTGGTTCAAACAGCTACAACCCATTGACTCATGGATGCTGCTCTGGTAGATATAAGTACTACAAAAGGAGCCAGAAGTGCTGTTATGGTCGTGTCATCTCCAAGAGGTCCCCCTGCGTGCGTTATCAAAGGTGTGGTTCATACAGCTACAATCCATTGACCCATGGATGCTGCTCTAGTAGATACAGGTACTATAAAAGGAGCCAGAAGTGCTGTTATGGCCGTGTTATCTCCAAGAGGTCCACCTGCGTGCGTTACCAAAGATGTGGTTCAATCAGCTACAACCCATTGACCCATGGATGCTGCTCTGGTAGATACAGGTACTACAAAAGGAGCCAGAAGTGCTGCTATGGCCGTGTTATCTCCAAGTGGTCCCCTTGTCGACGGGGATAGTCGCGGAATTAAAGGCTGCCATAAAGTAGGAGGATAACTAAAATTAAATAATATTTTATTTCCTTGCGGTTTAGAGATCTTTTTTAAGTAGGTTTCATAAAAAAGGGCCGTGTAGTAGATAAACTATGATAATGCCGCTATTGGGATTTTTGCTTTTGTTTTCACTTTTTGTTTAAGATGTAAGTAGATGAGACAATTGAAAGTTGTAGTAATAGTCGGTTTGTGATCTTGGTTTTTTTCATAGCAATCTAGCTGCTAGTCAAGAATATTGGATAATCGATGTTAATTTACCGATTCTGAGTCGTGCTTTGTTGTGTTTTTTTTTGGCT
>JAOXSG010001224.1 GCA_025800105.1 Cohaesibacter sp. | reverse complement strand
TTGACCATGCCCTTTGACTTGCAAATCCCGACCGGTTATGGCTCTTATTTCGTCTGTCCGCCATCCAGCCTTAAAAAATCCAAAGTCAGAAAATTCAGAGCTTGGCTTTTCAAGGAACTGGGATGCACAGCGCCTGACGCTGATCAAGGAAGAGATGGCGTTGAGGGTTAAAAAGACAAAGAATGAAGACCAGCCAATAAAATGCCAAAATGGATGGATGAATGGCCATGACGCAAACCGGGAAAACTAAAGGCAAAAAACGGGATTTGCAGGAAAAAGACTTAAAACCAATCGCTTGGGCTGCCTATATCATAATGGGTGTCTTGGCGCTGGTCATTTCCTTGCAGGATCCGTCCATATTGCGCGCAGCCTTTGCCAAGAGCGAAGCCCACCGTGCCCAAATGGATCAATGCTCCCTTGAAGCCAAGGAAAAAATCCACGCGCGCATGCAGGAAGGGGAATTTACCCTTTATGGTTCCTTCATCCGCATGCCCGGTGTCCAATTGCGTTGCTTAACAACAGCCTCTTGAGCCAAAGCTGGCAATCAGCCTAGACAGCCTCTTCGTCTTCATAAATTTTGGAAGAAAAAAGGCCTGTTATTAAGGCAATCACGGCGCAGCCAGTCATGAATAAAAGCATCGGCATCAGCGAGTCGCTCAAGACCAATGTGACAAGGAAGGACGCCGCCGCTGCAATCATGGTCACCAGACTGCCCGACAAACCGGAAGCCGATCCGGCAAGGCGTGGCATAACGCTGACAACGCCTGCATTGGAATTGGGCAAGGTGACGCCATTGCCCACACCCAAAAAGAACATCATGGTGAACAGAATTTGCGGATTTTCAATAGAAAAAAGACTGAAAATCACCAAAGTCAAACAGGTGCCCAAGGCCAGCAGATTGCCGATAAACATCATTTTATAAAGGCCAAGCAGGGCGGAATAACGACCAGAAAAGAAGTTGCCAAGGCTGTAGCCGCCCGCAACCAATATGAAATAGATCCCATATTCTGTCGGGCTCATGTCAAACAGGGAGCGGCTGACATAGGGCGCGCCCCCTAGAAACGCAAAAAAGCTGGCGGCAGAAAAGGCACTGACGGCTGAATAAATCCAAAAGGCACGTATGCTTAACAATTGCCGATAATCACGCAACAGGCCCATCGGGCTTTTCATCTGTCCAATATGCTGATTGGTCTCGGTCAAGTTACCCCATGCCGCAACCAAAACCACAAGCGCAAAGATACCGGAAAAAGCAAAGCCTGCGCGCCAGCTCCACAAATCATCCAGAACACCGCCAATGGCTGGCCCTATCATCGGCGCGACGGCCATGCCCATGGTCACATAACCCAGCATACTGGCCGCTTCATTGGTGCTATGGGTATCACGCACAATTGCCCGCCCCAGAACAAGCCCAGCAGCGCCCCCAGCCACTTGCAAAACCCGCCCGACAATCAGGGCATCAAGATTTGGTGCCATAGCACAATAAAAGGACGCCAGAACAGCAATCACAAGGCCACCCAACAAAATCGGGCGACGCCCAAACTGATCGGAAAGAGGCCCGATAATCAGCTGCACAAAAGCGGTGCCAAGCAGCCCTAAAGACAGGGTTAGCTGAACAAGAGATGCACTGGCCGCAAAATCCTGCTGAACGCTGGGCATGGACGGAACATAAAGATTGAGCGCCAGCGGATTAACCGCCGTCACCGCCACCAGAAGCAGTAGGGAGGGGCGGATAATTTTTGTCGGAGTAGGCTGGGAAAATGCAGTCATGAAACGGATACTATAGGATCAGCTTTTTAAAAAATAGCCATGAAAATTAGGGGGAGAAAAGACGGAATTATACTGTTGTGTCAAACCTTCATGATTTTGCCTCACGCGCCCGCAATCGCTCGCGATAAATGGTGTAAAGCCCGGATGCCAGCACAAGGCCAATGCCAATTTGAGTCAGAAAATCGGGGATATCGCCCCAGATAAAATAGCCATAAGCAAGCGCAATCAAAATGGAACTATAGCGAAAAGAAGAGACCACAGCCACATCTCCGTTGCGCATGGCAATGACAAGAAAAAAGTGCCCAAAGACAAGACAAAGAGCTGATAGCATTAAATAGCTCAAATGAGGCGTGGAAATGGCAACCCATGTTTCCTGCATGCCCATCACGCCACCTGCCACTGTCACAAAGAAAAGCGTCGTGGAGGTCACAACCCAAAGGGACGTGCCTTCTGGAATGCTGCGGGTTAGCAAATCACGCGCTGCGGCCAGCAACATGGCAAGAACCGCATAAAGAGAAAAACTGTTAAAGCCCTCAAAACCGGGGCGGACAATCACCAAAACCCCAATGAAACCCACCAAAATGGCGGACCATCGCCGAATGCCAACCACCTCTCCAAAGAAAAGAGCAGCTCCTGCTGTTGTGGTCAGGGAAATGGACAACAAGATCGCCGTGACATTGCCAAGAGGAATATGGGACAAGGCGGTGAGAAACGACAAGGCGGCGGCGGCTTCCAAAAGGGAGCGTAGCAAAACCGTATAATGCAAGGCTTGGGCAAAATGCCGATATTGGCCCGTATAGAGCAGAATAATCGCAAGAGCGGCCATCGTGCCAAGGCCGCGCACAAAGGTCAGTTCACCAACAGGAAGGGCGGCACTGGCCAATTTGCTGAGCATATCATTGCTGACAAAGAGCAACGTAGCAATCTGCATGACAGCAATGCCATATAAATTGCCTTTGCCGACAGTCGCGCTTGCGCTCTGTCGACGGGCAGCCGTGCCTTGGGGAGCTGTCGTCATAATCCACCACCTGTTTTGCGAAAGTCTGCGACATGGCAAGAAACAGGAGGCAGGGATGAACAAATCCCGATTCTAGCCTCCGGTCACAGACATATGTCTCCCAATAGAGGGGCGATTATTCTCTCTGTCAATGACAAAATCATGACCCTTGGGTTTCCGGCTGATCGCCTCGCGAATGGTTTGGTGGAGCAAATCATTGCTTTCCGAGGCCCGCAAAGGCGCGCGAAGATCGGCAGAATCTTCTTGTCCAAGGCATAGATAAAGCATACCGGTGCAAGTGACGCGCACCCGGTTGCAACTCTCGCAGAAATTATGGGTCATCGGCGTGATGAAGCCCACACGTCCAGCAGTTTCCTGAACCCGCATATAGCTGGCCGGACCGCCGGTTTTATAGGCGATTGGCTCCAAATTCCAGCTTTGGGCCAATTGTTGCTTAACCGCAGAAAGCGGCAAATACATATCCAGACGATCCCCATCAATCTCGCCCATTGGCATGGTCTCAATAATGGTCAGATCCATACCCCGTTCATGAGAGAAGCGAATCATATCGTCAAATTCATCATCATTGACCCCTTTCAGGGCCACGGCATTGATTTTGAGATGAATACCAGCGGCAAGCGCAGCTTCGATCCCATCCATAACTTGCCCAAAACGCCCCCAACGGGTGATGTCGGCAAAGCGTTTTTCCTGCAAGGTATCAAGGGACAGATTGATGCGTTTCACACCCATAGAGGCCAGATCCTTGGCCATTGTCTTGAGCTGCGAGCCATTGGAGGTGATGGTCAGCTCATCCAAAGATCCACTATCCAGATGGCGTGAAAGGGAGGAAATCAGTGACAAAATACCCTTGCGAACCAAAGGTTCACCACCGGTCAGACGCAAACGTTTGACCCCATGATCAACAAAAGCAGAGCAGAGCCGGTCCAACTCTTCCAGCGAGAGAACTTCCTTTTTCGGCAAGAAATTCATATGCTCGGACATGCAATAAAAACAGCGAAAGTCACAACGATCAGTGACAGAAACCCGCAAATAGCTGACCTGACGGCCAAAGGGATCAACCAAGGAACCCTGATTGGGCTCGAACCCATCTGTAAGTCCTGTGCTCGTCATGTCAAAGGTCTCCTTGTCCACCCGCCAGTCATGTCATGAATGCTGAAATGACTGCATTTGCTGGCATAGTCTGGTCCTGCCATAATGCTCATATGCTGAGCATACGCGATTTTTGCGTCGATGGAATGTAAAAAGCCGTAAAGAAACATAACACTTGCGTCATAATTATCGCTCTTGCAAGCGGCTCTGCCATTCCATCAGATGCACCAAACCATAAAGTCAGGTGACACAGTCAGCCTTGATTTTTGGCAAATTGATCATAAATGAACAGTCTTATTGTTCTGGCCTCAATCACGCTTTATGTAAGCTTGATATGTCTGTTAAATAGACAGCAATAAGAAAGGTTAGAAGACAAGGAGTGGGAGAGGGCAATGCAAGCTTGGCCAACAGAAATTCGACTGCACAAAACAAAACAAATGCTGACCATCGCCTTTGATAATGGCGAACATTATGATTTTCCCGCTGAATTTTTACGGGTCACATCGCCCAGTGCCGAGGTTCAGGGGCATGCCCCGGAGCAAAAGAAGACCGTCAGCGGCAAAAAGGATGTGGAGATCATGCGTGTGGACCCGGTTGGCAATTATGCGATACGACTGGTTTTCACCGATCTGCATGATACCGGCTATTACACATGGGACTATTTTCTCGAAAATGGCCGCAATTTCGATGCTGTCTGGGCGGCCTATCTTTCAGACTTGGCCGCAAAAGGCCTCACTCGATAAAGCACAAAAAAGGCGCATATAAAAATAGCCGGACCCAAGGCCCGGCTACTAAAAAGAATATCGATCAGAGATCTTAGCGGATCACATGTACTTTCGCGCCAACTTTCACGCGCTCATAAAGATGGGTGACATCTTCATTGGACAGGCGGATACAGCCAGAGGAAACCGCTTGACCAATTGACCATGGCTCATTGGAACCATGAATGCGGTAAATGGTCGAGCCGATATACATAGCGCGCGCACCAAGTGGATTATTCGGGCCGCCTTCCATATAGCGAGGCAGGTTTGGAACGCGCTTGCGCATGGCAGGGGGAGGGGTCCAGCCCGGCCACTCGGCTTTGCGTGACACACGGTGTGTGCCAGCCCACTGAAAGCCCTGACGACCAACACCAACACCATATTTCAGCGCCTTGCCATCGCCCAGAAGATAATAGAGGCGGCGCTCTTTGGTATTAACAATGATTGTGCCTTTGGCCGCTTTGGAATGTGGGCCGTCATAAGAAACCGTTGAACGCTTGATTGGAGATTTGCCACCGCGTACGCCGCCTTTGACATCCTCCCAACGTTTGGTTTCCATATTATAATAACGGCCTGCTTCAGCGCTTGTCGCGACCAATGTCAGGCCAAGTGCTGCACAGGCAGCCAATGAAAAGAGTTTCCGCATTAATCCTATCCCGAACTGGCTATCCTTGGATTATCAAGATGATCGAAAATGAAATTACCAAGGCACACCCAAACAAATCAGCAATCCAAATTCGAACCGCTATTTTGTGAATCTGATGTCCAGACGCAAGCCTTTTTTGACGAGAACAGAGCCTTGCGCCGCTTTCCAACTCTCTTGATGATAGCCTGTGGTAGTTTGGCAACAGTTAACGAAACCAATTAGGTTGTTTGAGAACAAATATGTCTTTAATTTGATAGATTATGTCGCCATGGCGACGCTTGTCGGGCATGTTCAACGATTGATTCGGGCCAGAATATGCCAGATTTTACACCAGATTTGACGATATTGAAGATCAATAGACAGACAGAAAGAGGTGATGTGGCAAGTGCACTGCACCCAATTTTTGCCTCAAATATCTTTATACTGCGCTATTGGCACAGTAAGTGTGCTGAGCAAAACAAAACAGATCCGCCTCCAAGGAAGGACGAGCACACAATGACAATCAAAATCGATATGGCTGATATCGAATTCATCGAAGGCATCGGCTCTATCAATCTCTCCAATCACGACGATCCAGACCGTGGTCCCCATATCAGCATTATGACACCGCTCAAAATTGAAGGCGATGTGAAAGAGGTGCAGCGCCAGCTTTATAAAAATGCGGTGCAACTGTTGGTGGACGCGCAACAGGTGCTGGAAAAAGAATTACAGAAATAACAAAAACCCGGTTGGGATTATACTCTAACCGGGTTTTCGCTTCTTAGTGTCCGATTTAAAAGTCTCTGTCTGAGACTTTTAGGCCGCATATCC
>JAOXSG010001223.1 GCA_025800105.1 Cohaesibacter sp. | reverse complement strand
GACACTTCAAGCTCCGAATGAAATGGCCCCTCCAAGAAGCCAAGGTCCAGTTCTTCCTGTGTCGCCTCTAGCAAGTGGTCTTATGACGTAATGTGATATGCTGGCCAATCATATCATGCGTTCTATCTAGTACACGCGGTCTAAGACTGGTAGCTAAGCTCCATTGTCTTCGAGCAAAACTTATTTTTAGAGTGGTCGGGCATTGAAGCGATATTTGACCGGGTGTTTATATTTGGCGCAAAGCTGGAACTTCACAGCGGCTATTTCGCCGGATGATATTTGGGTCCATTTTTCAACATTTCGTTTGGAAATAACAAGCGAAAACGTTCATCGTATTGCTTATTGCTTTGAATTCATCATTCATTCTACCGTGTATTACTGGAAGAGCTGTCAAAGTAAGAGAGTTCGATCGAAGGTTTGATGAACGGTGGTTGCACTTAGGTCTTCGTACCGCGTATTATGAAAGAGGCTGTCAAAGCAATGTGATTCGATCGTCTTTGAATCGATCAAACT
>JAOXSG010001220.1 GCA_025800105.1 Cohaesibacter sp. | reverse complement strand
AACACTTCTCGCGCCTTTTTCAGCGGCAAAGACATAATCTGTTCATTGGCCTCATTGCCACCGGGAATAGAGGGAGCCGTCTCTCCAACTTCACTAGGCAACAGATCGGCAGAAATGATGGCGTCTTCTTCCCCTTTGGTCAAAATCAGCAAGCGCTCGACATTATTCTTGAGCTGAAGCACATTGCCCGGCCAGTCATGGGCCTGCAAAACCGCCATGGCATCCTCGCCAATTTTGCGTGGTGGCAAGCCAGCGGTTGCAGACAATTGCTCCATGAAATGCAACACCAATTCAGGAATATCCTTGCGCCGATCAGCCAAGGGCGGCACCGCCACAGGCACCACATTAAGCCGATGGAACAAATCAGAGCGAAACTGCCCCTCTTCAATCCTTTGTTCCATATCCTGCGAGGTCGAGGAAATGATGCGGATATCGACATGAACAGGGGCGCGGCCACCAATACGTAAAAAATTCTGTTCTGTCAGCACTTTCATCAACTTGCCCTGAAGATCCAGCGGCAAATCGGCAATTTCTTCCAGATAGAGCGTACCACCATGGGCTTCTTCCAAAACCCCGACTTTTCGCAAACTTGTGCCATCCGCTTCTGTGCCAAACAGCGCCAGCTCCATTTGTTCCAGATCCCCTTGCCCGCATCCATAGCAAACAAAGGGCTGATCCGCCCGGCGTGAATTTTTGTGAATGGAACGGGCAACCAATTCCTTGCCGGACCCGGACTGACCGGAAATCAAAATCCGTGAATTGGTTTGCGCCACCCGCTCAATCATCTGGCGCAAATGGTTCATGCAAGAAGAAGAACCAATCAGACTGGTGGTATCACCCGTGCGGCTTTTCAAATCCTTCACTTCACGCTTTAAAGCAGACGCCTCAAGCGCCCGTTCGGCAATCAGGATCAAACGATCCGCCTTGAACGGCTTTTCGATAAAGTCATAAGCGCCGCGCTTGATGGCAGCAACCGCTGTTTCAACGCCACCATGACCAGAAATCATCACCACGGGCAAATCAGGATGCTTATGCTTGATCACTCCAAGCAGAGCCAATCCATCCAGACGCGAGCCTTGCAACCAGATATCCAGAAAGACCAGAGACGGACGCCTTTGCTCAATCAATTCAAGCGCTTCATCACTGCCCGCCGCCATGCGGGTCATATAGCCTTCATCTTCCAAAAGACCGGCAACCAACTCACGAATGTCAATTTCATCATCAACAACAAGAATATCTGCTGTCATATCAAACCTCTCCATTCTGAGCGCTACCTGCGCGGGGCAATTGCAGACCAGAATTATGGTCATCCAAAGCCGCTTGCTCACTCAATAGACTTGGATCTTTCGGGATCCGCATTTCAATACAGGCGCCGGTTTCATTGTCGGACACTTCGCGGGCATCGCGCAATTGAATGGTCCCGCCATGTTCATTAAGAATTTTGCGAACAATCGCCAATCCAAGCCCCGTTCCTTTGTCGCGGGTCGTCATATAAGGCTCCAACAACCGGGCGCGATTGGCAACTGGCAGGCCAATACCATTGTCGATCACTTGCAAACAATAGGCATCATTGTCTTCATGGGCATTGACAATCACATGCCCGGTTTCATCCTGCCGATCCTCACGTCCCATAATCGCCTCGGATGCATTTTTGACGATATTGGTAACCGCTTGCGCCAGCAATCGCTGGTCAAACAAACCCGGCATTGTGTCAGGAATATGGGTTTCAAAGCGAATATCCTGATTGGCTACCTCAATCAGGAAAACAGATTGCTTGACCAATTCAGACAAATCGGCAGGCTCAAATACCGGCTTGGGCATACGGGCAAAGGAGGAAAATTCATCAACCATCCGCCCAATATCACCCACTTGGCGCACAATGGTATTGACGCATTGATCAAAGACGCGCCGATCATCCTCTTCCACCTTTTTGCCATAACGCCGACGCAGGCGCTCGGCAGAGAGCTGAATGGGTGTCAGCGGATTTTTGATTTCATGGGCAATCCGGCGCGCCACATCGGCCCAGGCCGCAGAACGCTGGGCGCTGACAAGATCTGTCACATCATCCAATGTTACGACGTAAGAATGGCTTTCTTCCTCTGAGATTTCAGATGTCACCCGCACCCGCAGCGAAAATTCCAAGCCCTCACGGATAATGGAAATCTGCTCTTCACGGATCTGCCCCATATCATGCTCTGCCCCTTCCACCAAAGGCGCAATTTCGGGCAGGATTTCCGATAGATCCTCTCCCAGCAAATCAATCTCGTCTTTTGCCAGAATTTTCTGAATAGAGGGATTGGCAAGGGTGATGCGATGGGTTTCATCCACGCCCAGAACGCCAGCCGTCACCCCTTGCAACATCGCCTCAGTAAAGCGGCGACGATCGTCAATCTGATCTTTTGCTTGCAACAATTCATTGCGCTGCGAGCGCAATTCTGTCGTCATCGTATTGAAGGTGCCATTGAGCGTAGAAAAATCCGCCGATCCCTTATCAACGGGTAGTCTGACATGAAGATCACCCTGCCGGACTTTTTCAGCGGCAAAAATCAGCCGCTTGATGGGGGCAACCAACCGATTGGCAAAGCCAATACCAATCCAGATGGCCGCCAGCATCACAATCAAACCCGCCCCGGCATATAGAATGGCAAAAGCCAGCTGAATATTCGAGCGGCTATTTAAAAATGTCTGATATTCCTGCACATTCTCTGTTGTCATGCGCAAGAAATTCGACACCGCAGGATCAATCACCCGCAACACAAACAGATAGGCATCATTGAAATCATCAAGCTTTAAAATACCCGCAACAAGATTGGAATCGCCCAATGAGATCAAAACAGGCTGCCCTTGCGCACGCTTGATCAACTCCTGTGTCGGCAAATCTGGCAAAGGTTGATCCAACCGATTGGGCGAATTGACCAAAGTCTCTCCCGCACTATTGATCAGATAGACATAAGGCAAACGCCGGATATTGGCCTGTTGCACCAAAATGGCCTTGAACCGGCTTTCATCCAAAATGAAAAACGCCTCTGACTGATTGAGAATTTGCGCCATACCCAGCAATTCATTGCGCAAAACGGTCGCATGTTCACGGCGATAGGCCTGCGCCACGGTTTGCGATGTATTGATAATGGCAAGGGTGCGCGAGGAAAACCAGCGATCCAGCCCCCGATCCAATGTGATAGAGGCAAAAATAGCCACCAGAATTGTCGGCACCGCAGCAACCAGCGAGAACAGCAAAACAACCCGAATATGCAAGCGCGCAGCCGCCCGTCCACGCTTGCGCGCCAACAGAATAATGCCCCCTTCCCAAAGAATGGACACCAAAAGCGCAATCAGAAAAACGCTATTGATCAGCAAGGCATTGCGGATCACATCTTCATCCGGGTCAATCGAAGTCAAACCCAGCAAAATGACAAAGGTCACAATTCCCGAAGCAACAGCAAGACTGACGGTAATCAACCCGACCAGACGCGCACGCCGCCCCGGCTCGGCCATCGACACGGCCTCTTGAGACTCTTCCAAGCTGTTTATCAAGATCTTGGCTCCAATCTGGCAAGGGATGCGCAATCATGATTATGATTCTTCATCTTCCACGCATCAGGGCAGCATCGCGCCTGATGCGCTTCTATTCAACCAAATTGTTGCTAAAATGTGACAGCAAGGGCATTTTTGGCCAAAGAGCGCCATGGAGCCTGTGATTAAAATACAACAAGCTGTCAAGAATACAGGGTAAGCGCGTTCTCAGCCGCCCCGCACAACCTGAATATCAAGATCCTTGATTTTCTTGCGAAGCGTATTGCGGTTCAGGCCCAAAATCTCGGCTGTTTTGATCTGATTGCCTTTGGTGGCTGCAAGACAGGCACAAATCATCGGATATTCTATTTCGCGCAAAATACGATGATACAGCCCCGGAGAGGGCAACGCCCCGCCATTCTCGCCAAACAGAGCGGCCATATGCGCTTCCATTGCACTGCCCAAATCTTGCGGCCCTTGCCGAGCATCCTGTTCATCTTCTGTGCTCAAAGTTACCTGACTTAATTCCGTCTCAACCTGAGCCGCCGTGATCTGCTCTTGCGGATAAAGCGCCGCCAGCCGCCGCACCAGATTTTCCAACTCGCGCACATTGCCCGGCCAGCGATAGCGCACCAGAATATCCAACGCTTCTGGCAATAATTGCTTGGCGGGCAGGCCTTCTCGCTCTCCCAAGGCAAAGAAATGCTGCACAAGATCGCGAATATCTTCCAAGCGCTCGCGCAAAGGCGGCAAGCGCATCGGCACAACATTCAGGCGAAAGAAGAGATCTTCGCGAAACAGGCCCTGATGAATGAGCGTTTGCAAATTCTTGTTCGTCGCAGCCACAATGCGCACATTGGTCTTGATCGGCACACGCCCCCCAACCGTGGTATATTCGCCCTGTTGCAAAACCCGCAAAAGACGCGTCTGGGCTTCCATTGGCATATCACCAATTTCATCAAGAAACAGCGTCCCGCCTTCTGCCTGTTCAAATTTACCAGCAGAGCGTCCGGTCGCGCCCGTAAAGGCACCTTTTTCATGGCCAAACAATTCCGATTCAATCAGGTCTTTTGGAATAGCCGCCATATTGATGGCCACAAAGGGGCCTTTTTGCCGTTTGCCATAATCATGCAACGCCTGCGCAACCAATTCCTTGCCCGTTCCACTCTCGCCAGTAATCATCACGGTCAAATCATTTTGCATCAAACGCGCAATCACACGATAAATATCCTGCATCGCAGCCGAACGACCAATCAAAGGAATATCCAATCCCTCTTCCTGAACCGCATGCATCTGCTGTTTGGGTTCAGACAGCGCACGCCCTACAATATTGGTCAATTCCTTTAGATCAAACGGCTTGGGCAAATATTCATAGGCACCGGCTTCGGAGGCCTTGATTGCCGTCATGAAGGTATTTTGCGCACTCATCACAATCACGGGCAAATATGGACGGTGCTTTTTGATTTTGGGCAGAATATCAAAGATATTTTCATCTGGCATCACCACATCCGTGATCACCAGATCCCCCTCACCTTGCGAAACCCAATTCCACAAAGTCGAGGCGTTAGAGGTGAGCCGAACCTGATAGCCAGCACGAGACAAGGCCTGATTGAGAACAGTGCGGATGCCTGCATCATCATCTGCCAGCAAAATCATTCCCTTGCTCATATCCCTCTCCAATCTCTATCCAAGATCCGCTTCACTGGTTGGCAACATCACCCGAAAGATTGTATGCCGACCGCTATTGTCAAATTCAATCACCCCGCTATGGTCGCCAATAATCTTGGCAACCAGCGCCAACCCAAGGCCGGAGCCATTGGTTTTGGACGTCACAAAGGGGTCAAACAGACATTCCGCCAAATCCGGCGCAATGCCGGGACCATTATCCTTGACGCAAATTTCCAATGGTAAAGATGTGCGCTCTTGTGAGCCGGACACCTGCATACGAATGCCGGGGCGAAAAGCCGTGGTCAAAGTGATTTCGGGATCTGCACGATCCTTTAAAGCCTCAGCTGCATTCTTCACCAAATTCAAAAAGACCTGCACCAATTGATCCTGATTGGCATAAACCGCTGGCAAAGATGGATCATATTGCTCAATCAGACGCAGGCTTTCCCCATATTCAGCGACAGCCAATTGCTTGACCCGATCCAGAACCACATGAATATTGACCGCTTCTCGCTCAATTGGCCTTTGATCGGAAAAGACTTCCATCCGGTCAATCAGGCGAACAATGCGATCCGTCTCATCAGTGATCAAACTGGTCAAGGCGCGATCGTCTTCCTCAACCGAGCTTTCCAGAAGTTGCGCCGCTCCCCGAATGCCAAATAGAGGATTTTTCACTTCATGGCCCAGCATTTCCACCAAACCAATGACAGCGCGCGCCGCATCGCGATGCACCAATTGCCGGTCCATTTTATCTGCAATAGTGCGCTCCTGAAACATCACGGTAATACAACCCGGACGATCTGGCACCGGAGCGGCATAAACATCGACCAGTTTGTCACTGCCAATGCGCGGATTTGAAATATCAACGCGATATTCATTCACCGGAGCCAAACGCTCCCGAACTTGCTCAACCAATGCCATGACCGGACTGCCAAAGGGCAGTAAATCAGACAACAATTGCCGGCCCAGCATTGAACTGCTGGATTGAAAGAAAATCTGCGCCATATCATTGGCCGCACAGACAAACCCTTGTGGGTCAATCATGATAATCGGATGGGGCAAGGCATTCATCATGGAACGGGCAGGACAATCTTCCTGACCAGCAGTCTCTCTATTAGCCTTGCCACCAGCATCCGGGCCAACAGCATGATCTTGCAAATATTTACCAGTCATGCCGCAACCCCTTCTTCTATGCATTCGAAATAAGCGCGGATCAGAGCTTTAACCTTGGCGGGATCCCCTTCTGTCAAAATGGATCGCCGCAATTCTGGGGCAAGAGACTGATGACGCTCTTCAAGCAGATCCATATACCAGCCCAAATGTTTGCGCGCGCAGCGAACGCCAACCGGATCGGGATAATAGTCAATCATGCGCTCATAATGGTCGAGCACCAGATCCAACAGCTCTTGACCGTCAGGCGCGTCCAACACCTCGCCCGTTGCCAGAAAATGCGCCACATGACCCGGCAACCAGGGGCGACCATAAGCCCCGCGCCCAACCATCACACCATCAGCGCCCGATTGCTCCAGCATGGCAGGCGCATCAGCGACATTCACCAAATCACCATTTGCAATCAAGGGAATGGTCAGCGCGTCTTTAACCGGTGCAATCGCCCGCCAATCAGCCGAGCCTTTATAAAATTGGCAGCGCGTGCGCCCATGCACTGTGATCAGCGCCGCCCCGGCCTGTTCTGCCCGTCTGGCAAGTTCGGCAGCATTCTTGCTGCCATCATCCCAGCCAAGGCGCATTTTGACCGTCACCGGAACATCAACAGCCTCAACAACCGCATCAATCAACCGCACCGCATGGTCCAGATCCTTCATAAGAGCCGAGCCGGAATAGCCATTGATTACCCGCTTTGCAGGGCAGCCCATATTGATATCAATCAGCCCGGCCCCTGCGCCTTCACACAATTGCGCCGCTTCCGCCATCCAGTCCGCGCGATTGCCCGCAAGCTGCACGGCATGCAGCGCCATATCCTGCCCTTCGGCCCTTAAGCGCATTTCTTCCTTGCCGACAGCAAAGGCTTTGCTGGCCACCATTTCAGACACCACAAGCCCGGCACCAAATTGCATCGCCAGTTGGCGAAAGGGCAAATCCGTGATACCAGACATCGGCGCCAGCAAAACAGCATTGGGGATTTGCACAGAACCGATAGATAAAGGCCGAGATGCGTGATGAGCAAAGGAAGCTTGGGTCATGGTCGCGTTCTTTCATCAAGTCAAACTCACTATACAATTGCACAATATATAAGCAAAGAGAAGTAATGACTAAAAAATAAGCAAAATTACCTTCTCCCGCACAAAAAACGGGCGATATCCTTGACCTCAAAGGCAAAGTGCCAAACAAGCCATATAAGACAAACACAAGTGATAAGAAATTTGGCGGAAAGAAATATCAATGACATCTTATGCAATTCTTGTTGCAGCAGGCAAAGGCACACGTGCCAAACGTGATCAGGATCACTTGCCAAAACAATATGTGCCAATCCATGAAAAAGCCCTGCTCTGCTGGACATTGAAGCCATTTCTTACCTCCAGCACCATTGACCATATTCAAATTGTCATTTCCCCGTCTGATCAGGCCCACTATGATCACGCGGTGCAATCCCTTGCCAAAGAGCCGGATATGGCAGCCTTGATAGAACAAAAGCTTCTCTCACCCGTTCATGGTGGCGCAACCCGTCAAGCCTCGGTTTATGCTGGATTAAAGGCCCTCAAAATCCATCAAGGCAACAAACAGGCGGCAGCGGCACAGCAACCACAAACAGATCACGTCCATATTCATGATGCCGCCCGCCCCTTTGTCAGCCATCAAATCCTGAAGCGCTGCGAGAAGGCGCTGATACAACACCGTGCCTGCCTTGTTGGTATGCCATTGAGCGACACGATCAAGCGCACAGAGAGCGATGGGCAAATCATAGCGACATTGGATAGAACCAACCTTTGGGCGGCTCAAACACCGCAATCTTTCCAACTGCCCTTCATTCTGTCCGCCCATGAAAAAGCCAGCCTTGACGGCATCGACGATTTCACAGACGATGCAGCCGTTGCCGAATGGGCCGGCGCCCATGTACAAATGGTCAAAGGCAGTCGCACCAATATCAAAATCACAACCCCGGAAGACCTGACAATGGCAGAGCAAAGCCTTGGCACCAAAGCCCAAACCATACCCCTAACAGATATTCGCGTTGGCACAGGCTATGACGTCCATGCCTTTGATGAAGGCAATGCCTGTATTATCGGTGGCGTGAGCATCCCCCATAGTAAGAAACTCAAAGGCCATTCCGATGCAGATGTCGGGCTACATGCCATAACTGATGCCATTTTAGGGGCTATTGCCGATGGCGATATCGGCACCCATTTCCCGCCATCCGACCCACAATGGAAAGGCGCAAAATCAGACATCTTCCTGAAAGATGCCGTAAAGCGCGTTCAGAATCTGGGCGGTAAGCTTTCCAATATTGACATGACAATCATCTGCGAAGAGCCGAAAATCGGCCCCCATCGCCCCGCCATTCGCAACGCTATTGCCCAAATCTGCAATCTTTCTATCAATCGCGTCTCGGTAAAGGCCACCACCTCCGAGCGTCTGGGCTTTACGGGCCGCAAAGAAGGCATTGCAGCCCTTGCAACGGTTTGTGTGCGCCTGCCCGAAACAGACTAAAAGCAAAATAGCAGGAAAAGCAGATGCATCTTCTCGACAGCTCCATCAATAAAGCAGAGCAAATTATCTCTCTTGCCAGCGAACGAAACTGGATGATTGCAACCGCCGAATCCTGCACGGCCGGACTGATTGCAGCAACTTTAACTGAGGTTGCCGGTTCCTCTGCTGTGCTTGACCGCGGCTTTGTCACCTATTCCAATCAAGCCAAAACCGAAATGCTGTCAGTGCCGCAAGAAACCTTGCTCGAACATGGTGCCGTCAGTCAAGCAACGGCCAAAGCCATGGCACGGGGCGCAATTGCCAATTCCTGCGCCACTCTCAGCATTGCCGTTACCGGCATTGCAGGTCCCGGCGGCGGCAGTGCTGATAAGCCTGTCGGTCTCGTACATTTTGGTATCGCCACCATCTCTGACCTTGGCCATGATGTGCAAATTTTTAAAAATCACAATCGCCAACAAATCAGGGCCCTAACCGTCGACCACGCTCTATCCATGCTTTTAGTGCAGCTGCAAACACCTTAGGCTCAGGACTCATTAATTTAGCCTATTCTGTTTATCTTGAAGTATTCAGATAGAAGAACCAAGAGCAAAATAAGGGTGGTTCCCTTTTTGTAGTTCTTGGTTCGATAGATGGGTACTTCAAGATAAACCCGAAGGGCGAGGCAGTTTTGCGCAATGACTACGTCGTAAAATCT
>JAOXSG010001186.1 GCA_025800105.1 Cohaesibacter sp. | reverse complement strand
CTTTCAAAATCCCTATCTCTATAAAGATTTCAATCTGGTCACCATCGACGCCCAACAAGCCATCGGCAACGGATTTGTCATGCCAGCAGGGCCTTTGCGTGCGCCGCTTCTGCCACAAGTGCGCCGACTGGATCAGTTTTTGGTCATTGGCGAGGGTAACAGCGCACCCAAATTGCGCCAAATGGCAGCCCGCCTTGGCAAAGCGTCCAGCCATGCCTATTTCCGCCCGCAAGCAACCACTTTGCTCGAAGGCACACGGGTTTTGGCATTGTGTGGCATTGGACGACCGGAAAAATTCTACCAGACGGTGACAGATCTGGGACTGGATCTTGTGGATCGCTATGAGGTGGCAGACCATCATGCCTATAGCAATGCTGATGCACAACAGGTGCTGCATAAGGCCAAAGAGCAAAATCTGGTCATTGTCACCACGGCCAAAGACCATGTGAGATTAAGCGGCATGTCTGGCGCGGCAGAAGATTTGGCAAAGTCTGCCAAAGTCATCAACATTTCAATGGTCTTTGACGATCGGGCTTTTCCCAGACTGGTGCTTGAGCAAACCCAGAGAAAATTCAGCCGGCGCTAGCATCAAAGCTAGCCTTGAGGCCTGAATTTAGGCCCCAGCCTTGACATGCGCCTGATAGGAGGCGGCGGCATCGGCATAGGCTTCCTGTCGGGCAACGCTCCAATATTTCA
>JAOXSG010001183.1 GCA_025800105.1 Cohaesibacter sp. | reverse complement strand
ATGACCGACATTTCACTCCAGTTTTCTTTTCACAGACTTCAAAATCAACTTTGTTTGCTGTGCTCATGTGACAAATCAAAAATGTCAACTTGGACAATACAATAACAATTATTTCTCTTCAATTTTAACCTTTTTTTGCCCTATTTGTCAATTTATTCATTTTCATGCCTCAAAAGTGCTGTCACGCATTGTTTGCTGTTAGTTTCAGATGTCACCAAAAGTCCAATTACACTTGCTTCGAGAACGCGGTAAAAGGAAAGTTTCAAATGGAGTTTAGGCCAACGCCATCTTGTTTTTTTCGACAACAAAAACCATAAAATCGGTTCCGTGTAAACACTTCAAAACCGTATCGTTTTCGATGCGGTTTCGAGGTCATGAAACGGCGTCGATTTCAAACCGTGTCCGTGTAAACGGTGCCTCAGTTAATCAGTTCATTATATGTTAATGGCCCCCCCCTCCTACAATGTATAGTCATCTTGAAAATGTCAATCAAGGGGAAGTCCCTGAACCACAGATGACAATGAATGCAGATATCTTTCTCGGAAAACCAAGT
>JAOXSG010001180.1 GCA_025800105.1 Cohaesibacter sp. | reverse complement strand
CAATTTTCAGAGCCAATAAGGAGCATCTAACAATGGTCCTCCCACTCAAGGCTCTAGAGGGGACGAGATGGAACTCGATGTATTGTAATACTATTGTACAATCTCACTTGATGTTTTTACGATTTCTTGCCTCTGAGGAATTGTCTAATCTATTGTGATTTGCAATGTTGAGTACTGATTGAATGCAATGCGGTGTTGCAATGTGTAGATCGCAGCCAGAAAACATTGGGGGCAACAAAAGATTGTATATCAATGTAAAACAAAGTTTTGAGATCCTACATGTACGCCAAGAATTGCAGCTCCGCATAAGGCAAAGTATTACTGTGTACAAAGCTGTCTTGAGTATTGTACAATTCACAATAGTTAATGATCTTAAGTATTGGACAGTTGACAATACTTAGTGCAAGCATTGCAGCAAAAGCGTACTCTAAATACTACATTTAAATGATGATAATCGGGCAACGTGGCAGTGCCACTCAAGCAGGTTTTTTCTATTCAGACCTGTTCAATTATTGTTGATTGACAGACTTGACTTGACAGATA
>JAOXSG010001104.1 GCA_025800105.1 Cohaesibacter sp. | reverse complement strand
ACTAGGTAAAACAGAGATGAGGTCAATGGATCTCCGAAAAAGATACTCTTCAAACTTGTCATGGGTACACACCTGGCAGGTAGCATCAGAATTTAAGCAACCTGAAGAATGACACAAGACAACTCGAGGATATTGACTTGAAACATCTTTGATACTGTCTAAAATGAGTTGCTGAACATGCTCAGAAATCTCACCCATGACGGCAGACGCAAAAAGTCAAAGTGAAAGAAACAGTCTTCTTTCAATACACACAGAGACGCAACCAATAACATATCAGCACACGGAAAGAACAGGCTCTTTCCTAAAACAACCAAAATTTGGTAGGAACAGTCTCCAACCAAAAACGACCAAAGGAAGCAAAAACGTCCTTTCACCTACTAATCAGCCAAACCTAAGACTGACGTTCGGCTACTCAGAAGTGGAAAACCACCAACGGTAAGGAACAGTCTCCTACCTGTGGAGTTCCTCCCTACTGCCGTAACCTAGTTCAGTGACCTACTAATCAGTCC
>JAOXSG010001103.1 GCA_025800105.1 Cohaesibacter sp. | reverse complement strand
ATGGCGGACGTGATGAAGGAAATGATGGATTTTAAGGACCTGGTCATGAGGACAAATGTTGACCAGAACGCCACGCAACTTGCCTTCAACTTGGCATTTAGATAAGTGAAACTGGGACGATTTGGATCTAGTGTCCATGTTTATCTAAGATGTATAAGGATTCTTATCAAGACTTAGTTATGACTTCGCAAAACTTGGCACTTGATGGTCCAAAGAACATGGAATGCATGAAACATGAACCAAAAACAGATTGTCTTCATTTTGTGGAGCCAAACGTCCCACCTGATTTTCAAGGATTCAGCGATTGACTATGGAGGTGGATTCCCTTCGTGAAGAGGTTTCAAATTTGAAACAGGAGATTTGCAGAAAAGATGAAAACACGGCTGCTCATGAAGGGATCCGATTTGTGATTTCAAACTGGTCAAGAAGTTGTTTCGGAAAGAAATGTCGTGAATTTTAAGATTTTGCTGGCAAGATACGAGGGCTGTTTTGCATGCAACTGGTCTGCCCGACAAACTTGCATAGGGATCTTTGTCACAAACCATCTTTGTCCTTCTCGATTATTACTATCATCATGGCCATGCCATCTTCACCACCGCCATCGTAATCATCATCATTTTCTGGCTTACACTCGTCCTCAGCCTTGTTTTCCACGCTTGTTCTTGGCTCGCCGCAATCTCCTTCCTGGCAGTTTGTGATGGTACGATATTTTTAGGTCAGAGCTTTTGAGTCTCTTGGTTCCGTATGAACACGGCTCCTACCATCACTGTAGTCACGGTATAGGACACCAATATTGATTTGACCAATTCCGCGGCATGATGGTGCCACGCAGGAAAATCGGCGCATCCGGCGTCGGCTGCAGGGCAGCGGTGAAACCAAGCTGCGGGGCGTCGTCGGCTGCAGGGCACCGGTGAAACCAAGCCGCAGATGTTTCAGCGGTGCCCTGCAGCCGACGCCCAGCCAGGCAATCATTTCCAGCAACAGGTCACGCCTTCTCCGGCTGCTTCTTTGCAGCTGCTGTGTACACCGAGTGGAGCACCACTCAGCCCCAACCGACGCTTCTCGGCTCAGAAGCGTCGGTCGGGGCTGTTCCAT
>JAOXSG010001102.1 GCA_025800105.1 Cohaesibacter sp. | reverse complement strand
CTTCGGAATAACGGTCGGGGCATCCGATCGCTTGCCGAGTATAATACAGTGACAAGGGAAGCAACTACGGGTCGGTTTTCGTCGTATGCTTGCCGCCCTCGTTGGGTCACAGAAGTCAGCTTCCAACAGAAGACCGGAAGTAAGAATGTCAACGACAAATTCGATCAGGCTTACGAAAATGGCGTTCAAATCCGCTCAATTTGTAACGAACTTGCCCCGAAGACAATAGTACTCGAATAGTACTGTTTAAAAGAGATTAGAGGTAACGATATTTGTTATGTTCATGTATGTTACTGATGATAGTAAGACCGAATCCAGAGTTAAAAACATTTTCAAAATAACTGGATGGCAATATAACGACGTGAATAAGAGCAAACATATTCGGGCGTTAAGTTGCATGTTGTTTTATTTCAACACTACAGGGAAAAAAACCAATTCAACTTTGAATATTCACAGTATTTAGAGAATCTATACTTGTATTAAATCCTTAGACTTACCTCATATTTTTCAGAG
>JAOXSG010001115.1 GCA_025800105.1 Cohaesibacter sp. | reverse complement strand
AGCTTATCGTCCTTTAGTTTAGCTTTTAGTACTAGTTTTGTCGCGAATTTATCAGGACGAAACGAGCTAACTTTGTAGTTTTATCGCGTTTTGCTTTCGTCTTTGGACCGGGTTGCACTAGGAAAAAATTTGTGCATTTTTGCCATACTTCTGCAAAAAATGTGAACAAATTAGCTGCGTCAAGTGCAACCCATGTTTCTGGGCAAACCGCAAAAAAATCTTCAAGGAAGCCGCCGTCTTGTGATTGGCACGCGTTGCGCGTGCGATAATTTTTGTTTTTTCTTCGCAAAAACAAGTGCAACCCCCATTGGTGAAAATGCAAAAAATTAGTCCAACAGTGCATTCCATCGCGCTCTTGACTCAAAACAACAATTGGTTTTTAATGAACCATTGTTTGCTGCTTTGAGAAAAACAAAATTTTCAATTGCAGCACGTGAGCTTTGATTCATATTTGAATATCGTCCCATCTGGCAATGATACGCTTCCAAAAACACTGTGGAAAATTTCTTATATATGCAAAAAAAAACTTTATATTCTTATTGGAAGTGTTTTCTGCACTCTCAAAGCAAAGGTATATCGCAACCATGGCTAAAATAATGACACATTTTTCTTTAATTCAAGTAAAGTTCAGTGCTGTGTACCCTGCTTTCATGCACGTTTTAAGGCTCAGTGATTTTTAACAATAAAACA
>JAOXSG010001106.1 GCA_025800105.1 Cohaesibacter sp. | reverse complement strand
AGCCAAATCCTGTTCCAAGAGGCGTTGCGCTTTTTTCAAAGGCAACTTGTGAGCCTTGGCGAATCGGGTCACGCCCCCTAAACTGGCTCGGGTGTGCACGTCATGGTATTTGGAGAGCCACTTGTCCGCGACATTCACTCGGGTCTTCTTTTTCCTCGGAGCCATACCACGCCACACCAAAACAACAGGGTGAACATGGACGGCACGAGGTGGGGACGCTCCTTTTCAATCTTTCGATACCAGTGGCAGGCGTGCGGATGGTCGGCTAACCACACCACATACACGACCCATCGAAAGACGGGTGTAGTGGGGGCCCGAGTTCTAGACAACAAGACCCACCAGGAAATCCGAGATCTCTTCCATCGCACGTTCGCTACGCCCCCCAAACCAAAACTCGTGTGGAAAGAAAGATGAAGCGCGTCCGTTTCAGGGAAGAGACTCAAACCTACACCCCCGTCATGCAAGGACATATGTGTTGTATAAAGAAAGAACCGCTCTCCTCTGAAGAGGATGT
>JAOXSG010001082.1 GCA_025800105.1 Cohaesibacter sp. | reverse complement strand
AGGTATTACTTTTGTGATGAGGTTGGACACCGCTTTGACAACTTCATGACTCCATCCATCAAACGAAAACGTTTGCCTGATGGCTCCTTTGAGACCTTGCCGGCCATATGCATACCTGATTCTGACACAGCAAGGCATGTCAGCGTATATGTTGATCACAGTGCAGGGCATGCACAATTTTGTGTGACAGTAGAGATTGATTCAAATCTTTCATATCTACAGGTTGCCAGGATTGCTTTGCGTGATTTCATCCGAAAGGCACGTATCGATATGATCACACCTGGACTCGATTTGTATGACATCTGCAAAGGTGATTTCAGGATTGCACTGGCGGATATTCAAGTCCTTATTGAGCCGCATGGGCTTGAAAACTTTTCCCCTTTCTTGAGGATGCATCAGATTTTGGACTGGGTCAATCGCAAGTACTTCGCTGGTCTTGCCAACCTTCATTTGCGTATCAATGGGAGGGCTATCGATCTTTCCGAACAGATTGGGAGAATCAATGATTCACTTGTGTTGAGGGCAGTTCAATATGAGTGCCGTGGTGGTGCTGTTCCCCAAGCACAA
>JAOXSG010001066.1 GCA_025800105.1 Cohaesibacter sp. | reverse complement strand
AAGCAATGGAGGCCCCCAATTCAATGCCTTGCGGCTCATAACGGGTTGCAATGCGCACCCTTTGGCCTGCCGGAATTTTGTCCAGTTTGATGATTTCGCCGATATCTGTGACAATTCCTGTAAACATTGTATCTTCCTGTTTCAGCAAGCTGTTATGGTCCCTTTGGCGGACTACCAGAGACGGAATAAGTGCGCCTAAAAACGCGGCACCTTTCGCAAAAAAGTCATGGCTTTGTCTTGCCCCATCCGTTGCTGATGATCAAGATAAAAACCGGCAGCACACAGGGCTTCATTGGCGCTTTGCTCAAAGGCACGCAATCCATTGCCCAATATGCACCTTCCCTGATAGAGAATAAATTCATCGATCAGATCTTTATCCAGCAATGTTCTAGCCAGAATGGCACCTGTCTCTATAAAGAGCTTATTGATCCCCTCCTCTGCCAGCAAGACTAAGGCCTGATCCAGATTAACATGTCCCGACGGAGTTGGATCTGTGAGCAACACTTTGCATCCCCGCGCTTCCAAACTCAGGGCTTTTTCAGCCGAGATATGACCACTTGTAAGGATCCATGTCGGCACGCTTTGGGCCGTTTGCACCAGCTGACTGGACAGCGGAAGACGCCCCCTGCTGTCCAAGACAATGCGAATGGGAGATGTCTCTTCCAATCCTTGCAAGCGCACCGTCAGGGACGGATCATCAATCAGCACGGTATCAACCCCAACCAGAATGGCATCGGCACGGCTGCGCAAAGCATAAGTGCG
>JAOXSG010001088.1 GCA_025800105.1 Cohaesibacter sp. | reverse complement strand
CAAGCCATTTTGGCAGACTGGCGAGACGGCGATGTTCTGGAGTTGGATCTGCCCGAAAAAGGCACACGCAAAACCATTTTCTGGCCGCTGAGCAATTTCGCGCAATTGCTGGATGAGCTGAGCGAACAACGCTCACAGCGCGGCTTGATGTAAGATTGCGACAAGAGAAGGTGCTTCCCCTCGCCCTCTCTTTCCTGTTGGATCAGGGTATCTTTTCAAGGTCAGACGTCCTGATCCAGCCTTTTTGCGAGGCATATATTTCCCAGTGCCACTGCTTTTTTTCCGCGCCATTGTCATAATAGCCTGAACGCACAATGCTGAGGACTGCGCCATCGGGGATGATTATACCAACGGCATGAGGCCGTAGACTCATAAATGTGATGTATTTGGCTGTTGGTTTTGGTCTTTTCTCACAATGTTTCTTTGGCCTTGCCAAAGAGCCGGTCTTGCGGGCCTGCCAATGCAAATCGTAGGGGCATAAGTTTTTTGCTTTGGCCTTTTCCGGGTATTGAGAGCTGTCATTATCGCCTGTTGTGGGCATTG
>JAOXSG010001085.1 GCA_025800105.1 Cohaesibacter sp. | reverse complement strand
CAGTCCCTATGGTGCACCAGTTCTATTTGTGCCCAAGAAGGACGGCAGATGGATGTGCATAGGATGTGCATAGACTACAGGGCGCTAAATAAGCAGACGGTCAAGGACCGCTATCCACTGCCGCGGATAGATCTGCTCCTTGATCGATTGGGCCAAGCCAGAGTTTTTTCAAAATTAGACCTGGCTCAAGGCTATCATCAGATAGCCATGGCGAAGGATTCGGTGGAGAAGACCGCGTTTTGTACGAACTGAGGCCAATGGGAGTACTTGGTGATGCCCTTTGGGCTATGCAATGCACCGAGTACATTTTAGCGGCTAATGAATGAAGTATTTAAACAGGATATCAATTCTTTTGTATTAGTATATTTGGATGACATTTTGATATATAGTCATTCAATCGAGGAGCATTGGGGACATTTGCAGCATGCACTTGACAAGCTGCGTCGGGCCAGGCTTTATGGGCGTCTCCATAAATGTGAATTCCTAAAAGATAAAGTGGACTACCTTGGGTTCGAGGTAGGCCACGATGGGATTCGCACCTCACCTGAAAAGGTGAGAACCATTTTGGATTGGCCCCGGCCGCAGTCAGTGCATGATGTCAGATCGTTTTTGGGGTTAGCATCTTACTATAGAAAATTCATTAAAGGTTTCAGTCAGCTAGCTAAACCGATGACGGAC
>JAOXSG010000965.1 GCA_025800105.1 Cohaesibacter sp. | reverse complement strand
GGATAACATGGCCATTTCAGGAGAAACGATTGACTATGGCCCCTGCGCCTTCATGGATCAGTTTCATCCTGCAAAAGTCTTCAGTTCCATCGATCGTCATGGCCGCTATAGCTGGGGCAATCAACCGCATATGGGTCATTGGAATCTGGCACAATTTGCCAGCGCTTTGGTGCCGATCCTTGCCGGGACCGAAAGCAAAGCCATTGAACAGGCAGAAGAGGCGATTGCCGCCTTTGCCGATCATTTCAATCGATATTATTTGCAGCATTTCGGGCAAAAACTAGGCTTGAAAATCAAGAGCGAAGAAGAAGAGAGCTTTCTGGAAAGCACTTTAGAATTGCTCACCAAGCATCGCATTGATTTTACGCTTTTTTTCCGAAATTTAAGCGAGACCGTCAAAGACCAGAATCATGATGGATTGGCCGATCTTTTTGCCAATAAACGCGCTTTGGCCAACTGGAAGAATGCTTGGTCAGCTCTTGCTGACAAACAAGAGTACACCCCTTTGAAACGATATGAAAGGATGCGTCAGGCAAACCCTGTTTATATCCCGCGCAACCATCTGGTTGAGGCTGCAATTGAAGCGGCCTATCACGGTAATTTCGAGGTCTGTC
>JAOXSG010000946.1 GCA_025800105.1 Cohaesibacter sp. | reverse complement strand
CCAAGTTGGCATTTCCAAACTTGCGATGACTTGCGACTCCTTTGACCAAGGCTTAAGCCGCACTTTTTCAAACTATCAGAACACCAATACACAGGTAAGGTGCTTTGTTATTCTGAGCGAGGTTAAAACACCGCGGTTGGTAATTAATTGATTGGAGTCTTGGATCAAGTCTCATTTAAAATATTTTTAGATCTCCTCGTGATATGAACAGCGAGTTATTGAAAAAGAGTACCGTAAGACTGGGATTTTACGGTATTGAACTCAAAATTGCGGATACTCGATAGTTTCTTCAATTCATTTCAGGCGGAACGCTTCAAGTATTTTGATCACATCATAAGCAAGGGGGATTTTTAACCAATACGGGAGGAAGGAGGTGGATTTATCCTCGGATAAAGTTCAAAAGCCATAGGATAAGGGGCTCAAGAATGTCGATTAGCCTGCGTTAATCTCAAGAGAGTAATCATTAGTCTAGTTAACACGAAAGCCCCCATCCCACATCTCACTTACCAGGTGTCAGCTCCCATCTCCAAACTCCCATCTCCTATCTCCTATCTCAGAATGTCCCACCCATCTCCCATCTATTATCTGATCTCCCATGTCCCATGTCCCACGTCCCTTGTCTCAGCTGACCCCTCCAATCTCCCATGTCCCATGTCCCACGTCCCTTGTCTCAGCTGACCCCTCCAATCTCCCATGTCCCATGTCCCACGTCCCTTGTCTCAGCTGACCCCTCCAAT
>JAOXSG010000930.1 GCA_025800105.1 Cohaesibacter sp. | reverse complement strand
GTCTCCCTTCTCCGGTCACGTGGAGGTTCCGCGGGGACCCGTAACGTAGGGGGTGACGTTGGGGGAGGGGTCGTGCCAGGTGGAAAAGAGAGTCACGCGTGTTGAAAAAAGGAAATATTTAATGTGGTAAAATGAATGAGACAACGGGTTGGACCGAGTTTTTTACAAGCGGGAACGTGGGCCCGGACCGAGTGTCACGGCGGACGTCCCTTTTTTGTGTCACGCAATAATTGTCACAGAATTGAAAATAGTGTCACGCAATAAAAAAAACAGAAATGTCACGCAATAAAAACAGAAATGTCATAGAGTTGGTTTGAGTTTCTTGCATGATTTCAGGACATCAACATGAAGGTATAGATGAATTATTTTGTCAGGATCCTTGTCTAGAAAGCGGTCGCAGATGGTGGTTGTCATTTGTTCTGGGGTCACTGTTTGTATATTGCCTGGGAACAGATGGCTTGTGTGGGATTGTAGATGCTCTATTTCCTCAGGATCCCCTCTTTGAAGTGTGTCGAGGATGACGTCAATCATATCGAACAGGATCTGTGAGGGTACAGGAAAGGTTTGAGTTAGTTGTGAC
>JAOXSG010001077.1 GCA_025800105.1 Cohaesibacter sp. | reverse complement strand
CTCACCCCGTAGTTCCTGATCGTTCCAGGCTGTGTTGGGGATCACTGCTCCGCTACCATGTTAAACTCACTGTTGCAATGCTGCGGCACTTTTCTCTGTTGATCTCATGTCAGGCTCAAGGCCTGTGTTGGGCCCAAAGGGTTGAGGCGTTGATACTTAACAAGAGAGAGAGAGAGAGAGAGAAAGAATGGAGACCTGAAACACCTGTCGATCCATCAGAGCTTTTGCTTTGCCATCCGTGACTCACAACAGCCAACCTCCCGTATATAGGTTTCCTATTTTTGAAACTTCCGCCACCGCCTTGTGCGGTACTACTGCTATGACATATATCATATATACAGTACATATAGATATATATCCGCCGACCCGGGTCGGCGTGCACAGTCTTCTTTTCTTATGTAGCATCCAACATTTGTGACGAATCTTGCACCCAAACTTTTCCATCCCCCAAACCTCAAAATCCAAAATCCAAAATCCCCAAAATCTAAAATCCAAAATCCAAAATCCCCGAAATCCAAAATCCAAAATCCCCAAAATCCAAAATCCAAAATTTGCACATAAAGATCTGCTACATAATGTTCCAA
>JAOXSG010000889.1 GCA_025800105.1 Cohaesibacter sp. | reverse complement strand
GCGCTGCAGTGCTCTACCAGCCTGAGCTATGAAGACCCATACACTGGAGGCCGGCCAATTTATTGAGTTCATCAACCCGTGAAAGGAATGAAACACAGAATGAAATGATGTGAAATGCGGGAATACAAATGAAATGAGTATAATGAATAATGAAATGAGCGCTAATGCAGAGGCCACGGGTTCGAATCCCATTGAAGCCCCGAAATGCTTTTTTTCGGGCTTTTTTGCAATTGCTTAAAATTGCGATTCACTGCGATGGTCATATACTCATTTCATGATGCCATTTTAGCATGAAGAGCTTCTGAGGCAATAAAGACACACAAACTACAATGTATGGTACCCTGTGTAACAGTTTGATGTTTTATTCTGTTTTCTAGATTTTGAGAAATATGCTGTATAGGGGTTCTGAGGTAAAGAAAGCAATATAAGTAAATGCCTAATCATGTACTGTAAATCTACACTTTTAATTTCTTCAAAGGGTTAAACCTTTAGAAAGAAGCAGAATATTGTGAG
>JAOXSG010000884.1 GCA_025800105.1 Cohaesibacter sp. | reverse complement strand
GTTACCTTTGGAACCCATAAAAAACAGTGCTTTGGTCCGGTTCCGAAACACCCGAACGCCAGCAAGATTCGCGCCCATGCCAAGCAAAACAGCAGCATCAAGAAAAAGTCCCATGGACGAAAGCCGACAGAATGCGTCACGGTATACCATTCGATCCAAAAAATACAATGTTTTGGCCCAGTTCCGTAGAAGAAAGCCGACAGAATGCTTCACGTTACCATTCGACCCAAAAAATTACAAGGTACCTATATTTCCAGCGTGCGAAACATACCGAAACGCAACTCCGCGCCCAAACTCCCGAAACGTGGCAAAACCCAAGAAAAAGATGCTTGGGGAGCGCATCCGAAAAGACAGAGCCCCAGCAGGTTTTGTGCCCAAGCCATTGCGAAACTGCAGCCTGAAAAATCCCGAAACGTTGCTTTTGGAACCTACTAAAGACAAAGAAATCGCGCCCAAGCCATGCGAAACCGCACCCAAACTCCCGAAACGTCCAAGTTGCCTCGAACAAGGAAAACCTTTGCACAAAAAAAAAAAAAAAAAAAAGTTGCCTCGAGCAAGGAAAACCTTTGCGCAACGTAAGACTTAGAGGCCTGATAACGACTCCGTGCCCAAACTCCCGCAACGTCCAGACTTCTAGGCGCGCTCCCCCTTTGCGAGGGGTCGGCGGATTCCATGGTATGGCTGCCAAGCTACCTAATATTCTCAGACTGGTTCGT
>JAOXSG010001073.1 GCA_025800105.1 Cohaesibacter sp. | reverse complement strand
CCCTAGTTGGCATAACATAAGACCAGAATATGGTAATAATAAATTAAGGATTTCAGAAGATAAAGGGAAAACATTTGAAACACTGACCTTTCCATCTGGCGTGTATGATTATGATGATATTAACACGTTAGTAGTGATATGACCTGAAATAGAACCAAAAGCTGTCAAAGGTTACCATAGCAGCGTGACGTCATCTATCAAAGTGGGTGACCATAGCAACGGGCAGTCATTTGCACCATCAAAGTTGCGCTCATTTGGCTCATCAAGGGTAGGGTTTCCGTAGCCACGCCCCCCGTTTCGCAAGAAAATTACGCCACAGAATGTGGTGTAATCCTCCGTCACGCAAGAAAAAATCACGCCACACACAAATGTAAGGGGCAACAATTTTTTTTGATGATAAAACAAGCGTGGGATGTACAAGCGGGAGCGTGGGCCTGGACAGAGTGTCACAGGCGTCCCATTCAAAAAACAAGTCACAGAACTAAAATGACAAGCGGGAGCGTGGGCCTGGACCGAGTGTCACAGGCGTCCCATTTCAAAAAAACAAGTCACAGAGCTAAAACGACAAGCAGGGAACGTGGACCGAGTGTCACAGGCGCCCCATTCAAAAAAAGTCACAGAGGTAATGTACAAGCGGGAGCGTGGGCCTGGACCGAATGTCACAGACGTCTCATTCTTTTTTACAACTCCATGAGAGCAGCCAGGTTGTCGTGGTCCTGGTCGGTGGTGCGCGTGTAACCTTACGGGTAGGTCTGGAACGTGTTCACGTCAACCACGCGTTTGGTGAACACCAGGCGATAGTCCTTGTGAGTGGCTCGAG
>JAOXSG010000861.1 GCA_025800105.1 Cohaesibacter sp. | reverse complement strand
CTGGATGAGGCTGGCAGATTGGCGGATGAGATGTCTACGATTTTTGCTTTATCAAGTGGCGCGGTTCCTGCCGGTGTTGCTGTGTTCCGATTGTCCGGTTCTAAGGCTTTGGATATAGCAGATCAGTTATTCGAGTCGCTTCCGAAATCACGAACAGCCGGGTTGCGGTCTTTAATGGATTATAGAAGTGGCGAGGTGATTGATCAGACCCTGGTTCTGACATTTCCTGCACCTCATTCCTTTACTGGCGAGCATTGCGTGGAGCTGCATTGTCATGGGGGGCGGGCTGTCGTTTCGGCTGTGATCGATCTTTTGTCTTCTTTTGACGAGTGCCGTTTGGCGGAAGCTGGGGAATTTTCCCGGCGGGCATTTGAAAATGGCAAAATGGATTTGATGGAAGTGGAGGGACTTGCTGATCTTATCCATGCTGAAACGGAGCAGCAAAGGCGGCAAGCTTTGCGTCAGGCCAGTGGCGATCATCGAAAACAGTTGGGCGAATGGCGTGATATTCTGCTGTATGGGCGTAGTATGATTGAGGCAGAGCTGGATTTTTCGGATGAAGAAGATA
>JAOXSG010000850.1 GCA_025800105.1 Cohaesibacter sp. | reverse complement strand
AGTCCAGGCGTAATTGATCATTGAAAACAATTGAACTAACGCAACTACGGATGCACTCACAAGTGGGTGAAACCTACGCTACGCCCGGCTCTCATGTTTTCTCCACAATGAAATAGTTATCCGGAGTAATACTCCCAATTTCGGTTGGTACGCCTAGTCCAACCTTTGTTTCCTTTAGACCTTCCTTTGCCACGACCTTGATTCCAGCTATCGCGTCCCCATCCTCCTTGGTTGGTTGTTTGTGGATCAACAGGGATTTGCGAAGGTTGAGAAGGTTCACTTGTGGCGTTCTCCTCGGCTGTGTAAGTGCTCGGCCGTGCACCTTCGCCTTGTCTTCTTGTTGGCAATGGTGGTGAAGGTGGTTGTCTCGGTGTTGTTGCCGAGCTAGACGATGGCATCGCCTTTGACACTGGCGATTGCGGCCGAGATTTTGATGCTGGTGGCCGTGGTTTTGGTTTGGCACTAGCACCAACGCTTTCACTCCGAGGTCGAAGGTCTACATTTGGCTTCTCCATTGGTTCATCTGCTTGAGGAAGGTCGTAAG
>JAOXSG010000846.1 GCA_025800105.1 Cohaesibacter sp. | reverse complement strand
CCAAATGTGCATAAAATGATGGCTGCATGAATAAGCCAGCCGTCAGTCTTGCTGCCCGTCCTCTTGGATTCATCCCAGTGATGGAGGACCTCGAGCATGCCATACGGCGTCTTCAAAAATACGGCCAATGGAGGCGAACGATCCGTTTTATCGGATTGACATTGGATACCAATAGTGCCATAATCTACGCAGAGAGAATTGACAATGGTAAAATCATACGACTCACAGAGAGTGATGATATGGCCGGGATTGTTAAGAACAATATGAGGCAGGACCAATTTTTCCTTGAGGCGATTGAAATCATTTCGAATTTCGGATCCATACCTTTTATTTCCGGCAAACCAAGGCATCCTGTCGATCTTGCCTAAATTGAGAACGGTCAATGAAATGTAAAAGGTGTCCACATTATGCTCTTCGGCGCTGTTGTGTCGAGGGTGATCAGAAAGTACGGCACGCCCTGCAAGGCAGTTGCGGCCCAGCGCGCCTAGAGCGTCCAACACATCCCAGGAAAAGTCCGCGTCCGAAATATGGACCATGAGGGAAGGACGAAAAATAGCACCAGCTTCTCCAGGATCTTGGCGCATGAAATGCTCTGCCGGTGTTGGCACATATGATAAATGGTAAACATTTTGGGAAATTTGGACGGTGTCTCGTCCTTGTAAAATCATTCTGTCGAGCATCCGGGACCCAGTGGTGATGCCTGCCTCGACGAGATCTGCAATACGTGTCCAAACGTTTGCTCTCTGTTGTCGCGCATCGTGGCTGTCGGGCACGGTTCCAGAAATTTGTTCCATCACCTCAACGTACGCGTCCATGTTGCTGTTGGCGTGGTATTCAAGATC
>JAOXSG010000845.1 GCA_025800105.1 Cohaesibacter sp. | reverse complement strand
TGAAATTAGCTTTGAAAATTGCACTCTGGTGGACTCCCGTACTGTTATAAAATGGGGGTATCCTCTGAAAATGCAACCTCAATAAAAGTTTATTTTTGTAGTTGTTTTTGCTTTTGTCTAGATTTCGTATTATTATCTCTCCAATCATGGAGGATTATATATGTATATCTCTCCACGGAAATAGATTTATCAAAAGGCAACGCATCGACATGGTCCACTCAGCTCGATGGTCTATGTCAAAGTCAACTTGGCTTCAACTCCCAAGCAACGCAAAACTGGCACAATAGGAGCAACCCAGGAATCACTTTTACCTGGGTCGGTGTGACGTCGGTGGGAGTCTCTGTTGAATCCAATCCATCACAATGATTGCATCTCTCCAAAGGTGATGCATGGTTCTAATCATAAGACGATTGGCAATATGAAGTAGCCAAGTCAAGCCAAGGTATATCAAAAAATATATATACAGTGAGGGTACACGGATGCAAGGCATTTTTGTTAGGAAAAAAGGGTACCATTTCGCACGCCAGACACGGGGCAGGTGCCCATGTCAAAGAATCAAAGGTTCCAGGCTTTGCATTCAACATGTGCGGGCATGCTCGCCATGCACAGGGGAATTGGAAGTGTGCCCCGTCAAGATTGCACGCGTATACCGTGGTAGGTGCCTTGCATCATCAGAACATTTGCGAAACGCGCATAAAGCGTATACATACAAAATGCGTAGTGAAACACCTTTTGGGCGCAGGCCTGAGATACAATGTTATCTGATTTATTAAGGACAGAAGCTTTGCGTTGTGGAGCAGGCCGTCTTCCTCACACCTTTTGGAAACTACTTTGTAAGGTCCAAACGGCGTGTCGGGCCCGCCCATAGTAATGCGGGCCCGGCGCGGGCCCGCCCATCGTAATGAGCGTCCCGGTGCGGGCCCGCCCATAGTAATGAGGGCCCGGTGCGGTCCTGGCGCGGGCCCGCCCATAGTAATGCGGGCCCGCTGCGG
>JAOXSG010000842.1 GCA_025800105.1 Cohaesibacter sp. | reverse complement strand
CGCCAATGAGGCGATCATCCCCTTCGCCCCCACTCAGACTGTCGTTGCCCGCGCCCCCATCGAGGCTGTCATTGCCATCGGCCCCAGAGAGAACATCCTCCCCATCCCCGCCGCTCAGGGAATCGTCATCCAAGCCGCCGTAAAGCGCGTCATTATCCGCCTCGCCCAAAAGCGTGTCCGCACCATCATGGCCAAACAGCGCATCAGACCCATCCCCGCCAGCGGCAAAATCATCCCCGCCATTGCCGTTCAATGTGTCCGCGCCCAAACCCCCTAAAAGCTGGTCAAGACCTTCGCCCCCAGAGAGAACATCCTCCCCATCCCCGCCTTCAAGACTGTCGGCCCCATCGCCCCCAAGCAATTGATCCGCACCCAAATCCCCAAGCAGGTGATCGGCCCCATCATCCCCGTAAAGCGTGTCATCGCCAGAGCCGCCATCAAGACTGTCCGCCGCAAGACCCCCGCGCAGAAGATCCGCGCCCAAACCGCCCTCAAGACTGTCCGCCCCTTCCTCGCCAAGAAGACTGTCAGACCCGTCCCCGCCGCTCAGAACATCATTGCCCGCGCCGCCATCAAGACTGTCATCGCCCAAATCGCCCAGAAGAACATCATTGCCCGCATCCCCCAAAAGCGTGTCATTCTCAGACCCGCCATCAAGGCTGTCATCGCCAATGCCCCCCAAAAGCGCGTCAGAGCCAGACCCGCCCTCAAGGCTGTCATTGTCTTCCTCGCCCTCAAGACTGTCAGCGCCATCCCCGCCCAAAAGCGTGTCAGACCCAAGACCCCCAAACAGGCTGTCATTGCCCAAAGCGCCGCTCAGATGATCGCTCTCTTCATCCCCGTAAAGACCATCATCGCCCGCGCCACCATCAAGGCTATCCGCCCCAAAACCGCCCCGAAGCGTGTCATTCTCAGACCCGCCCAAAAGAACGTCCACACCATCGCCGCCCAAAAGACTGTCATGGCCCGCGCCCCCATCGAGGCTGTCATTGCCATCGGCCCCAGAGAGAACATCCTCCCCATCGCCGCCGCTCAGGGAATCGTCATCCAAGCCACCGTAAAGCGCGTCATTATCCGCCTCGCCCAAAAGCGTATCCGCACCATCATGGCCACACAGCGCATCAGACCCATCCCCGCCAGCGGCAAAATCATCCCCGCCATTGCCGTTCAGAGTGTCCGCGCCCAAACCCCCTAAAAGCGTGTCAAAGCCATCGCTACCATTGATGCTATCATCCCCATCCAGACCTGAAATGAGATCATCCCCAGCTCTACCAACAATGACATCTGATCCATTGGTACCTGTCAGAGTGTCGTTCTGGGTGCTGCCGCGTAACATGGATTATCTCCGTAGATGTGTGACGCTCTGACCGAATAAGTTTCTTGGGGTTTGCTCGGTCATTTACTGGTAAATACAACGTTATCTCGCTTCCGGCATTGTCCCCGGTCAAAGTCTCATATGAATTTCCAGAAAAAATTTAAGCGAATTCACCAGCACAATGAATGGCAGCTTGGCCCATAAAACCAAACGCGAGAAGTGTTTTTCAAATAAGAACAGAATCTGTGTTAGAAATCGGTTTTTCGCAGTTGCAGAAACAACGCCATGCCGCGACGGAAAGAATAAATCTATTCCCTCCCTTCCCTTAAGCTCTGGCTTCAATGGAGAAGCCGTCACAAGTGGGAAGGGTTTTGTCATAGCTAAAATGATTGTTTGGTAAAAACTCTCCACAGAAGCCCCGTTGATCGTTGATACTCATATCATGATCACAATTGGTACAGAATCTGCTTCTCAGAAAAAGCAAAAAATTATGTTTTTCAGTTATATTTTATAAAATCACGAAAAGAAATGAACATGCTTGTAAGAGATTGCCGCCACTCCGCTCAACTCAAACAGGAACTCAAAATAACCATAGCTCAGCCGAATTTATGAAGATTAAAGCCTCAGAAACAATGTTTTGCGTTGGCTGGCTGGAAAATATGATCAAACACCGCTATTCCACATGCCTCCGTCATCAAGGCTTAGGCGCGGGTTTGGGCCATAAAACAAAGGCCCATTACAATTTCCGGTAATCCGCCAGTGTTTATATGGCATCCCACCACAACAGCCCCCTGCGAGGCTCTTCTGATCAAGAGAGTGGCGCCATCTTTGCGGTCGCAATGATTCGCAATTGCCGGTTATTACCTAGCGTCAAAATACAAGAAGATTTCTTAAGTGTTTTGGATTTTCCTAACGTCAATAAGGCACGCTTATAGTTTAATAAGCAAACATAAATTTTATCTTAGTGCAGCCGGATGATTCATCAATTGCATTTGCCTTCAAAATGAAGCGCAACTCCC